>NZ_JBQERN010000014.1:0-84993 GCF_056535105.1 Ruegeria sp. O5 | reverse complement strand
GTAAAAGCCCGGTCGCATTCGAAAGGAAAGTGGCTTAAACGAGCTCTTGGGGTGGCACAAAAACGGGACAGGTCCAGTTTTGCAGAGGCATTTTCCGCACTGGGAACCATCGGTATGAGTTCACTCTTATCTCGTGATCAGCTCCACCTGAGTGATCCGTAAATGCATTGTCGGCGATTGGTTCATCCGAACGACGGTTTCCGGGGCTTGTGAGCGCTAGCTCAATTGAACTGGTCTCAATTTCGACGGGCCACCGTGGCCTGCCCAAGGTGGCTTAAGGTTATCCTTGAGCATATGCTCATGTCTGAGATTTAAATCATCGCCGTCGGTACTGGTCTGCGTAGGAGAGGCTTTGGATTGTGGAGGAGACCGTGTATGACGGGGAAAGCAGCCAGATGTTTCCAACATAGGGTGTTGTAGCGCCACTTCAGTGGGGGGCTCACCGTTTCATTTCTGACCAATCGCTTCGCGCATTCCCACATTCTTCCGACGTATCTATTGTCAAAGATACCTTTGATGGGCCATGCATCTGCCATATGATGGCGATGTCTCAAATAGCTTGGCCCTGTACAATATCAGGTCAACGGTGCTGAGGTTGTAATCGATTTGGCAAAGCCTTTCTGGATGGCGGGTTTGTGTGACGTCCACATGTGTTCTGGACAAGGGGGTAAGGGGTTTCGTCTATGGCCTATATTTCAGGGCAACCAGAGCAGGATCCGCAAAAGGGTATCAACTTGATGATCGATGTGCTGGCCCAGTTGGTGAAAACATCCGGGTTCTGGGACTGATCGATACCGTCCCTCTGCATATGGCCGCTGCAGACTTCATGCTGCTCACGTCCCGTTGGGAGGCATTGCCGATTTCAATTGTTGAAGCCTTTCACGCCGGTTTGCCAGTGATAGCGACCGACTGCGGTGGTGTGAGTGAGCTTGTGTCTGAACGGGTTGGGCGGCTTTGTCCTGTTGGTGATGTTGAAGGGCTGGCCGCGGCTGTGCTGGAGCTTGCAGAAAACGAAGGGCTGCGCAAAACTCTGGGGGCCAACGCCCGCGCACTGGCGCGTGAGGAGCGTTTTGACCCGGACCATGTACATCACGGATCGAACAGCTTTATCGTCAAATGCTGGAAAAAGCAGCCTGACAGAGTGCGCAAAAGAGAAACAATCGCAAAGTATCTTGCAAACTATTGATAATTCTTGAGCGTTTATTGGATGAAATCGCCTGCATTGAAACTTTGTGTCAGTGTACCCCGCAGGTACGGTGCGCTGCGAAAGAAGGATCGACATTTGCTTGCGCCACGCCCCTGCTGTCGATTTTTAACGATGCCCGCATTGAGCCTGGCGTGACTGGAGAAGCCCATGAAACAGACTTCCCCCATGCTTGACCGCAATGATCTGGCAATACTCCTGCTTATTCTTCTTCTTGCCGCAGTCCTCAGAAGCGCCGGGCTGAACGCACCCTTGTGGTATGACGAAATCCGGACCGTCGATACGCATGTCAGCCTTCCGTGGAGTGAGATGATGCGTGATTATTCGATGAACCATCATTACTTTTTCAGCATGAAGGCAAAGCTGGTTTCCCAGATATTCGGAGATCAGGCATGGGCATACCGGTTTCCGGCCGTCCTGTTTGGCGTCGGTCTTGTCGGGGTAATCTGGTGGCTGGCAAAAGAGGTTGCAGACAGCACGATTGCGCATGTGTCAGCTTTGCTGGTAGCCCTGTCCTATCATCAGGTTTGGTTCTCTCAAAATGCGCGCGGTTATACTGAGCTTGCGTTCTGGAGCACACTTGGCTTCATTTTCTTTCTGCGGGGGACGCGCCAGCCAGCGACCGGCACCTGGGTTGCGTTCGGCTTTACCGCCGCGGCCGCTGTTTTCACGCATCTGACCGGTGCATTTTTCTTTGTTGCATTGGGCCTCATCTGGCTGCTTTCCCTGGTGACCGGGTTTGGCCGGGGCGCTTTGACCCGCGAATGGGTGCTGCATCCGCTGTTGGGTGTTGCGGTTGCGCTGGTTCTGGTCCTGTTCGCATATCTGCCGATCTTGCCAAGTATCGCGGGCACCGTAAGCGAGGTTTCGGCGACATCCGCCGTGGACCCCATGCAGGAATATCAGAACCCGCTTTGGACAATTGTCGAAGGTTTGCGGACTGCGGTTGGGAATACCGGTCCGCTAATGTTGTTTATCGCCATCGGCGGGCTGGCAGTCATCGTATTCGGCGCTGTGGGGGCACATGTGACGCAGCCGTTGTTTTTCCCTTCTATTGCCATGCATATCGCTGTGACGCTGACCCTTCTTCTTTCGCTTGAAATGCGGATTTGGCCCAGGTTCTTTTTTGTCGACATTGGTCCCGTCATTATCCTCGCCGTTGTGGGGTGTCGGCATGGGGCTGATGTGGTGGCACGGTGGGTTCGGCAGCCCCAATTCGGACGGCCTCTCTTTGCTCTGGGTGTTATGGCGATGATTGTGGTGTCCGTGCTTCTGGTGCAGCGAAACTATTCTGCCCCGAAACAGGATCTGGCCGGGGCCTTTGCGCTTGTGGAAGAAACCCGCAGTCCGTCAGACCGGATATATGCGATCAATCCGGGCGGGCCTCTTTTTGAAGCTCATTTCGACGCTGACTGGAGAACCATCGGGGATGCGCACGAGTATTCCGAAGCGATGGCCCAGCCAGGTCCTGTAATGCTGGTTGTTCTGTTCCCTGGCCGGATGTTCCGCGCCATTCCGGATTTAAAACGCGACGCAGAAGGGCAATTGGATCATGTGCGTGAGTTCCCCGGAACACTGGGGGACGGAGACGTGCTGGTCTATCGGCGCAGATGAACTGCAGCGGGTTCACAGGACGATTGAGGGATCAAGGCGAATGGTCGTCCCGGGATTCAAGCCCGAGACTGCTTTCGACAATGTAAAGCGGGCGTTTCTGAGCTTCTGCATAAAGCCGTCCCAGATATTCCCCGATCACACCCAGCACGACAAGCTGCAGGCCACCGATCAGCAGCACAGCAACCATCAATGAGGCATAGCCAGGCACATCCACCCCGTAAATAAGGGTGCGTGAGATCAGGAAAACACCATAGATAATCGCAGCCAACGCAGTCAGCATTCCGACATAACCTGCAATCCTGAGCGGTACGGTGCTGAAACCGGTAATACCGTCCAGCGCAAAGTTCCAAAGGCGCCAGTAGTTGAACTTGGTCTGTCCCGCTGCACGCTCGGGACGGTCATACGCCACCTCGATGTGCCGAAACCCGACCCAAGCAAAAAGGCCTTTCATAAAGCGATTGTGCTCGCGCAGTTGAACAACAGCCTGAACCACGCGCCGGTCCATTAGGCGAAAATCGCCGGTATTGGCGGGGATAGGCACGCCCGAAACCCGGTTGATGACCTGATAGAATTTCAGTGCCGACCAGCGTTTCATCGCGGTATCGCTGTCGCGGTGGCGTCGGACGGCATAGACGACATCAAACCCCGCCCGCCATTTCTCGAGGAAGGTTTCAATCAGTTCAGGCGGGTCCTGCAAATCCGCATCAATAGGAATAACAGCCTGACCGGTGGTGACATCAAGCCCGGCGGTCAGCGCAATTTCTTTTCCAAAATTACGTGAAAAGTTCAATACTTTGACGCGTTTATCACGTTCATGCGCCTCGGCCAGAATGGCGGCGGTCCTGTCGGTGCTGCCATCGTTGACGCAGATGATCTCATAACTTTCACCAAGGGTTTCAAGGAAGTTGCCAAGTCGGTCGAACAGAATCGGCAGCACCTCTTCCTCGTTAAACATGGGCACGACGATGCTGAGCGTGGGCACACCCTGATCTGGGTTTTTTGCTCGCGACAGGGATGTGGGAAGGTGCATGTTTAACGGCGCCATTGCGACTTTCTTGTTTTGTGTATGTGAGCACAGGTGATCATGGTTTGGTATCAGGTTCAAAGAGTTCTGCGCTGGCCCGTAATTTTTTTATTGTTAGGATCGGTTTATAGCCACGCAGTGCTGCCCGCCGTGCATCGTCGATAACCGGGTTTTCTTCATAGGGCCAGGTGACCAGCCAGACACGAGCCTCAGGGTTGGTCTGAAGTGCAGCTTTGTGGTCTGAGACGACATAATGCGCAGTTTCGAGATAATAGAACAGGGGTGTATCGGTCCAGTCACGGACCTGTTTCATAAAGACAAGATCGTCAGGGTGCATTTCAGGCCGCATGGCCAGCGCAATGCCTTGATAATCATTGGGAGATCCGGGTTTTTGGGCAGCGTAGAATACACTGGCGGCAAATACGATAACGCAGGCACCCATTGCCGACAGTCGGAGAAGGCTGGCTTGGAAGAGCCAGACCGCGCCTGCGGCGCTCAGGATCAACAAATAAGGTATGAAAATCAGAAAGGCCCGTGGCGCAAGGACTGATACCTTGTAGGACGCAGCGAACAGGATCAGCGGTGCACCTACCGCGATGAACCATAGCAACAAGGTGCGTTCCTGAGGGTAATGTAGTGTACGCGATGGCAGTCGGGGGGCTAACCCCCTCCAAAGCGTACCCAGAACAGGAATGAGCAGAGCCAGAAGGGGCAAGATGGACATCACCATCAGTGCCTCGTTTCGGCGGTGGGCGATTGTGGCTAGCCAGAACATGAAGCAGGCCGAGCAGATGGCTGCAACAGCCGGAATCCATATAGGGATCGACCGACCTGAGCTTGTGACAGGGGTCTCGCGTTTGGGTGCTTTCAAACTGGCTGCCAATAAAAGGAGGGAAAATGCCAGCAGCAGCCATGCGGGAACCATGGGGATCTGTAGAGGCGGGATCGTGAAATTGTCCTGTGCAAATAAAAACCCAAATGAGAAATACTCGGCCAGGAATTCCGGGGACGGCTCATCGACTGCACCTTTTCGTGCGCGATAAACCGCATGAGTCAGCGCCGGAGCGGATAGAATGAAAGCAAGAGCCTGAACCTGAAACAGTCGAGGGGGATGCCGTAGGTCAATTCGATTAGACAGACGCCCTGGTATATTTTCGGGCCGGGGTAGAACCAGGACTGTCCAGAGCAGATGAATCAGAAGCAGGGGCCAGAAAAACTCGACAGTGAGAACGCCTGCCATTGCGGTGACGATATAGGTAATCTCGATCGCCGGACGTGGTTCGCGGGATCGGATGAGGCATAACAACAGCCAAGTTGCCAGAAGGGACAGGCAGGCTCCGGCAGCATACATGCGGGCCATCTGGCTCCAAAAGATGTGAAACCCATGAAGTGCCAGCAATAAGGAGGCCAGGCAGCCTACGGTTGACCCAAAGATATTCCGCGCGACCAGAAAAATAAGCGGGATTGATCCCACGGCAAACAGAACCCCCGGGAAGCGCAGGGAAAAGTGGGATGTGCCGAATGTGTTGGTCCAGCCCAGCATTGCCACATACCATCCCATAGGATGCGGCTCATCGTGGAAATGCCACCAGACGGTTTCGGCAAGGTTATGGCGTGGCGGTGGTTCAGAGATGCCGGGAACAAGATTGATACCCGGGACGTAGATTTCCGGATGAGACAGGCTTCGAGGTTCAATTCCCCAAAGACGAAGTATGACAGACAATACAAGAATACAGGAAATCACACACAAAACGGTGGTTGTGCGATACTGGCGCCCAGAAACGAAAACACGCTCTTTGCCAAACGATACCATGGCAAGCAATCTCAAACAAAAACAACCATATCTTTCTGTAACACCAGAAACAGCCCGAGTCATGTTTGCAGGTGGATGGCACGGATAAAGTAGCCAAGTGACCGCAGGACTTGAGGCTGGTCAGAAATACTCTTTCAACTTGCGGGCGCGTTTCATGTTGGACGGCAAAGACACCGTCGCCCGAACCAGTCTCGCTACTGCACGCATTCCCGGAACCGCTTTGAGCGCGGACAGCCCCTTGGATGTTTTTAGAAGGGTTTCATAGGTCTGATTATCTGCATGCCTGAAATCCTTGGCGTGCAAATCTTCACCGTTGTTCTCCGTCGGTGCAGACACAACCGAGGTCGCTTTGCGGTTCACGTCAAAGACGACAAAGGATTCAAAGAAGCTGATTCCCCATGCGCGTTTTTCCGAGGCGTCAGGCGTCAGGCGCGAGAACCGATGGTTGATACGGTCCACCATGTTCATGGCATATTTGATGAAGGAACGGTGCCTGAGGCCGAACCCTTCCATGTAGGAGGTATGGGTGTCTTCGACCACAAGCATCCCGCCCTCCTTGATATGCGGCAGTAGGCATTCCGTCGTAATGATCTGTTGTTCATAGGTGTGGCCGCCATCATCCAGAACGATGTCGATGTCACCGACTTCCCTTGCGATTTTTTCAAGGAAATCCGGATCGCTCTGGCTGCCGATGAAAATCTCGAACCCTTCCTGTTCCCAGCGCTTTGCATCGGGGTTCAGTTCAACGCCGATGATGCGCGCCTGTGGGCCAAAGAACTCCCGCCACATGAAAAGAGATCCACCACCCAGAACGCCGATCTCAACAAACGTGATATCCTTTCCGATGTAGGGAGAAAAAAGTTTGTCATACACATCGAAGTAAGTGGAATGCTTACTGCTTTTGTATGGGCTGTTCATATAGGCCTGATAACTTTTCGACTCTAACATCTCTACGTCCTCGGATCTCAACTTGTCATGCGCTCCACCTGTCGAAGCGGGTATTCATAAACTGGGGCGTCAATTCCATTACTTCGTCTGTTTGGCTGTTTTGTGGCTCCGCTCTTTCCACAGCCTCCGGTCTTGCTGGTTTCATGTCAAACGCCGTGGGCCCGATCTGGGGCACTTACTTGCGCGTTATGATGATGGCATAGGAAGAATAAACAGCCCATTCGTGCCGGGCGCAGAGGCGCGCCAGCCCGTTATCCAGCTGCCGCAGGCCGAAAATCTTATCATAGTAATGGTGCCCGTAATATTCATGTACTTCGATGCTCGAAAACCCGACATCCGCCAGCGCCTTTCGCATATACGGGGTCGAGCCGCGACACAGTGAGTAATAGGCGGGGAATTTGCCGGTATTCTGGCCATCAAAGCGCCGGGGCTGCAACAGTTGAACCGCCTTGCGTGTCAGTTGTTCGGGAAACAGCCAGTTGATCAAGAATGGCGAGGCGAAAATGGTCGGCACTAGGTGAACGGCAACGCCACCATCCGCCAGAAGGTGATGCATGTTTTTGTGGAACTGCTTGCCGTCCGGCATGTGCTCGCCACAGAATTTCGACATGATCAGATCGAATTTCTGATCCACATGGCTAACATCTCCACAAGCGTTGATCTGCAGCGTGTCGAAATCGTCCGAGACATGGGACAGTTCTTCGGCACTGATATCGCTGATGGTGAACGAGGAGACGTGATCCGGCAGGGGCCTATCACCAGTCGAACGGCTGGTCGTGCCGCCGATCTCCATGATCCGGGCCGGTTTTTCATCCGATATGATGTTCCAGATCGTATCCAGATAGTCTTGCCTGCAATCCGTATGCCAGCGTATTTCTGACTGTACCATTTACTCTCCCAAAAACCCGTAGCCTAGCGCGGCGTTTGAAACGGGACCAATCACGACAAAATGCTTCTTGTAATACGCCTTTTAAGGCACTGGCATAGCTGTTTGACTAATCATTTAGATGAATACTGGCAGCATTCAAAGAACGTATGCACCCAAGCTTACATAACTGGCAATGCCGGTGGTCAGAATAGATATGGGTGGGTCCGATTTCCCGGAACCCGCCCATACAATAGCGATCAATAAGTTGCTTTTCTGGCGATCTTTGCCGTTACGCGAACAAATCGGAATACTGCTCGACAAACGGGGTCTCATCGCCGATCGCAAAGGTGTCGACGCTGTCACCAACGTACCAGTCTCTTTCCCGGCCACCAGCGAAGTCGAAATCCGTATTGGTTTCGTCCAGGACAACGGCACCATCGACCAGAACCTGAAGGCGATCGGTGGCCTGATCGACCATCAGGGTGACCTCATGTGTTTCACCGTCGCTCAGATTGACATCCGTGATCTTGAAGCCGTCGTGGAACCCGCCATCATTGTTGTCGACTTTTGCGACCAGATGCCCTTTCTTGTTCAGCTTCAGGCCGAAATTCGAGTGGTTCCACACAAGCCGCTCGGCTGTTGTGTCGCCTTCTTCCCGCGTCACGTCGATCGAGAAGCTGACTTGCTCGGCGTCAGAAATCCCGTCCAGGTGCCCGATGTTCCCCCGACTGTCCTGATTGGTGATGTCGATCACCGACATTTCGTCTTGTGAGCTGTCGGCAAGGATAAGTTCGGAGTCGGTGTCAGGTTGCTCTGAACCCGTGTCGGGTTGTTCCGAGCCTGTGTCAGGCTGCTCGGCGCTTGTATCGCCCTCGGCCTGCGTCGCGTCGACCTGGGAGGAGACTTTGCTGATGTCAGAAATTCCGTCCTGGTACTCAATGCTCTCCGGGCTGTCCTGATGGGTTATGTCGATCATCAGTTCGCCCTGCGGTTCGCCGCTAACAGGCTCGGACCCGGTGTCGGGTTGTTCAGACCCGGTATCAGGCTGCTCGGACCCAGTGTCGGGCTGTTGGACTCCGCTGTCCGGAGACGTGGAGCCACTGTCGGGGGACGTGGTGCCGCTGTCCGGGGACGTGGTGCCGCCCTGCTGCGGAGTGGTGGACCCCGAGGTGCCATACGAATGGGCCGAACCGGCGTTTAGTGTGTCAGCCAGGCTGCCTGGGATGACGACATACTGGTTGTAACCATTCCCCTGCGCCGTTGCCTGGTAGGTGAAGTTCTGGCCGTACTCACCGGGCTGGATCAAGGCGTTGTTGCTGACGTTCCAGTCGGATTGCCCGTTATACCCTACGATCTGAGATGTAATGTTCTGATCGATGGTGACGTTTGTGGAACCTGAGGAAACGTTGATCACCGGGATCTCGATCCCGCCGGTCAGCGTCTTTTCGTCCACATGCAGAACTGAATTCTGAGTGATCGTAAGCCCATCTACCCCATAAAGAGAAATGCCGTGGAAATGGCCGTTGTAGATCGTGTTCCCTTCGATCAGCACGTTGTGATGGATCACGTTGGGATCGTTGATATCCTGGCCGTCACCACCAGCCCAGATGGTTTGGGTAAAGTCCCCGTTCCCCATGTCGAACACGTTGTTGCGGATGGTGATGTTGTCACTGCCGCTGCCGTTGGCGCGCTGAATCTGGATCATGTCGCGGTGATCGCCGGACCCGGCTGCGCCGCCGAAATCGTGAATATAGTTATTCTCAACCAGAATGTTGTCGACATTGTCGAAGACCAGACCGTCGGACCGTATCGTGTGGATATCACTGCCGGTAACGCTGACCCCGTTAGAGTTCGCGGCAATGACAGCTTTCCACCATTTCAAGAACTCGGTGTTGTCAATACTGACATTGGTCGAGCCACTGATCGTCAGGCCTGTTCCATAACCGGTGCCGTCCGCGGATGTGCCTGTGCCGCTGGCAACGTCGCCATCGAAGATCGAGTTTTTGAACGCGATGTTCTGGCTGTCATAGACACTGAACGGACTTTGGAAATGGTAGTCGCCACTATTGTAAGTGTAGTCGAACTTGATGCCGTCGAATGTGACGTTCGATGATTGCTTGACGTGAATACCGGAAAAGCTGGCTTGCGCATTCGGATCCGCGGATTGGATCGTCACATTCGATGCGAAATTCGTGTAGTGGAGGTTGAGCTGACCGTAATCGCCCGCCGCAAGCAGTATGGTTTCCCCACCTGTCGCCTGAGACAAGGCCTGGTTCAGCTCTGCCGCAGAGGTTACCGTGATTGTCGTCGACATATTTCACCTTCTGTTTCATAGGCGCTGTGAGTGGCAGCGCACGAGATCCCGCACACCCAGGACGGATGGAACAGCCACCCGAAGGCGGCAGAGTGGCCGAAATATGGCTATGTTTGGAAATTGTTGCCTGTATCGGGACAATGACGTCCCTTCGCGCTCATTTCCGAGTTAACTTGATACTCGATACCGGGAATTGTTCCACTTCCCTTGGCGGTTGAGTGTGGTTTGAAGTATTGATTCCAACATCGCAACAGCGGACACAAAATTGACATCATTCAGGCATGTCCTTGCGTATCTTCGGTTGGCATCGGCAATGAATTGCCCGGTGACGTCAGGGAAGGTGATGATCCCGACAGGGTGGTCGCGGATGTTGAGGTTTTGAAAGGCGCGGGTCGCAATAGACAGCAGAACATGGCTTGCCTAAACTTTCAGGCAGATGTGGGTGCTTAGAAAGATGAATTATGGCTGGGTTCAGAATGATTGCTCTGGCGGGGACGTTGATATGCACGCTGGGATTTGATGTTGCCGCCCAGACCCCATGCCAGGGGCGACATGTACAATCCCGTCTTTCTGCGGTTCAGACAAAAGGTCAGCCTGTTGCAGATGCCACAGCTCTTGCCGCGGTCTTGCAAAGTGCCCACGGCGGAGAGACCTTTCTGCTAGAATCCGGGAATTATGGAACCCTGAGGCTGAATGCGTCCTACCGGTCACCAGTGACGATCCGGTCTGCTGATCCCGCATCGCCAGCCTGTTTTACGCGTCTGGTTCTGGAAGGGGCCGGAAATGTGCATCTGGATGGTGTCTATTTTGACTACACATATAATGGCGGAGACCCGCATTTTATCGCCTATTTTGTCCTCTTGGACAGCACAGACATAAAAATCTCGAATTCAGTGTTCGACGGTGGGACCGCACGTGGAACAGGGACCGAGGCGGACGGATACAGTATTGGGATTGGTCTGAAGATCGAGCGCGGTGGCAACCTGACACTATCCGGCAACGAGTTTCGCAAATGGTGGACCGCTGTTCTGTCGGTTCAGTCAAGACAGCTCACCTTTTCGGGCAACAATATCCACACGATCAGATCTGATGGGATCGATATCGATGCCGCAGATGGCCTGACAATCGAACGCAACAGGTTTCACGATTTTGGCGGGGCGGCCGGTTCCCAGGATCACCGCGATATGATTCAGATCATGCGGGTGTCGCCCCGGGGGTCTTCGGATATCGTCATCCGGGATAACGTCTTTGACATGGCCGGCGGCGACTTCACTCAGACGATATGGGCCGGTGGCGACGGCAAGGATCTGAACAACTCTGTCATGCGGCATCGCAATGTGCTGGTTGAAAACAACATGATCTACAATGCTCATATTCACGGTATTTCCATTCACGGATCCGATAACATCTCGATCAGAAAAAACTCTCTGATCCATGTGCCCGGCGGACACTCTGTTCCGGCCATCAATATTTCTTCGGATTCGACTTCGGTGGTCATTGAACAGAATGCTGTGGCAAGCATCATCGGGTACAAAAATCAGCGCGATTGGGTTGTGCTCAATAATGCGCTGATTCAGGATCAAAGCCCGTCACAGGGTGGCTATTACGATCACGAATTCATCTACCACGCGCGTGGCAGGAAGAACGGATACAATGAATATGGTGTCCGTCCCGGCAGTCAGCTTGATCGCTTGAATGCGGGGTCCACATTGTCGAAATCATATCCCTCGCGATGAGAGATGCAGAACGAAGTTGTGGAAAAGTGACTGGCCTTAGGCGCTTCGCCAGAATACTGACAACATGTTTATGCATTTTGTGACACGTTACCCAGTTAAAAGCAGGACGTTCGAATGACCGCTGTATTGTCAGCCAAAGCCAGTGCCCCGGCGACAAGGCCGATCGTTCTAGCCTTACTCATTTTCTCGTTTGCGATGCCGTTCTATTTCCACTTAGGGGGGCTCAGACTCAGCGGGTATCGGGTGATCCTGCTGCTGTTTATGTTCCCTGCGATTATCGGATGGCTGAGTGGCAAGGCCGGAAAGATCAGGCTCGTTGATATTCTGGCGATTATGTTCAGCTTCTGGTCGGCCCTGTCTTTTTCTGTCAATCATGGTTTGGTGCCGATGTGGCAGTTCATTGGGATGTTCATGATTGAAACGCTGGCGCCCTACTTCATTGCCCGAGCCTATATCCGGAATCTGGAATCGTTTCGGTATTTCGTGAAGTGCCTGTTTCTGCTCATCCTCATTCTGCTGCCCTTTGCCTTATTCGAATCCTTTACGGGCAAGACGCCGCTGCTGAACCTGTTTGGCAAGGTTCTGAGCGTTTATCAGAAATGGATATTCGAACCTCGGCTTGGGTTGCTGCGGGCGCAGACAACGATGCCTCATCCTATCCTGTTCGGAGTGTTTTGCGCGCCGGCCTTCGCGCTGACCTGGTATGTGCTGGGGTGGCAAAAACCGCTTTTCAAGAAGGTTGCTCTGACTTCGGTGATCGGGGGTGCCGTGTTCTTTTCCCTTTCATCGGGTGCCTTCCTGAATGTCATCATTCAGCTGGCGCTTATGGGATGGAACTGGGTTTTTCACTTCCTCAAAAGCAAATGGAAAGTTCTGCTGAGCATATTTGGCGTCCTGTATTTCATTGCCGAGATTGGCTCGAACCGGAGTATGTTCCAGATCTTTGCAACCCATTTCACGCTGACCCCCGGCACGGCATGGGCACGCATCCACACGTTCAACTTCGCATCCGACGATATTCTGCGAAACCCGATCTTTGGTATCGGTCTGCATGATTGGACGCGCCCCCACTGGATGGTATTGCTGAGCAGCGTCGACAACTTCTGGCTGGTGGTCACATTACGGCATGGTTTTCCGGCCCTGTTCCTACTGGCCGGTGCGGTCATTGTAACGTTCCTTAAACTGGGCAGCAGAAATCTGACCGGGGCAATGGCGGATGCGCGCCTTGGATATCTGTTTTCGCTGTTGGGCCTTTGCGTGTCTGCCGTTACGGTTCATCTTTGGGATTCCACGTTCTGTTTCTTGATGTTCCTTCTTGGGGCGGGGGTCTGGTTTCTGGATGCAGATGACGGATCCGAGCAGGACGGGGATCAGGCACAGGCCGACCAGGCAGACAAAAAGATGCGATATACCCGGTTTTCTCAGGCCTTGCCCGGTGAGCTGTCTACCGGGCGTGTCGCACGCGCCCGCTAACCAGTAGCCGTCCAGCGCCGACGGGCCATGCCCAATACGCGTCGAAACCGGCGCGCGAGCGGCATGCGACCCGACAAGATCGTCTGCAAATCCTGATCGCTCATATCCTCGCGCAGCGATGTGCGGGGGCGTAGGAATGCGTTTTTCCGCCAGGTGCCTCCGTCGCTTGACCAGGCTGTAGTGTAGCCCGCGTCGCTCAGCGCACGTAACACCCGCGTATCGTAGCGGCCAAAGGGAATGCCCGCCTCGGTCACTGGGCGGCCGCATATCGTTTCCAACTGCGCGCGGGATTCGCTGAGTTCTCGGACCAGCGCGGTGTCATCCAGTGTCGGCCAG
Source organism: Ruegeria sp. O5 (assembly GCF_056535105.1). Classification (NCBI taxonomy): domain Bacteria; kingdom Pseudomonadati; phylum Pseudomonadota; class Alphaproteobacteria; order Rhodobacterales; family Roseobacteraceae; genus Ruegeria; species Ruegeria sp. O5. The sequence goes on along the minus strand of NZ_JBQERN010000014.1, from coordinate 71,663 downwards.
GCAAGATGGTCGACCCCATGGCTGCCGATTGTCATATCCGCATCCTGCAGGGTGCGCAGATGGTTTGCATTCAGGGATCCGGCCTGACCGATCCGCCCGGTCAGGACAAAGAACCGTGCCCGAAGCCCCCGGGCCGACAGCGCTGGCAGGGCGATGTCATGATCCGAAAGATTGCTGTCATCGAAGGTGATGGTGAACCGGTTCGGATCGGGGTCTGCGGCGATCCGGTCCAGAACCCGTTCGAATTGCTCGACCGAAAGCCAATAGGGGGCCTCGCCCGGATCCAGAGGGCGTTTTGGTGTTCCGATGCCGTGAAAGTTGATACCGATGGGCTTTGTCATGAGCGCAGTTTCTTCAGGCGGGCGTGAATGGTTTCGGCGATGCTGATCAGGGCAGAGCTTGCGCCGACAGGGCGGAACTCGTACGGGCCCGCTGCGCGTAGCTCTGTGCCGCCCGTGCGCAGCTTGTAACGTGTGACGGAAGGGTTGGCTTCAGGATCTATCCCGCCCAGGTCGAAATACTTCAGGCCCAGGTCGCGACAGCGCAGCATGGAATGCCACATCAGATAATGCCCGGCATTCAGGCGCCGCCCGGTGTCCAGAGTGGCCCCGAACAGATAGACGGCATTGGACCCGGCGCGGCCCAGCGTCATTGCGGCAATGTCGGCCCCGTCCTTGCGGGCAAACAGAACCTCATGAGCAAAATCCGACCCCTCAAGGGGATAATAGAATTCTGGCGGGATGTCCGGTCGAAAGCCTTTGGCCGCCTGAACCTCGGTGTACATCGGATGAAACCGGTCAGCCGCTTGTGCAATCGGTACGATATCCAGATCAAGACCAGCTTTCAGCGCATTGCGCAGGGGGTTGCGCCATTTCCCGTGCAGGGCACGCATCAGCGTGTCGTCGTCCTGGGTACAATCCACGACCACGGTTCGATAGGTCGGGGATCGATCGGTGGGCAAAAACGCTTCGCTACGGGTCAGCTGATCCAACAATGCAACATCATGCCAGGGTGTGGCCGGAAACCGCAGGCGCAGGATATGCCCGCTCTCCTGAGCATACGTGCGCAGTGCGGCTAGCACGGCACGCAGTGTTGCAGCGTCGGGATCAGGCCGCTCGACATGCTGTACCAGTGGTCCGGCGGCAAGCCATGCAATGCCACGCCGCAGGCCGGGAACATGTTTGATGCGCAGACATGCGGCGGCAACAGGCTGCCCGTCCGGGGAGGCAAGCATTAGGAACTGTACTTCTGCCCCGATCCGGCGGGCCGCCGCGCGGGCATAGGTCAGGCTGTGTTCAAGGGTCAGGTCGCGGAATGACGCGCTGAGGGCGGGCCACTTTTCTTCAGGCAGAACCCGTGCGGAGAGCTGATATGCGATCATATCCGCCTCATATTCTTGTTTTGATCCAGCTGGACCACAGCGATTTGTTTTTCAGCGGGATCACGGCCCTCAGCCGGGGTGCAACCCGCCCGAACCAGAGCCTGTAATAGACCAGGTGCAACACACGCGCCCAGCCAAGGCAGAGCTTCAGCAAGACAGGGGATATTCCTGATCGCCGTGAGACGATCAGGCGATGAGTGGGCACCGATTCACCGCCATAGACCAGCTTGTAACCATATGCGCCAATCCCGGCCTCGATCCGCGTCACGCCCGCGCTGATCAGTTGTTCGACCATCTGGATCAGGCCGATTTTCCCAAGGCTGAGCCGCTCAAGCTCTGGGTCAGTTGATCTGGCGGGCAACCGCCAATGGCAGGTCTGTCCCGCGACCAGACAGAATTGAGTGGCAAGGGGGCCGTTTCGACCATGTTGTTCGACGAACCAGGTTTCTTGTCCCTGCAAGGTGGCATCTGCCAGATCGCTGTAGAAAGCGGGGCTGCCAGACCAGTCCACGAAATGGCCACCCTTGCCGATTTCCTGCCATTGCCGGTTGTGAAAGTCGACAAAATCCCCGAACTGATGCGCATCAGGATGGACCATCTGTGTTGTCAGGCCGTGGTCATTCTGTAGATGTTTCAGATCCCGCCGATACTGACCCCGGCGTTTCTTGGATAGGTTGGCAAGATAGCCGTCAAATGTATCGGGCAGTTCGAAAACCGTATGGGTGCCAGCCGGCGTGTCGGTCAGCGCCAGCCCCGGTGCCACCCCATTGCGGATGGCTGCCAGCATGGTGCCGCGTTCCGAGGCGGGGGTAAAACTGACCAGATGCGCCCGGCCATCGCCGAGAAGGCCGTTCAGGGCCTCGGCGCAGCTGTTCTTTAGCGCGGTTTCCGTGGCGGCCAGTTGGAAAATCACCGTGTTGGGATCGGTTGCGGCCAGTTTGGCGATGCGGACCCTCACAGGCCCCAGCCAAACCGGATAGATCATGAACGGCAGCAGGGCGACCAGCTGTCCCTGAGCGTCATATGCCACAAGGGTCCGGAGCGTTTTCCCGCTCCCGAAATGAGCCCACCAGGTCAGAACCCAGACCGGAGTGGCATAGATATCCGCGCCGGTCTGTCGGGCCAGTGCGGCCCACACATCGGTCATGCGTTCAAGGCCCTTGACCCCATCAACCCATTTGAATGTCAGCCGGACGTCCGTGTCGGTCACTCTGTCGGCTCCTGGCTGGTCAGGTGATAGCGCAGCGAGGCCCGGGCCAGACGCCGCCGCGCGGCAGCTTCTTCCCGTTGATTTGCGACCGACATGACAAAGCGCAATACGGATGACCCCACAAATACCATCCGGCCGCGGAACAGGCCCCAAAGGCCATAATGCTTGCGCAGGTAGATCATCTTACTTTTTTGCATCTGTACGTACATCCGCGAGCGGATCTGGGCGGTGCTTTTGCCGCCTCCCTCAAGGTGCAGGATGCGCGCTTCGGGGGTGAACACGCATTTCCAGCCTGCATCACGGATGCGACGACACCAGTCGGCCTCTTCCGAGTAGACGAAGAATGCCTCATCCAGAAGACCCACGGCCTCGAAGACACGACGCGGCACAAGCATGAACATGCCCGAGACGACGTCGACCTCGCGTTGCGAACGCCGATCCCAGTCTCCGTACTCGGCGCGGGCCAGAAGCGGATTGCCCCGAGACAGGCGGTGCAGCCCAAACTCGATCAGCGCCAGATTGCCGGGTCCGGGGTCAGCAAAACAGGTGCGCTGGATGGTGGTTTCATCTTCCAGGACCTGACATCCAGCGCAGCCGACATCCGGGTGCTGATCCAGCCAGCCCAGCATGGTATCGATCGCACCATCCAGAATGATGGTATCGGGATTGAGCAACAGCAGATTGTCACCCCGTGCGATTTCCAGACCCTGATTGTTGGCCGCGGCAAATCCCCGGTTCGTGTCATTGGCGATCAACCGAACATCAGGGAATTCGTCACGGACAAGATCGACGGATCCGTCGCTTGATGCATTGTCGACGACGATGACCTCATGCGGCTTCCGGGTCTGTCGGGAAATGGATATCAGGCAGTCCCGAAGAATGTCCCGGGTATTCCAGTTCACGATGACAATGGAAACAGCGCATTCGCTCTGCGTGCCGTGTGACGGTGAAGTCATGAAACCCTGTTCTCGTTACTCGCTTACATTTTCAAATTGTTTAGCCATTGTTCTGATCTATGAATACACTCAACGTCATTAAGCGACGGCTGTTGTTAAATAGTAGCTGTGAAATTCAGAGCGAATAAACCGGTATATTGAGGTATTAGTTTGGCTGGGCAGGAACTTGAAGGGCAAGATAGTGTTGCGATTGAATGCACTGAAACCCTGACCGCAGACCGGAATGCCGAGTGGATGACGTTTCTGAATGCGGCCCGGCACCAGCATCCGCGGCAATCTCCGTTGTTTACGAATTCGGAACAAAGGTTGAATCGCAAGGTGATTTATGCCTCGGCGCGCCGGGGGGGTGTGCTTGTGGGTGTCGGCCTGATCTCGCTTGAACCGCACCCATATCTGCCCGGCGCCTGGGCCCGGGCCCATTGCCTGAGCGGCCCGGTTTGCGACGATGCCACCGATATGGTGGCGTTTCTGAACGGCCTGTGCAGGCAGCCTGAGCTTGCAAGGGTTGGCAGCCTGACTGTCACTCCGTTCTGGACCGAAGAAGAGGCCGGCACACTGGATGCCGCACTGGCCCGTGCGGGATGGCGCGTTGCCGAAGAAGGCCAGTTTCGCGAGACCGGATGGGTCGACATCTCGGTCACGAACGAAGAGATCATGGCGGCGTTTTCCAAAAGCGCCCGTCGCGAGGTCAGACGCGCAGAACGGCAGAGCGTGACGTTCCGAAGCGCGCAGACCCCGGAAGAGTTTCGTATTTTTCTCGAGAGCATGAACCGGTTGCGCGTTTCGCGCAGGCTGCCCGAGCTGAGCCTTCCCGCCTATGAGGCGATGTTCGAGGACATATTGCAGCAGGACGAGACAGGCACCGTGATCCTGGCCTGGCAGCAAGAGGCCTTTCTGGCCGGGCTTTTGGTGTATCGCAGCAGGGACATTGTGCACGGCCGGCATTTCACCACCGAGCCGGATCATCTGCGGGCGGCGGGCAATCTGCGTATCGCCCCGGCCTTGTGGTTGGAGGCCATGAGATGGGCCAAGAGCAAGGGCTGTAGAACCTTGGATGTCGAGGGCTATCACGTACCGGTTTCAGGCGAGAAGAAATTCAACATTCACAAGTACAAGTCAGAATTCAATCCGCGTGTCGTGCAGCGGATTTCGGCCCGTGAAAAGGTGTTGAACCGGTCTGTGTACCTGACGGGAAATGCGCGTGATCTGATCCGGGGGCAGCTGAAAAAGCTCAAGAGGGCAACGGCGGGTTAGGCCCCTGAACGATTGGTAAGGCGAAGTATGAATCTGGCTAAAAAAGGCAAATTGCAACTGATCCGGGGGGCCGCGCGACGTGGGCCGGTTGTTCTTGTCAGGCAGCTTTGGCTGGCCCTGATGGACAGCTTTGTGCGCAAACGCCATCTGGTATTCCGGCTGGGCGCGACCAGTTGCGCTGCCAACTCACGAGCCGGGCAGGACGCGCAACTGGTGCGGGAAATCCGATCACGCGAAGACCTTACCAGTGACGAACTGGCCAGCTTGACGGACCCTGAGGTGGCGCATAACTGGGGAATGCTGGAATGGCTGGACGCCGGGTGGCAGCTTTGGGTGCTGACAGAAGAGGGGTGCATCCAGGCGGTGGCCTGGGTTAGGGATGCCGCGCATAGCCGCGATTTCTTTGTGCCTCTCACCGACACGGAAGAGCTGTTCTGGCATGTTTATGTCCTGCCGCGATACCGAGGCAGGAATTTGCAGGTCCGGCTTTGGGGTATGATTGTTGCCAACAGAAGATCCGCGGGAATCGACGGGTTTTATACCAATTGCCGGGATTACAATTTACCGTCCAGGCGCAATATTCTGAAAACGGGGTTTTCACCTATTGGACATTGCGATGAAAACCGTCTGACACACCGTCGGGCCTGGCGGGGTTATTGAATTGCGGGACGGGGATGAGAAACGACACAGGTAAGAGTACGCTTTATTGCGGCGATCCTTCAATGCGGCTGGCCAATTTGTTCCGCCGCGATCCTGCGGGTGGGTATACGGCGCTGTTCAGGGACCGTTCCGTTTTCTGGAGTTTCAATACACGTGTAGCGATCCGGGCGGCTTGCGATCTTCTTGATCTGAAGCCTGGAGACGAGGTTCTGGCACCCGCCTATAATTGCGGATCAGAGATTGATCCGCTGATTGATGCCGGCCTTTCTGTCCGGCTGTATTCGGTCACCGAAAACCTTCTTGCCGATCCCGCGCGGATTGAACCGCTTATCACCAGGCAGACGCGGGCCATCTATGTGACGCATTACTTTGGAGTGATTCAGCCCGCTCTGGCAGAACTGCGCGCATTATGTGATCGGCACGGGCTGCGTCTGATCGAGGATTGCGCGCTGAGCCTTCTGAGCGGCGCCTCTCCGGCCGAGGGGCGTATTGGAGACGTTTCGGTCTTCTGTTTTTACAAGTTCATCCCGGTTTTGGGCGGGGGCGCCCTGGTGATCAACGCGCCGGATCTGGACGCAACGCGCATGTTTGAACGCTCCCCGCCGCGCAGAACGGTTGCCAAGACACTTGTACGTGCGGGGTTAGCGAATGTGCTTGGCCCAGCGAAGCTGAAAGGGATGGTAAAGGCTATAAGGGGTGGGGATCAGGTGGACCCACAAGCCTGTTCCAATGAGGAGGTTCTAGAGGATATTCCGGGCCATTACTATTTCGACCCTGCTTTGCGCGGCACCCGGATGAGCACCTTTGCTGCCCGCCCCCTGCGGGCCTTTTCCGTGCTGCAGGCCATTGAAACACGTCGGGCGAACTGGCAGTGCTACCGGGATCTTCTGACCGATATGGCGGGCGTGCGCCTGCTCGTGCCCGAGCTGTCGCCCGATACTTGCCCGTTGAACATGCCTGTGATGGTGGCTGGTCGCGACCGGGTCGTGCAGGAGTTGCAAAAAAGCGGGGTTGCTGCAACTCCCTGGTGGGCCGGGTTCAACCGCAATCTCGACTGGACGGGGCAGGCTGAGGCGATGACGCTTAAGAACGATACCCTGTCACTGCCGCTACACCAGTACCTCTCTCAAGACCATATCGAGTATATTGTTTCCGAGTTGAAGCGGGGCCTTAGGGTCTGACAGCCATTCAGAATATCTTGGCGACGAACTTGCGTTTGATTTTCGACGCAAGTTCTAACGCCAGGCTTTCGAACCCTTTGGGCCGCCCGGACAGGTGCCATAGCAACAGGTGTGTTGCGATATATGTGAACACGCCGACAAGCACCTTGACCGAGAAGCGGATACGCAGCAGCGGCAGTTCCTCGGCGGAATTATAGGCCCAGCCGATCGCATCGCCACTGCCATAGGCGCTGCTGACGATTAGAACGGCGGTGACCATTGTGATGGCTGCGGCAAAGGTACGCCAGGCCATGAGGATGGGTGTGAGAAGCCCCCCGGTCCCAAAATCCTTGGCCATGACCAGCGCCAGACCGATCGCGAACAGGCTGGCGGCACCAGACCCGAGGATCGCGCCCACAAACCCATGGGTGGATCCCAGTAGCACCAGCATGGTTGTTACGACCAACAGGATACTGTTGCGTAGAAACAGCCGTTTTGTGTCACCCTGCACGTAGCTTGCTGACCGGACATTGGCCTGCAGCGTTTCAATGGCCTTGAGCGGGGCGAGCACCCAGATTACCTGGGAGGCTGCTAGCCACTCATATCCGACCACCACGACGATCAGGTGGTTTGCGACCAGCGCCATTCCGACACTGACGGGAATGATAATGCCCAGCAGGATGGCATTAGCCTGTTCAAAGGCTTCGCGGTCGTTGCCCTGAGCCCTGGAGATGCTGGCAAGCCCGGGATAAATTACACGCTCAAGTGGCCCGATGACCTGGCTGGTGAACAGTGACACAAGGCGAAAGCCAATTCTGAAAATGCCAGCATCCGCCAGCCCCAATGTTGCTCCGATAACGATTTGCGGCATGTTGGTCGTCAGGAATTGTGTGATCTGTGCGCCCAATGACCATGATGATACGTCGATACAGTCATGCCAACACCTGAGCGTCAGCCGGGGCCGCATCGGTGCGACGGCAAAGGACCAGATAACACGTGCAACTTGGGTCAGAAAATTGGCTGCGACAATGGCCCAGAAGTCGCGCCATAACCAGGTAAGACACACTGCGAACAACGTGTATGTAATACGGCTGATAGCTTCTTCACCTGCCACGAATCCAAACCTGAGATCCCTTTCCAGCAGGGGAAACCGTGTACTTTTAAGCGAACTGACGATGGCAATCAGGCATAAGGCAGGAATCAACTCGGTCAGGGCCGGTAAGCCCAGAAAACCCATGAGAGGTGCACTGATCCAGATCAGGGCGCCCGCGGAAATACCTAGCAGCAGCTGCATCGTGAAAACCGTATTAAGATGCGCTTCGGTTACTTCGGGCTGCCGGATCAGCGTCATGGAGACCGCGCGCTGCGCGATTTCAAGTAATGCCACCGCGATAACGAAATAGGCGATTACACCGAAATCCGTCGGAGTCAGCAGGCGGGCAGTAACGATAAGTGTCAGAAGGCCAAGAACCTGACTGAAAACACCCGAAGCAAACAGTGCTGCGGCCCCAACGACTAGGGGTGTGCTACGCGGGGCTGCGGCCCCGGTCGGTTCGGATTTGGGCGAAGGCTTCAACAGCTTTGTCTTTCCACATTCAAAACAAACAACAGAATAACGGGTTAGTGTTTCCTTTTTATCTCCTCCCCCAAGTATTCCAACCAGATAGAGAAGTGCTGTTCTGGCAATTTGGCGGGGTCGCTGTTACTCAAGGAAAACTGCGGTTTTTTATGTCGAAATCACATGATTTTCTTTCAATGTCAGAAGGTTGTTTCATACTCGGTGATACGTGTAGGTCTAGTGTCAGAAAGTTATCTTCTGTTTCAAGGAGAATTTCCGGCTCAGTGTCTCAGATCGGGCTCCTCATGAGCAAGCGCGTCAAGTATGTGATGCCTGATATGTGTCCGGTGGGGGTCAGCGCTCGGAAGCCGGAATTCAAAACGGTATAATGATATGAAGATTGCGATTTTTGGTTTGGGGTATGTGGGGTTCACGGCAGCGTGCTGTCTGACCCGTGAAGGGCACGAGGTGATCGGCATTGATGTGAATGCCGACAAGGTGTCCGAAATCAACGCAGGCCAACCCCCGATCAAGGAGCCGAAAGTGGCCGGGTTGCTGACCGAGGCGCTTGGGAAAAATCTGATCCGGGCCGTGGTCGAGATGCCGGATCTCGGGGATGTGGATCTGGCCATTGTCTGTGTGGGCACGCCCAGTTCCACTGACGGCTCGCATAACATGAGCTTTGTGGCCGAGGTGACGCGCCAGATCGCCGAAACCGTATCGCCGGATCGGGCGCGGCCTCTGACGGTGGCGTATCGGTCAACCTTCCGGCCGGGCACCGTGCGGCAGCTGATCGAGCCGATCTTCCAAAGCTATCTGGGCGAGCGAACGGCGCAGGTGGTCGAGATTGTCTATAACCCCGAATTCCTGCGCGAGGCGTCGGCGGTGGATGACTTCTTCAATCCGCCCAAGATCGTTGTTGGTACAGCCGATGGCAATCGCTCGGCGGTGATGGACGAAATGCACGAGGGTCTGGACGCGCCGGTGTTCTACACCGCTTTTGAAGAGGCCGAGATCACCAAATTCGTCGACAACACCTGGCACGCGACCAAGGTGGCCTTCGCCAATGAGATCGGCCGTATCTGCCACAGCATGGGCGTGTCCGCCAAAACCATGCACGAGATTTTTGTCTCGGATACCAAGCTGAACATCTCGGCCTATTACACCCGCCCGGGCGGTGCGTTTGGGGGCTCGTGCCTGCCCAAGGATGTGCGTGCGCTGCAGCATATCGCCGGCGAGGTGGGGGCCCATACCCATCTGATTGACAGCCTGTTGCAGACCAATCAGGCGCACAAGACCTATCAGGCGCAGGACATCATGGCGCGGCTGCCCGAAGGCGGCCGGGTGCTGATGGCGGGACTGGCCTTCAAGGCCGGAACTGATGATCTGCGCGAAAGCCCCAATGTCGATATTGCCCGGCGTCTGCTGCAGGCGGGGTATCAGCTGTCGGTCTATGATCCGGCCATCAAACCTGCCGATCTGCGGGGGCAGAACCTGGGTTATGCCTTTACCCACCTGCCCAATGTGGGCCGCCTGCTGGTTGATCGCGCCACGGCCGAGGCCGGGCCATGGGATTTGGTGGTCGGATCGAACCGGATCGTGAACGAGCTGAACCTTGGCGATGCAGAGGTGATAAGAACCTATGAATATGACTAGCCCTGTGTCCGCCGTTCAGCCGATCTCGTTCGACGAGCTGCGCCAGAGCCAGCCGCTGAAAGGGCTGAAGGTTCTGATCGTGGTGGAAAACCTGCCCGTGCCCTTCGACCGCCGCGTCTGGATGGAGGCGCGCACGCTGGCTGCCGCAGGCGCGCTGGTCTCGGTTATCTGCCCCACCGGCAAGGGCCATGAGGAACGTGTCTGGGAAGATGAAGGCATCAAGGTCTACCGCCACCCGCTGCCGTTGGATGCCAGTGGGGCGCTGGGGTATCTGCTGGAATACGGCGCGGCGCTGTTCTGGGAAAGCTGGCTGTCACTGAAGATCAAGTTCACCCGTGGGTTTCACGTCATCCATGGCTGCAACCCGCCCGATCTGATCTTTCTGGTGGCACTGCCCTTCAAGCTGTTTGGCGTGCGTTATCTGTTCGATCACCACGACATCAATCCCGAGCTTTACGAGGCCAAGTTCGACAAGCGCGGCTTCTTCTGGAAGCTGATGAAGACGTTCGAGCGGCTGACCTTCGCCTCGGCACGGGTGTCGATTGCCACCAATGAAAGCTATCGCAAGATCGCCATTGAACGCGGCGGCATGGCGCCCGAGGATGTCTTTGTGGTTCGCTCGGGCCCCGATCTGAGCCGGTTGCAGCACCTGCCGCCGAACCCCGCGTGGCGCAACGGGCGGACATACATGGTGGGCTATGTCGGTGTCATGGGCGATCAGGAAGGCATTGACCTGCTGCTGGAATCCGTGGCGCATCTGGTGCAGGTTCAGGGGCGCGACGACATCCAGTTCTGCCTTGTGGGCGGGGGCCCCAGCCTGGACAAGCTGCGCGAACAATCTGCTGAAATGGGCCTGTCGGACTATGTCACCTTCACCGGCCGCGCGCCGGATCATGATCTGTTCGAGATCCTGTCAACCGCAGATGTCTGCGTGAACCCGGACCGGGTGAACGAGATGAATGACAAATCCACCATGAACAAGATCCTTGAATACATGGCCTTCGAGAAACCCATCGTTCAGTTCGACGTGACCGAAGGGCGGTTCTCGGCGCAGGAGGCCTCGCTTTACGCGCGCGCCAACGATCCGGTGGATATGGCCGACAAGATCACCGAGCTGCTGGCAGATGACGCCCGCCGCACCGCCATGGGCGGATATGGCCGCGCCCGGGTCGAAGCCGAGATGGCCTGGCCCCATCAGGTCCCCGCGCTGATCGCGGCCTATAAGCGGATCTGGAAGGGCTGAACTTCGTTATTCGGCGGCTTGCTTGGTTTCGATGGTTTTTGGCACTTTGGTCCGGCGGCGCAGGCGCATGGCCGGAGCTTCAATGAAGTGCCATGACAGCACAGCGCAAATCAGCGTGAAAGGAAGCGATATCGCCATGTTGACAACAGGCGTCGTGACCCCCGCCTGTGCCACCAGCTGCTGGATCGGAAAGGCGTAGATGTAGACGCCGTAGGAATAGTCGCCCAGCTTGTTATAGCGCAAAAGCAGCGGGGCTTCGGCGTAGCCTGCAAAAAAAGTCGCATAAGAGAGGCTGACGGCGAAGACCGGCAGAAACAGAGGCGTGAACCAGGCCATAGCGGCTAGCGCTGCAGAGGTGGCCAGCAGGATCCAGGACAGCGGGATGTACTGGCGCCAGATATAGAACACCATCCCCATCAGGAACGGCAGTCCAAGCCGCGTAAGCTGCTCGATGCGCGGGTTCAGCTCGGCAACCATCGCCACGGCATAGACAACTAGGAACAGCAGCGCCATTGCAGCGAATATCTTCTTTCGGCCCAGAAGGCCAAGAACCCCACAGATCAGGACGCCAGTATAGCAGGTGACCTCGTAAGACAGCGACCAGAGAGAGCCGTTGATTGCGGGTCCGTAAGGATTGGCTTCGAATACGCCGGGCAGCACGTACTGAATTCTGAACAGCAGCATGTTGCGAACGAAGAACTCCCCCGCCTGCGACCAGAAAACGGCAGGTGGCGCCTGTGTCAGCAGAAGACCGGCAACCAGAAGGGTAATTATGGTCACCGCCGCAAGGGCGGGAAACAGACGCAGCGCGCGCGCAGTCAAGAAGGAGGTAGCGGATCGTTTTCGGTCGAAGCTGCGCGTGATGAAAAAGCCTGAGATCGCAAAGAATATCCAGACGCAGACCATGCCAAGCGACAATCCGTGCAGTGTGGATTCGAATGGCTGGCCGACCGCGCCGCCCCAGCTCAGCGGATAGGCATGCGATACAAGCACTCCGCCAGCGGCCAGGATGCGGATCAGGTTGAAATTGTTGTCGCGCCCGTCTGACCGGTCCGCGATAAGCGGCGCAGGCTTCCCCGAGGTTGCACGCGCATCATGCTCTTTCATCTGCGGGTCCCTGGGTTGATGGCATATTCATACTATACGCAATTATTTCGAGGCTGATCTTTGATACAAGGCCCACGGTGCAGTTGACACGAGTATATCGAAACCTTGAATTTTGGGTGGAAACGATTCCTTTGAACATACGACTATTGTATCGGCTTTGGCCTTAGCCAAGACAGCCAGAGCGGACGGTAATGTGTGATTGGCTTCCAGTGCAATCTGTTGAACTGCGCCTTGCACATCGGCTAACGGACCAACAATGCGCAAAGGTTGCTGTGTGGGGTTGGCAAAGGTCGGAATTGCGGTACCATTGAAGATCATGAGAAAGGACAAAGGTCTGCAACTAGGCTTGAAAACCCACGCATCCTTTGCGTCTTCCACATAAGCCCCGGCGCCCAGGCTGCGTGTGTCGTGGAGATTCAACGCCTCAATATAAGAGGTGTAAATTTTTCCGTCCTGATACCACCCGACGGTCAACACCAGATTGCGCAACAGAAACAGTCCGGCAATCGCCGCAACGGCCATTTGTTGTGATCGCAGCTTGGCGCTGGGATTTAGCGACAAGCTGGCGGCCAGAAGGGCCAGCATCAGCAGTGGAATCCGTTCACTCAGATGTCCGACGCCGAACAGGTGCGGAGGGGTTATCAAGATCAGCAAACCACACAGCGCCACGGTAAGCTTCATACGCCAGTCGATCCGCCATATCCCGGTGATGAGGCCCCCGATCAGCACGCCCCATAATAGGATGCCAAAACCCCAGTCGAAAATGCGCCATGTGGATTCAGCCACGCGCAGGAACCCGTCAACGCGCAGATAGGCCTCGGTGCTCAGGCGTGTCCACAATGTTCCATGCTCGGCATGGGTCAGAAGATTTGAAACTGATGTGGCGACGCCACCGCTTGCGGTTTTCGTCTGTAAGAAAACTACAGTCGGCGCGATGGCAATTGATGCAAGTCTTGCGGCTTTACGTAACAAAACCGATAGCCCAGGATAGCCTGATCGGAACGCAAGCGACAACTCGACCATACCCAGCAGCAGTCCCCATAGCGCAAAGGCCAGGCCGTGAATAAAGAAAAGAAGCAGCCCCAGACATGCTGTCACAATCAGTTGCCGGACAGGCCGGCCCTGTGCCGCAATCCAATAGCCGGTTGCGCCCAGCAGAACCCCTAATCCCAGCAGAAAATTCGAGAAACCCCAAATCAGAATATGGTTATACGCCACCAGGCCAGCCAGAAGTACGGTTAGCACCGAAAGGTGGCCATGCAGAACGCGTGCAAGGTACAAAATGCCTGCGAACGGGGCCGCAATGATCAGACCGGCGATCAGCTTAGCGCCCAAAAGCGGGGGGAGCACTTTCATGACGCCTGTGCCCAGAACATCCAGACCAAGATTGGGCAGAAGTTGCCAGGCAGCCTCATAGTTCTGTTGCAGTATGACCGAGGCCGGAAGATTGGCGAGAATATAATAGCGGGCGATATGGGCGTAAAAATCCGTCAGCGGCAAAACGGGTGTCACGCACAGGGGAATGAGGCTGGCAAACAGAGTCAGTGCCAGAACTGGTCGCAGAGAACGGCTTTGAGGTGTCGTAATCTTTTCTGCCGCGGGCACTTTTCCAACCATACACTAAGAACTAAAAAACTGTTTCATCAGGTATCAATAACACATCATTGTGCAATCGATTTTTCTTGTCGCAGCCACTCGCAATACGCGCGCAATGATCTGGCGTCGCAGGTTTGGAGACCCAAGCGCTGAACCCCCCCTCCTTAAAATGGTACAAAACGCGGCAGGCGGTTCAGGCTGGGTTCCATGAATCGCTGCAGTCGTGCATCCGCGTCCGCCTCGGTTTCGCCGGGCAGGATGGGGGTGACAAAACGAACCAATGCGCCGTCGGTCCGGCCCATGGTGAATCCGTCCTGAATAACGCTCATCTTAGCGCGGAAATCGTTGACCATGCGTTTGCCGCGCTGTTCGAACCAGTAGTAGACCAGCTGTTTTGACAGTTCTTTCTGGATGACAGCGCGGTTGACGGTAAAGCTGCCGTAGGGGGTGTTGCCCGGATTGATCTCATATGGCTCAAGGCTGAAGATTTCCCAGCCACCTACGGGCAGGCAAACTTCGGGTGAATGGATGCCGTCGCCATCAGTTTGCTTGTCGTAGAAGGCCACGAACATGTTCACGAAATCACCCGATCCGCTGTCGATATAAGTGGCATGGAGGTAATCGCTGGCGCCCAGAGTTCGTTCAACATTGGGATCAAGGCTGGTGGTTGACCCCGACCAGCCGCCCAATTGTCGCGGATAGAGGACAAAGGGGTCCCGCTCGACGAGTTTCACCTCGGAGGCGGGGCGCAGTGTCCACGCGGTCGAGACCGCAAGCGTCAAAAGCGCCGCGAGAGCCAGCGCGACCGAAGCGCGGATGGCAAAGATACGCAATGCGACGGTACCCAGCCCTTCGGTATCCAGATCGATTGTCTCGGCAAAGGGCTTTGGATCGGGAGCCAGACGCTGCAAGCCGAGCGCCATGAGAAACAGAATGGCGACGCAGAGCAGGAAGATGATCCAGCCTTCGAAGAAATGCATGAACCCTTCGGCCTGTTCGATGCCATGCTGATTGACCAGAATACCGATCACGCCGATGCGGATGGAGTTCATCAGAACGGTCAGCGGCGCGGCCGAGACCAGCAGAACCACCTTGTGCCAGATCGGGCCGCGGTAGAGCAGGGCAAAGAGGTATGAAAAGCTGAGGATTGGGAACAGGTAGCGTAGCCCGGAACAGGCCTCGGCCACCTGCAGCTTGTAGACCCCCAGATCGATGACATTGCCTTCGATAAAGACCGAAACACCGGCGAGCTGCACGAACCAGACGCCCAGCTCGGACGATATCCATTGTAGGAAGATCGTGAGCTTCCAGTACAGGAATTGCGGCAGGGGCAGCATGAAGACCAGATGGATCACAGGCAACTGGTGATGTATGCCGCGTTGCCAGCCGAAGACGGTCACCATGACGCCACCGGTCCAGATGATCATTGCATAGGTGACGATATCCGGAATGCGCGCCAGGTTGCCGAGAATGGCGACGGCCAGAGCCACGGCAATCACGGCCACGCCGGGCCAGCGGTCGCGCACAATGGGATTGGGCGGCGGCATGTCCCGCAATTCACGCAGGAACAGGTACAGTGAAATAATGGGGATCAGCGGTCCGTGGCTGTATTCCGGCGTGCTCCACGCCGCGCCCAGCGAGACAATGCCGATCCAGAAAATGGGAAGCGACCCCAGAAGCAACAGGGCAAACCAGAACAGCCCCGCAGCGTTGATGGCAGGCAGGGCGTTTCGGGCCGTCTCAAGCATTTTGCTGCGGCTGTCGTTCGAATCGAGACGATGCATCACAAACCATCATGCATAATATGAGAGGCCCTGAAATTGTGACGGCCAAAGCTCAGACATTTTCGATCAGTATTCGAAACATTGATCTCAAAATATCTTGATTGTTGATGTCGTGAGTCGCGCAAACGAAAGTCAGGGTTTGAGAGAAAAGCGCCGGCCCAAAGTCATAAAGACCGAATTCGACGTTGCCGTAAAACCGTTCTGGTCATCCATTTCATATTGGTACCCTACGTTTACAGCCCAGTCTTTTGTGATAGCCCGTGTATAGGATGCACTGAACGTACCACGCTGGCGTGGATTGGGTTGGCCGGTTCCCTCATCTTCCTGATCAATGTAATCGATGCTGAAAGACAGCCCCGATACCGGGTTGATGAAATAGTCATATGTTAGAAACGCCAGTGTTTCGCGTGTTTCTATGCTCTGCGTACTGGTGCCGACCCGGCGTTGTAACGTCGCCCCGATCCGAGAACTGGCCAGCTGGTAGCTGTAGTCGAGTTGCCCGATCGGCGTGACCTCGTCGAATGGTCCTCTGGACAGGCCCACATTGAAACTCAACACTCCATTTGCGCGCTGAAAGCTACGACCGGCGGTTGCGTTTATCCGCGACCCATTGACCCCGAATGTCTGGTCAATCTGAAAATCCGCCGAGCCGTCTGACAAGGTTTTGTTCCAGGCGAAATCCCAGACGAAATCCTCGGTCACAGTGTTGGTATTGGTCGTACGCAGTGTTTCATCCACCTGACTGTAGCCGATATTCGCACTGACGGTGGTAACGGGAGATACGTTATAGGTCCCCCCTACTGTCACAACCGTCGTTTGCTGATCGGTCCGCACATTGTCTTCTGCAGAGAAGTCAGTGTAGCCGAGACGCAAGTTTGCCTGAAAAACCGGTGACACCCGCAATGTCGTGATCGCCGAGAAATCGCTTGATTTATTGTCGAACAGGTTCGGATCGATTGTGTTTGTATAGGTGCGTTCGCGATAGCTGTAGATGAATTGGAACCCGATTGGGTCATTTAGGCCGGTTTGCCAATCCAGGTTGCCCAGGGTGTTGACCTGATCTCCAATGGTTCCGGTTACATCGGCGGCATCAATCCTGCCATCCAGATTGGTGTCGGTCAGTGAACGGTTAAAGGCCAGATCCTGTTCGCGGTAATCCAATAGAAAGTCAAGCTGGCTGTTAAGGCGTGCCCGCTGATACGACAGGCGGGCAGACGGGTCTGAAAAACTGGATTCCGTTCCAATAATCGGCTCATTGGCGATCCGGTACAGCCCGGAAAGATCGAACGATAGTCTCGAATCCGAGGTCTGCTTCAGAATACCCAGAGCCAGCGTATTTTCCCACCAGGTCGTGGATCCAAGCGAAGGGTCGGTCAGGCGAAGATTGCTATCGTGCCTGAGCGATGAGAGATAATCCAGGGTCACACTCAGGCCGGTCCCGGTCCCAACCTGCTGACCGGTCGGAAGACCGACCCTTCGGGCCGGGTTTCTCTGGGCCCGTTGTGAGATCAATTGCTGGCTGGGTGTTTGCTGCACAACCGTTGATGCGACTGTTGTCTGTTGCACGGATGTTTGCTGTGTCGAAGCCTGCTGCCCGACGGCCGGTGTAAACGAACTTATGACAGCGATCCCGCCCCCCAGAATGGTGGACAGCCTGTTCTTGGATTTCCCCACCTGTATCAGCCCCTATTCGAACAAGCGGCGTGCTGGTACGACAACAACGTCTCCGGGTTTAAGCACTGTATTGCCTTGGATGCCACCGCCCGATCCGTTGTAGTTGTAAGTGTATCTGTTCATCACGCCTGTTTTACTGTCAGCCCGGCGCAATTCGATGCGCTTGCGAGCCGCGAAATTGGTCAGGCCGCCAGCCTGAGCCAAAACCTGAAGAATGGTTGTACCTTCAGTAGCAAGGTGCTTCCCGGGTACATTGACCTCACCCATTATGAAAACATCGATGGTTGGCCCGGATGCGGCCTGCCCACCCAGGAGCGGCGGCGGAGCCAGCGCCGCCACCGAAATAAAGACCGTTGGCGGCGTATTGAAGTTCGAGGCCAGCGCCGATGAGAGAGACGAGCTCAACCCGCTGGTAGATTGACCAGCTGCCCGGATCGAACCGGCAAGCGGGAAGTTGATGGATCCATCCGGCAAGACCAGAATGGTCCGGTTCAGGGTGGGGTCTTCAAGAACCTCAACCTGCAACGCATCGCCGGGCTGAATTTGATATGATTGCGCCCATGATACGGTGGCCGCAATCATGGTGATAACAAGGGCGATCAATGATCCGATAACTGTACGCATATTCAAATCTCTCACTTTCTTTCTTTATGCCGCCCTACGGGATGCAAAACAATCTACAAGGAGTCTGATACATGCAAGATGCGGCAGAAATGCAGCGGCGTCATCCACCCCCTCCTAATGGCTGGTGTCCGGTGCAGCATTCAGCTGTTCAATCTCAGCGTCCACCAATGATGCAACTTCCGTTGAAGCGTCACTGAAAGCCCTGGCTTTATGAAACAAACGCAGAGCATCTTCGCTCCGCTCTAAGGCCGCGTATGTTTTCCCAAGATGGTACAGAACCAGGGGATGTTCAGGGAATGCCGCCGCCGCAGGTTCGAGATAGGTGACCGCCTCTTCATAATTTCCCATCCGGTAGGCCACCCAACCGTATGTTTCCTGAAACACGGGTTCTTGTGTGCCGCGCAAACGTTGCGCCAAAACCTGTGCACGCCGCAGACTGCTGTCATCGGTGCGGTGCGTCGTCAGCAGGCTTGCGAGATTGTTGGCCACAACCAGGGACCGATTGGTGATCGGATAAAGCTTTTCATATGTTTCGATTGCCTGATCCAGATCCCCAGTGCGTTCGTATTCCGCCGCCTGCAGCATGAGCAGATCCGGGCTTTCAGGCAGATTAGCCAATGCCTTGGCTAAAACTTCGCTGGCCTGATCCGGGGCATTCCGTTCCGTTGCCAACTCGTGCAAGGCAGTCCACGCCCGTGTTGTGTTCGGATAATCCTCGAGAATGGCGCGGTAAAGCTGCTCGGCCTCGCGGCGTTTGTTTTCACCGATCAGAGCATGTGCTTTGATCAGGCGAATTGGCAAAGAATTCGGGTCCTCAGAAAGCAATTGGTCAAGATGGGCGAATGCCTCTGCCGTCTGCCCTTTTGTAAGCATCAGGCGAATAAGCGCGATATCGGCGGGCAGGCCAAACTCGGGATCATCCGCCAACTCGTTCAGGAAAGAGGTCAACTCCTCTGTGCGCTGCTGTGCTGCCAGCATATGGGCCCTGAGCTCGTTGGCGACACGTCGTGTTTCCGGGCTGTCCAGGTCCCCAATGGCAAGAAGGACGGTGCCCAGCCGATCCCAGTCCTGCATGTTCAGAAGCACGTCACCCAGCAGGAACAGAAGTTCGGGGTGTTCCGGGGTTTGGCGCAAGGCATGGGCCAAAACACGCTCGGTGATTTCCAGATCACCTTCTTCCATCAGAAACCGGGCATAGCGTAGCGTTTCGTCCGGTGCATTGGCGGACATTTCCGTCGCGAGCGCCAGCATTTCGCCCATCAGTTCCCTGTCTCCATTACGCTCATGCGCCTGAGCCATCAGAGTCATCAACTGTGGGTCGCGGGGTGCCTGACCAAGCGCTTCGCGTAAAAGCACAATCGCATCGCCGGTCTTGTCCTCATCAATCAACCAGGACGCTTTGAACTTGAGCGCACCAACCTGGGCTGCATCTTCGGACAGGACTTTTTCGACTAAGACCCGGGCTTCATCGGGTCTTCCAGACTGGAACATCATGAGGGCAAACTCCACCTCACTGGCCCGGGTCTGTATGTTTCTTTCCGCCCCCTCAAGCAGTGTTTGCATCTCGGAGATTGCGGCTTGTTTATCACCTGATCGGAATTTCAGCGCTGCACGCACCGTCTTAAAATGGAACGTGTTGGGACCACCCTCGGCGATGATCCTATCCAGCTCGGAAATTGCCGCTGTAGAAGCGCGGTTGTCATTCAGAAAGGCGATCAGCCGCTGTGCCGGCATGTGATCTTTGGCTTGCGGATCCACCTCAGCGCGCAGCATCTGTTCTGCCGCATCTAAATTTCCCTGGTCGATGTAATGCTGCACAAGCAACTGCTCGACGCCTTCATCGTCAGGGAATGTCACAGCCATCTGCCTAAGCAAAGCCTCGATCTCTGCCGGCATATCCAGTTCCTGAAGGGCGCGGAGCCGGATTCCATAAAGACTTGCTTCCATTGGATCGATGGCTATTGCCGCCTCTGTTTCCTGCAGAACGCCGGGCCAGTCCTCATCGCGGACCAGGTGGTCAATTATGACCTGACGCGCGGTCATCAGTTCCGGATTGCTTTCGATCATTTCGCGGGACGTATGTACGAGAAAGTCCACACTCGCGAAATCGCCCTCCCGAACTGCGTCGGTGTAAGCCAACATATTGTTGATAGATTTGATTTCGGCATCATCCGGCGCCAGAGCGCTCGCCAATGCGCCATGGCGCCTGACATCTTCCCAGTTACCTACTTCCAGAGCCATCTCAGCAAGGTTGCGATGACCTTCAAGGTTGTCTGGATATTGTTCCACCAACCGCAGATACTGACCATATGCAACAGGGATGTTGCCGCGCTCGCGCTCTAGCCGGGCAAACGTCAGGCGGGCTTCCTTATGTTGACCGTTGAGTTTGAAGACATTCCTGAATTCGACCAATGCGCGCTCGACGTCACCAGCTTCCAGATGAGCCAGACCGGCCTGGAAATGCGCCTCCGCGCGCTCTTCGGCCGAGTCGCACGCGCTCAGCAAGAGCGTCGCGGCAAAAAAGGCGACGACCAGTCGTGCACCAACTTGGGGTACGATCCTGCCCATTGCTATTCTCCCGCAAAACGTACGAAAAAGCATGCAACCCATCAATCGGTTCGGTTGCACACCTCAGTTTCAGCAGCCTGTGCCGCGCAGAACCGCGAAAACTGTCCGAAACAGAATCTGCATATCCGTTTTGAATGACATGTCCTTCCAGTATTCCACATCATGCTGCGCGCGTTCGGCAAAAGTCGAGTTGTTCCGGTTCGATACCTGCCATGAGCCGGTAATGCCGGGGCGCATTCTGTAGTACATGTTGTTTGGATAAAGCTTTTTCTGGCACACCATCATAGGGCGGGGGCCGACCATCGACATTTCGCCGACAAAAACATTCCAGAATTGCGGCAATTCATCCATCGAAGATTTGCGCAAGAGCGTCCCGAACTTGATGATACGAGGATCATTTCGCAGTTTCTGGTCGCGGTCCCATTCCTCGCGGGCTTCAGGATTTGTTTTTAGATGCTCTTGTAGTATGTTTTCAGCGTCATGCACCATCGTGCGCAGTTTAAGCATCTTGAAGCTCTTGCCGTCTTTTCCAACCCGCTCCTGCCGGTAAAACGGTGTTACGCCCTGACTGGCGAGAAATACGGCCAGAAGCACAACCATCGGAACGACGAACGGCGCTGCAAGCAGTGTAAACGCGATATCAAAGATGCGTTTTCCCACACCTCTGTAGAACCCCGGATACTGAACTGAGGTTGGCATAACAGAGATGCTAGAGTAGCCCGCGCCAGCGTTGGCCACTTCTTTTGAATGACTTGTCACTATTTAAACCCCCAACACACACAAATACTCACGAACCACTTACCAAACTCAGGAACAGAACACGCTCGACCTCAACTACATATACTTAAAATCTTATATTTTTATACCACTTCGACCCTGCGTTTGTTCACTCGCGAGGCCACTTTCCCGTAATCAAGTGTTAACAAATTCGGCTTGGCTTGCAAAACAATAATACTGGCAAGGACACCTCAGAACGACTTAGTACGAGAGTTTTCCAACAGGATCGTGAAACTTTGCTCAACTGGTCTGTTGAAAGTTCAAGGGTTTCTGTTTCCTCACTGGGTACAATGGATTAAATTTTGTGCTTTTGGAGCCAACTTTGACCTCCCAGAGGCCTTTTTGACTCGTGTTCAAGCCAGATTGCCAAGGCGCCATCGACGGACCTTTTCCAAAGGCGTAGATGGAAACAATTGCGAGAAATATTTCTGATTGAAGGGGGCCGCAGGTCAATTCACCGCGTGTGCAGTTTAGTGGTGCCTGCTATCTTGATTTTGTGGCAAAGTAGTACCCAAGTACTTTTTGTTTATGTGACGTGTTCTTTATGTAAGGGATTTCTGGTGGTTCAGAGTTTAAGTTTGGATAATCTCCAGGGGGCCGGTACGAGGTTTGACAAGGCGGAAGGCAGCCGAGGTGCAATGGCGTCCAGTGACGGGTTTTATCTAGACTATTTCGGGCTCGATCGGCGGCCCTTCACACTGCTTCCGGACCCCGGATTCATGTACTGGTCACCGCTGCACAAGCGTGGGTATTCGGTGCTGCAGTTCGGCATCATGAGCTGTGCACCCATTACAGTGCTGACAGGCGAGATCGGGGCTGGGAAAACAACTCTGGTGCAGCATCTTCTGAGTGAAATGGAAGAGTCGATCACCGTTGGGCTGATCTCGAATGCGCAGGGTGGTCGCGGAGAGCTGCTGCAATGGGTTCTGCACGCGTTGGGCCTGCCAATTAACAACGACGCCCCCTATGTTCAGCTGTTCCGGGATCTGCAGGATTTTCTGGTTGCGGAATATGCCGAAGGGCGGCGGGTGGTCCTGATCTTTGACGAAGCGCAGAACCTGACAGTCGAAGGTCTGGAAGAAATCCGTATGCTGACCAATATCAACTCGAACACGGACGAACTGATCCAGCTTGTTCTGGTTGGCCAACCTGAATTGCGCGACATGGTTCTGGACCCCAAGATGCGCCAGCTGACGCAGCGCGTGGCCGCAAGTTTTCACCTGGAACGGATGGATGAATCGTCCGTCGAAGCCTATATCAGACACAGAATGAAAACGGCCGGCGGGTCCGGCGGTGAGTTTACAGAAGATGCCTGCAAGGTGATTTTTCAGCAGACCCGCGGTGTGCCGCGCCTGGTCAATCAGTTCTGTGACTTTGCCCTGCTTTATGCCTGGACAAATGAAGCGGACAAGATCGACGAAACCATCATCAATCAGGTGATCGATGATGGCGTGTTCTTTGGCGGAAACTCACTTGAGAAGGAGCTGACGGTCTAAGATGGGTCCTGTACGCTACTATTTCTCCATTTTCCTGCGGCGGTTTCCGTATTTTCTGGCCGTCGCCCTGATCGTGTCCGTGGCCTCGTTCATTGTCGCCAGAACATTGCCAGCCACATATGTTTCGACAATGCGCCTGATAGTTGAATCGCCCCAGATTCCGGGCAGTCTGGCGGCCAGTACTGTCACCACACCTGCGGCGGAACAGCTTCAGATTATCGAACAGCGCCTGCTGACCCGTCCGGTCCTTCTGGAGATCGCACGTGAGCTTCAGGTGCTGCCTAACCAGGATGAGGTAAGCCCTGACCAAATTGTCAAAGCCATGCGCAAGAACACCTCGATCTGGACTTCCGGTGGTCTCAATCAAGCCAACCTGATGACAATCAGTTTCGAGGCGCGGACCGGCCCGATTGCGGCTGGCGTCCTGAATGCGTATTTGACGGAGATCCAGAAGCTGGATGTCGCGTACCGCAAGGAACGCGCGACCGATACGTTGGCCTTCTTCCAACTGGAAGTCGACCGCCTCAACGACGAGTTGAGCAAACGCAGCGCCCGCATTCTTGAGTTTAAGAATGACAACTCCGATGCGCTCCCCGACAGTCTGCAGTTCAGATTGGCGCAACAAGGGGCGTTGCAAACCAATCTTGAACAGACGGATCAGCAGATATTTTCCCTCAAAGCTCAGCGGGAAAAACTTGTAAGGGTGTTCAGTTCGACAGGGCAGGTTGTCGGCCCTCTGCAGCAAAACCGGACCCCGGCACAACAACAGCTCAATCAGCTACAAACCCAGCTCGACAGTCAGCTGGTGGTCTATTCCGAGAACAGCCCACAGATCAAACTGCTTCGTGCCAGGATCGGAAAGCTTGAACAGGTCGTGGCCTCTGAACAGGCGACCACTCCAGCCTCACCTAGCACACAGACGGGCAATTCAACTCTTGATCTGCAACTGGCTCAGGTTGACACGCAGATATCTGCGCTTGAGGATCAGCGCCGCGTGACGCAGAGTCGACTTGATGCGCTGACCCTGACAATTGACCAGACACCGGCGAATGCTATCACTCTTGCAGAGTTGCAGCGCGAACACGACAACATACAAACCCAGTATAATGCTGCAGTCAGCCGGTTGGCCGCGGCCTCGACCGGAGAGCGGATCGAGGTCACGTCCCAGGGGCAGCGTGTTTCCGTGATTGAGCATCCGTCCACGCCAACCGAACCGGCCAAGCCGAACCGGTTGATGATCGCCGGGGGCGGGGCCGCTTTCGGGCTGGGGCTGGGGCTGGGGCTTGTGGTTCTGCTGGAAATCCTGAACCGATCTGTACGTCGGCCGGAAGACCTGATCAGCAAGCTTGAGGTCTGGCCGATTGCCACCATTCCCTATGCCCCTTCAAGGGGTGAAGTTATCCTGCAGCGAACCGTATGGGGTGGAATCATATTAGCCATTCTAGTCGGGGTTCCCGCTGCGGTCTGGACGGTGCACACCTATTATCTGCCCCTCGATCTTATCGCAGAGAGGGTCATGGATAAACTGGAGACATTCTGGTGAGTATTGTTTCGATTGATTTGGTGGATTTGTAATGGACCGTCTTCAGCAAGCTATTCAGAAAGCGCGTGAAGAACGCAACAGCCGGCAGCAGCTTCAGCCTGTGCCTCCCGCAGACATACAGAAGTCCTCGGCACCGCAAGAAAGCGGTGACCAAGATATTTGGCTGGCTGTGTCAGAGATACAGATCGAGCAACGCTTTGTCTCTCGCAACCGTTTGATGTCATTCCATGGGGGTGCGGACGCCACGCCCTATGACATGTTGCGCACCAAGATGCTGCAGCAGACCCTTTCCAATAACTGGCATCGGGTAGCGCTGACTTCCCCTTATAGTGGATGCGGCAAAAGCACGACAGCTGCCAATCTGGCCTTCAGCCTGGGGCGGCAGGAAGATTTGCGCACGATCGTGATCGATTTCGATATGCGGCGCAGGGGGCTGGCTGAGATTCTGAAGCAAACCGGCAGCTACAGCATGGCTGACGTCATTCAGGGGGCCGTACCGTTTCACGAACATGCGAAGCGTTATGGCAAGAACGTCATCTTCGGACTTAATTACACGTCCACCCGCAACCCGGCGGAAGTCTTGCAAAGCCGCCGGACAATCGAATTTCTCGAACAACTCGAAGCAGAATACAAACCCGACATCATTCTGTTCGACACCCCCCCCCTGATGATGAGCGATGACAGCCACGGATTTCTTAGGAATGTTGATTGCGCCCTGCTTCTGGCAGCAGCCGAAGAGACCAGCATTGATCATATCGACGTGGCTGAGCGGCAACTGGCAGAACTGACCAGCGTCATGGGTATTGTGTTGAATAAATGTCGGTACATCAGCGGGACTTTTGGCAATGAGTACGGCTCCTACTGACGCTGTACCGACTGATGCGGTAATTATTCCCCATTATAACGATTTGCCCCGGCTGGAACGGTGCCTTCAGGCTCTCAGAGAGAATGATTTGACGGCGACGGAAATCGTCGTCGTTGACAACAACTCTCCGGTATCGCTGGACACGATACGCCAGACCTTTCCCGAGGTGCATTTTGTTGTGGAACCCCAAAAGGGCGCGGCCCATGCCCGCAACCGCGGGGTTGCCGAAACCAAAGCGCCCCGACTGTTTTTCATCGATGCTGATTGTGTGCCCGCGCCGGACTGGTTGACCATCGGGCGCCAGATCGCGGATCAGGCCGATCTGATTGGTGGCCGGGTAGATGTCTTTGACGAAACGCCACCCCCGCGCAGCGGCGCAGAAGCGTTCGAGGCTGTTTTTGCATTCAACTTCCGCAGGTATATCGAGGTTCAGGGGTTTTCCGGCGCAGGAAACCTGTTGACCCGGAGGGATGTGTTCGATGCGATCGGCGGATTCGTCAACGGTGTATCGGAAGATCGGGAATGGACCATGCGCGCGGTCGCGCGCGGTTACAGCCTGAAATACCGGGACGACTTTCGCGTCAGCCATCCGTCCCGTCAGGACTGGGCCGCGCTCAAAACCAAGTGGCAGCGTACGACACAAGAGGCGTATCTGCTGCATGGCACCAACCCCGGCGCGCGGCTGCGATGGGCAATCCGTGGATTGGCCATGCCTGCCAGTGCGATCGTGCATGCACCAAAAGTCATCTCCAGCGGCAAATTGGCCTCGACAGGAGAAACCTGGCGGGCGATTGCCACGTTGTTCCGGCTTAGATGTCAGAGGATGATCTGGATGCTGCGCCAGGCAGCGAGTGGCGACATCTGAGCTTGCCAAACGAAAAGGGGCCGTAAAACACAGCCCCTTGTCTTAATCTGTCGGGTTTGCGCGCCCGTTCAGGCAGCTACTTTGCGGCGGCGCGTCAGGGCCAAACCGCCAAGCGCAGTCAAAAGCAGCAGGCCACCTGCGGGCAGCGGAACCGCAGCTACGTCAAAGTCAAAGCTGATCGGACCACCATTCGTCGTCGCTTGCGCATTAGCCCAGCTGAACACCAGGTTCTGGCTCAGGGAGTTCGGGCTCACGCTGCTAAACAATGTGCTGAGCGTGGTCTGGATGCCGCCCAGAACCGCTGTGCTTGCCAAAACGTTGCCGGGGTTTGCCGCGTCAACCCAACTCATGGTCAGACCTGTGAACGCACCCAGTACCCGAATGGTGACCGATGCATTTGCCGTCGCTATTAGCGGATCAACCGGAGATGTGAAGTTGACCGAGTACGAACCAGGCCCACCGAGTGTGGAGACAGATCCGATAAAGGCCGTATCCGATTTAATGTCATAGCTGCCGCCTGCCGTCACCGAGGTCAGCGCGCTGGCCGATCCAGCCATCATCACAGCAGCAACAATCCCCGCCGCCATCATTTTCAAACTTCTAAACATGCAAAGTCCCACCTTTGATTTTTATACACACAACCCGCTCGAAATCCCGGCAGGGCACCTACTGAAGTCATTCATAATTCATTTCAATTTGATTGCGAAGGATTTTTCGAAAGAATGTGTCTTTTTCTGGGCATTGAGCTGCTTTACGCAGCACAATAGTCGAATGTAACTATTTTTGTTTCCGCATTGAGAACCGGAATCGTTTGAATAAGACGAATCTGCGTCTGGGAGAGCGCGGTGGACTTCCAAAATTTCTGAGGTCTCCGTCCCGCTCCAGACATAGTCTGCGGGGTTCCTTGATGCAAATCCGCACCAAACCAATCCGTCTTTAGGTGAAATCGAAACTGCCTTACTCACATGGCGGGCAACTATCCGTCGCAAATTTGCGAAACAATCTGAACTATTTTGCCGAATTGTTCAATTTAGAATATCTGCGAACCGCATCTGAACGGAAAAATAGAAGAAAGCTGAGCCCAGCCATATTTCTCCTTCGATGGTCAGAAAGTTTCGTGTAGCTTTGGCTTGTTATTGTACCAAGTTCAGGCACGCATTATCAATCGGAAGTTGCAGTTTAGCCGTTTGTTTCGAGTGCCTGCCTATTTGCGAGGAGACATTGCGCATGGGTGTTGGCCAGAACATAGCCGCTGAGAATGCGAATTGGATCTTTGGGGGCAGTGATCCCGATACTTTTGTTGATCACATCAAGTTATCAGTACCTCTTTATGAAATGGGCACATCAACAGGGGAGCTGATCCACCAGCTGGCAAAGCACAATGCCGGGAAACCGGATGCCCGCTGGATTGGCATCGACGCCGAAAAGGCACGCAGTCTGAAAAGCGTGCTGGAGCCGTTTTCGACCCAAGGCAATCCGGATATGTTAGCCCGGGCCGGTTTCAAGGATGTGATGAGTACCCAGAAATACATTTGCTTTGAAGGATTTCTTGCAATCAACTGATTACTCAACGCCATGTCGGTGAGAGCCGGAGTGGGGTAACACCTATTTTGAATCGATTTATGGAGGCCGCTGAGAACGCTGATGGACGCGCCTGATTTTTATCTCTGTGAAATGGCGCTGGAGGGCAGGCTGAAGACGGTAGTCGCTTGTTTTCAGCACCCCGTACTTGCGGCAAAACAGGCTGCAGAACGGATATGACCGTGTCGGTTTATCCAGACAAACCATCTTGGAGGGTCAAGACATCCCTTCTGTTGATAGCGGCGCTGCTGGCCTGTCTGTCCGTGTTTCTGATCAATGGCGGGCCGCTTTATTACTTCGACACCGGCAGTTACATCCGGCAGGGGAATGTGGCCCTGAGCAGTTTTCTGCCGCCGACAGCTGATAGTGCTGCGGCGGGCGTAACCCACGTCGCCGACGAGGATACCACCGCAACCGGATCACGGTCACTAATCTATGGCCTCATCATGGCCGCATTTGTTAGGGTTGACGCCCTGTCCACCCTTCCGGTGTTGCATCTGGCCGTTACGTTGCTGGCTGTCTGGATGTTGGCGCGAACGGCTGGCCGGTCTCTGGGCGGCATGCAGAACTCAATCACGATGACTGCGGTGCCTTTGCTGGTGGCAGCCTGTACTTCATTGCCGTTTTATATCGCCTACATGATGCCCGATATTTTTGCCCCGGTGTTGCTGATCGTGATTGCCTCATTGACGGCCTTCGGGCGGATAATGCAGACTTGGGAGCTTTTGTTGATATCCGGTCTGGCCCTTTTCAGCGCTCTTCTGCACCCGTCTCATCTGGCGGTTGCAGCGTTGACGATCCCCTTTGTGGCTTTGGCAGCGCTCAGTGAGAAAAGACCGCGGCGTTGGCGTGCAACAATTTTGATGATGATGGTTCTGGCGCTGGCACTGGCCGAGCGCAAGGCTTTTCAGGTCACCGTGGAAATCGCCACTGACAAAGAGGTCGTCTATACACCGCATATCACTGCGCGGCTCATCGTTGATGGGCCCGGCATGGATTACCTGAACGAGGTCTGCCCGAATACTAAAATACCCACCTGCGCGTTACACGAAGCGCTATCGTGGTCGGACGACCCTTACAGGCTGACACCATCCCACATCATATTCGAACGCTCACCCAGCCTGGGTTCATTTCAGCTGATGTCGCCGGAAAACCAGAAACAGGTTGCTCTGTCCCAACGGGATTTCGCCAAAGCGGTTTTCCTGTCCCGGCCTCTTTCCACCTCGTTGGCGCTGGCCCGGAACGGCTATCAGCAGGTATTGCGCTATAGTATTGCTATGACGATTCCGACGGATGTAGAGCTGGAGAACGCCCGCTGGTTGGCCAGAATGGGAGACATCCAGCCCGATATGTTCCAGAGCGGTTCATTGTCTCAGGACAGGGGCTGGATAGAAACGGCCAATGCCATACACGGTCTGATCTATGCTGTGTCGTTTGCCTTTATCCTGATCAATTTGCTGCGACCGGGAATCCCCCGAGACATGAAACTATTCGCACTGTTCATTCTGATCGGGATTGCAGTGAATGCGCTGGTCTGTGGCGGGGTCTCGCAACCCGCAGACCGATATGGTGCCCGTGTGATGTGGTTGTTGCCTTTCACGGCTGCTTTTCTTTTTCTTGTTCAGCGTTCGTCAGTGTCGCAAGGCACGGCCGGAGATACCTCGTGACTTCAGATCAAACCCTTTCCATCAGCGTCGTCATGCCCGCCTACAAGGCCGAGCATCTGCTGCCCCGTGTCCTGACACCCCTGATTGAAATGCTGAATACCGGCCAGGTGCAGCAGGTTCTGGTCGTCGATGACCAGTCCCCGGACGGCACTGCGGCCCTTGCCCGCGAAATGGGGGCCACGGTTCTGACCACGCCAGTCAATGGCGGACCGGGGGCGGCGCGCAACCTAGCCGCCGAACACGCCACCGGTGACATCCTGTGGTTCGTCGATTCCGACGTCATCGCCTGGCCCGACGGCCCGGAGCATATCCGCCGTGCCATGTCCGAGGATAATGTTGGTGCCGTGTTCGGATCCTATGACGACGCGCCGGATGGGCAATCGTGGTTCTCGCGCTACAAGAACCTTCTGCATCGCTATCACCATCAGCGCGCCCGGCGCGAGGCGCGCACCTTCTGGGCCGGGTGTGGCGCCATCCGACGCGATGTGTTTCTTGAGGTCGGTGGCTTTGATGTGAAAACCTATGAGGTTCCGTCGATCGAGGATATCGAACTGGGTTACCGGATCGCGGGGACCGGTCGCCGTATCCTTGTCGAGCCACAGCTGCAGGGTAAACACCTGAAAGTCTGGACCATCCGCAACAGCCTGAGCACGGATATTTTCTGCCGCGCCCTGCCCTGGGCCCGGCTGATGATCTCGCGTGAGGGGCTGACGGATGACCTGAACACCTCGATGGCCGAGCGGGCGCGGGCTGCAATTGCGGGGCTGTTGCTGCTGTCGCTTCTGGTCCTGCCATTCTGGCCGGGGGCATGGCCCCTGCCCTTATTGCTGCTTGCAGCCGCCTTTGTCGCCAATTTCGATCTGGTGCGCGCCATGTCCGGGCATGGCGGACCGTGGTTCGCATTCAAATGCCTGCTCTATCATCAGGTCTATTATGTCTACTCGGCCACCATCTATGTCTGGTGCCTGTTCGAATATTATGTACTGGGGCAGAAGCAGAAGCTGCGCGTCAAGCGCAGCTAAATAGCCGTACAACACGGTGGACGAGCGGAGCTACAGCTTCACAGCGCAGTGCTTTTGCGGAGACTCTTGCCCGGCGACGCCTTCTTCTTGGGCTTAGCTTCAAACTCTTCGTGATAAGAGCGCTCAACATTGACATCCCAAACGTCATAATTCTCGCCCAGAATATTGCGCGCCGCGTACATCGCCGACAGCATGGAATGATCCTGGTTGTTGTAGCGGTGCAAACCATTGCGACCCACGGTCTGGAAGTTTTCCAGCGTCTTCAGCCAACCGCTGACCGTGTCCAGTGCCTCTTTGTATTCGCTGTCATAGACGGGATAGGCCTTGGGCTGCCGGATAACCGCGTGATCAATGACATCTCTGGCCTTGGCCAGACCAAGCTTTTCAAGCTCTTCACTCGCAAGATGCCTGAGGTCTTCATCACTTGACGACCACAACCCGTCACCTTTCTGGCAGAAATATTCCATCCCGATCGAGGCTGTATTCTGATCGGGCAGCATTTCTGCAGACCAGGCTCGGAAATTCTGGATACGACCAACCTTCACCTGTGGGCTGTGGATGTAAATCCAGTTGTCCGGGAACGGATCGGCGTGATCCAGTATCAGGGTCACGATCAGGAAATCGCGATATTTCAGGCGATCGGCGGCCTCGACCACCTCGGGTGGTGGCGGTGGATCAAAGGCGTGGATCAGATCGCGCACGGCCATCGAATTGATGAATTCCTCACCCTCGACCCGTTCGGTTGTTTTGTCACCGCTTTCGTCCCAATGACGCACATCAATCGACGTGACGCGTTTACCATCGCGGTTGACCTTCACTACTTCGGAACGGGTTTCGACCGAACCGCCCTTTTCCCGGATCAGATCGCGGGTCTTTTCCCACATCATGCCGGGGCCCAGACGGGGATACTGGAATTCCTCGATCAGGCTGGCCGTATCATTGGCCCCCGAAATCGCGTTCCAGACCGCTTTGGGCAGGGATAGGTTCTTGATCCGCTGCGCAGCCCAGTCGGCCCGGATTTCCGACGGTGGAATACCCCAGACCTTCTTGGTGTAGCTGTGGAAGAAATGCATGTAGAGCCGTCCGCCAAAGCGGTTGACGACCCAATCTTCAAAGGTGTCTTCCTGCTGGCGCGGTCGGATCTTCCATTTGATGAAACTGCCGATGATCTTGTAGGTCTCGTAAGGGCCGATATTGCCAAGAGCATTGAAGATCCGCAGCGGATAATCATAAAATTTGTTGCGGTAGAAGATGCGGCTCAGGCGTTGCACGGTGATGAAATCATCCCCCATCACCTCATGCCACATGTCCTCGACCTCACGCACCTTGGTGAAAAACCGATGGCCGCCTATGTCAAAGCGATACCCTTTATGCGTTTCCGTTCGGGAAATGCCGCCCACCATATCCGAAGCCTCAAAGACCCGGGGAACATGTGTGCCGCTCAGTTTTTGCAGTTCATAGGCGGCTGTCAGCCCTGCGGGGCCACCACCGATGACGACAACGGGAACAATATCTTTTTTCAAATGACTAACACCCATACCAAAACACTTACCTAAGGCTACAAGAGGTTATCCGGGATTCACAACAAAATCCTGTCAGCGCCCTAAACAGAGGGCCTGAGTTTTGAAGCCCGGCCTTCCGTACAGAAAATAGGCACCCTGATTAGACGAACCGCACCCGCTGTCCATCCCATAAAGAGAGGGGGCAGATGCGAACCGGATCGCCTGTGTCGAAAACCGGTTCAGAATTGGTAAAAACCTCTGTCTCCTACACAGTCCTAAACCGCATGCGCTTTTTCCAATAATTTGAATCGTAACGATGTTTTCCGACCGGTATAGCTTTGTCAAAATTTCCCGCAGGTGTGAAATGTGCATTTGGTCCGCGCAATTCTGATACAACATGTACGACCCTGAATATGAGCTCTTTTGAGCGCTATCTCTGTGATGTTCTTCACTGGATTGCCCGGCTGAAAGAGCGTGTCAACAATATCGCCTCTTTCCACCCATTGTGTATGTTTGAGCGCCAAGGCAACAGGAAATTCAGTGCCTCACGACTCGTGGCTT
The DNA here is from genome assembly GCF_056535105.1 of Ruegeria sp. O5. Classification (NCBI taxonomy): domain Bacteria; kingdom Pseudomonadati; phylum Pseudomonadota; class Alphaproteobacteria; order Rhodobacterales; family Roseobacteraceae; genus Ruegeria; species Ruegeria sp. O5. Next base: position 39,353 of record NZ_JBQERN010000014.1, on the reverse strand, counting down.
TGTGAATCTTGACAGGGTGGCGGCGCTGTCGTCCTAATGCGTGCGAATGTTTGCAATAACCCGGATGCCCAGATCCGGGTTAAGATGAGTGTATTGGTAGCCAGTCTCGTTGTTAACGAGGGAGTAATTTTATGAAATGCGTTATTCTGGCCGGTGGCTTAGGCACGCGGCTCAGCGAAGAAACCGTCAAGATACCAAAACCCATGGTTGAGATTGGTGGTAGACCGATCATCTGGCATATCATGAAAATCTACGCGGCCCATGGCGTCACGGATTTCATCGTCTGCCTGGGGTACAAAGGTTATGTCATCAAGGAATTCTTCGCGAATTTCTTTCTGCACAACTCGGACGTTACGATCGACCTGGCCAATGGCGGTCTTGAAATTGCAAACAGCAAGTCAGAACCGTGGCGCGTGACATTGATCGACACCGGAGACGACAGCCAGACTGGCGGGCGACTTCGCCGGGTCATGCATCTGCTCAAGGATGAAGAAGCGTTCTGCCTGACCTATGGCGACGGTGTTGGTGATATCGACATTCGGGCCGGGATCGATTTTCACCGGGCGCATGGCAAGCTCGCAACCGTCACGGCAGTTCCTCCGCCCCGCCGCTTCGGCCAGCTCGAGCTGCAGAGCAATCAGGTCCTGAATTTCTCTGAAAAACCCGTCGGGGATGGTGGGCTGATCAATGGCGGGTTTTTCGTGCTGTCCCCTAAAGTGGGCGATTACATTGATGGCGACGATACCGCCTGGGAACGCAGCCCCCTGATGAACCTGACGCGCGATGGCGAGCTGATGGCCTTTGAACATAAAAGCTTCTGGCAGCCCATGGACACTATTCGCGAACGCCAGGAACTGGAAGAACACTGGGCCACAGGCAATGCGCCGTGGAAAATCTGGGAATGAGTGCGAGCGCGTTTTCCGGACGCAGGGTGCTTGTAACCGGGCATACCGGCTTCAAAGGCGCCTGGCTGGCTGCCTGGCTGGCCGAGGCTGGTGCAGAAGTCGCCGGATACGCCCTTGCCCCCGAAACGAAACCCAATCTCTGGGCATTGCTGGATCAGCGCAAAATAAGGTCGGTCACTGGCGACCTGAATGATCGTGCGGCCCTGGACCGGATCATCGCGGACACCGACCCTGAATTCGTCTTTCATCTGGCGGCGCAATCCCTGGTCCGGCGCTCCTATCGCACTCCGGTTGAGACCTTCGCCACCAATGTTCTGGGCACAGTTCAGCTTTTGGACGCACTGCGTGCAGCCCCGAGCCTGCGCGCGGTGGTGGTGGCAACCTCTGACAAGGCCTACGAGAATGTCGAACAGGTCTGGGGCTATCGCGAAACCGACCCGATGGGCGGGCATGATCCGTATTCCGCATCGAAGGGTGCGACCGAAATAGCGGTCGCAGCAATGCGGCGCAGCTATTATTCACCGGATGCCGCCGATCCACATCCGGCCCGGATTGCCAGCGCACGCGCGGGCAATGTCATTGGCGGTGGCGACTGGGCCGAAGACCGTTTGGTTCCCGATATCGTGCGCGGCTGTCTGAGCGATGAAGGACGCGTCGTATTACGCTATCCCGGCGCAATCCGCCCCTGGCAACATGTTCTGGAACCTCTCAGGGGGTACATGATGCTGGCCCAGAAGCTCGAACAGGACGGTGCCTTCGCAGCGGGATGGAATTTTGGCCCCGAACGTGACGATGAACGCCCGGTTCTGGATGTGGCCCAGGCGGTCATCAAGGCGCTTGGGCAGGGCCGGATCGATATCGACACCCCGGCGGATGCGCCGCATGAGGCCAAGATGCTTCGGCTGGATGTATCGCAGGCGCGTGCACTTCTTGGCTGGCGCCCGGTCCTGAGTTTTGACGACACCGTCAGGCTGACGGCAGACTGGTATGCGGGCTGGGCCCGCGGCACTCCGGCAACCGAGCTGTGCCACGCCCAGATTGCCGAATTCGAAACACTGAGTATGAGACAGGTATGACCGGCACGACCCATCCCACCTGCCGCCATTGCGGCGCGGACCTTGAGATGACGCTTGTCGATCTCGGACTGTCCCCTCTGGCCAATTCCTATGTCGACCCCGCGAAAGCGGACAAACCGGACCCGGTCTATCCATTGCACGCCCGCGTCTGCACCGAATGCTGGTTGGTTCAGGTGGATGATGTCGTACCGGCGGAAGAGATATTTTCGACCGATTATGCCTATTTCTCCAGCTTCTCGGACAGCTGGCTGGCCCATTGCCGGGATTACGTGGAAAAAATGGTCAATCGGTTCGATCTCGGACCGGACGATCTGGTGATCGAGATCGCCTCGAATGACGGGTATCTGCTGCAGTATTTCGTTGAAAAAGGCATCCCGGTTCTGGGGATCGAACCTTCAGGCAATGTGGCGGCGGCGGCACAGGAAAGAGGTGTGCGCACGCTGGTCGATTATTTCGGCGAGGCGCTGGCCCGAAAGGTTGCTGCGGTCGAGAAACCCCCGGCCCTGATCGCCTCGGCCAATGTGCTGGCGCATGTGCCTGACATCAACGATTTCGTTGCCGGCATCGCCACCCTGCTGACGGGGGACGCGGTCTATACAGTTGAATTCCCGCACCTTCTGAACCTGATCAAAAGCGTGCAGTTCGACACGATCTATCACGAACATTATTCCTATCTGTCGCTGCTGGCGGTCGAGACAATCTTTGCCAGGGCGGGTTTGCGCGTCTTCGACGTCGAAGAGCTGCCGACCCATGGCGGATCGCTGCGGGTTTATACCTGTCTTGAAGGAGCCAGCCACCCCGAAGGGCCCGGCTTGGCCAAGGTCCGCGCGGACGAGACTGCGGCACAGTTCGACCGGCCTGAAGGTTACATGAATTTCACCACTCAGGTCGAAGCGCTGCGCGATGGGTTGCTTGCCTTCCTGCGTGAAACAAAGGCGCGGGGCGACACGGTTGCCGCCTACGGTGCCGCTGCCAAGGGCAATACGCTGCTGAACTATGCCGGGATCGGCCCCGATCTGATCTCTTACTGCGTCGACCGCAACCCGGCCAAGCAGAACACGCTGCTGCCTGGCAGCCATATCCCCGTGCATGGGGTCGAAGCCCTGCGCGAGGCGCCGCCGGATTACGTGCTGATCCTGCCCTGGAACATCCGGGATGAGGTCATCGGGCAACTGTCCGACCTGAAGGTGCGGTTCGTGACCGCCGTGCCGGAAGTCAGGATCAGCTGATGGCACGGGTTCTGCTGACCGGCGCAACCGGATTGATCGGACGTGCAACAGTCCCGGTTCTGACACAGGCGGGCCATGAGGTGGTGACGCTGGGCCGCAACCCGGCAAGCGACATCCCCTGTGATCTGCTGGACCCCAGCGCCACCACAGCAGCCCTTGAAACAGCTCGCGCCAGCCATCTGGTTCATCTGGCTTGGCATGACGGACCACGCGACCGCTGGGCTTCCCCGGCCAATCTGGACTGGATGGCCGCCACGCTGCACTTGGTGCGGGAGTTTGCGCGTACAGGCGGGCGGCGTGTGGTCTGCGCCGGAAGCTGTGCCGAATATGACTGGTCGGTGCCGGACCTGACCGAAGCAACGCCTTTGCGGCCCCGGACCCTTTACGGGGCCGCAAAGGCTGCGACCGGTCTGGCGTTGAGCGCAGGCCAGGATGCGCTTGGCTTGTCTCTGGCCTGGGCTCGTATTTTCTTTGTCTACGGACCGGATGAACCGCCGGGCCGGTTGTTTGGCGATCTGATTTCAAATCTGAAGATAGGTGAGCCCGTAGATTGCACCGATGGACGACAGGAACGGGATTTCCTGCATGTCGATGACCTGGCGCGCGCGCTGGCGCTTTTGCTGGAAACCAATGTCACCGGTGCGATCAATATAGCAAGCGGCACCGCCGTCCCGGTCCGGCAGTTGATTGAAGAGGTGGCAAACCAGATGCATCACCCTGACCTGATCCGGCTGGGGGCTATCTCCCGCGCGGCAAATGATCCCGACCGGCTGGCAGCGGATGTAACCCGGCTGCGGAACGAAGCCGGGTTTTCGCCACAATATGATATTATCACCGGAGTCGCCCGGTGTCTTTTGACAAACGAGGAAGCTGTATGAAATCTTCGTTCTTTCTGCGAAAACAGTCCTTCATGCTTTTTGCTCTGGTCGGTATTGTTAACACGATCTTTGCATACGCGGTTTTTTCGGTTCTGAGCCTGTCAGGCTTGCCAGCACAGGTCGCTCTTGCGGTCTCGTTCGTCATCGGCGTGTCGTGGAATTTTATGACCCACGCCCGCATTGTATTCGAAACCAAAGGGTTGAGGAGATTACCCTTCTACCTCGTGGCATATGCCATAGTTTACATCTTCAACGCTTTTTCGCTCGAAGCGCTCCTGCTCGCAGGGCTGCCTCCGATCATTGCACAAGGTCTGCTGGTTCTACCCGCTGCGGTGCTGGCATTCATCCTTGTTTCCCGGGCATTGACCGATCGCTTCCCGTGGCAGCAGAAGGTCTGAAATAATGCGTCAAAAACACTTTCACCCCCGAACCGGTCCATCTGATACAGTAGGATATGGACTGTTAAATGTATTTGGTACCAGTGCTGGAAGGATAATCGTCAATGCGTCTTTATCTTGCTGATCTTGGACATAACCTCGTTACCGCAACATCAGACACCTACCCATTAGGTGTCGGCAATCTTGCGACTTTCGCCCAAGCCTATGCGAAAAGCCCGACATCGATCGAGGTTGCAATCTTCCGCGACCCTCAGGAATTGAAGGCAGCCATTGATGCGGCGGTACCCGACATCATTGGTTTCTCAAGCTATTCCTGGAACCACCACCTGGCCTTGTCCTTTGCGGATTACGTCAAGGCGATCAATCCCAATGTTCTGACCCTCATGGGCGGCCCCAATTTTCCACTGACCGAAGAAGAACAGGACAGCTGGATCCGGACCATGCCACAGATCGACATGCATGTGCGCGGCCCCACCTATGAGGGCGAGCGTGCATTCCTCAGTACGCTGCAACGGTTCATCGATGTTGGCGCCCGCCGCGAAGGCATGTGGGAAGAGGCCGTTGATGGCGCGCTTTACGTGCACCCGAAAACCGGAGAGATCCTGCGCGGGAGCGAGCCGCCCCGCATCCGCGATCTGGACGAAATCCCGTCACCCTATCTTGCCGGGCTGATGGACAAGTTCTTTGATACCGGCCTGTTTGCACTGATGCAGCTGGCCCGCGGCTGCCCGTTCACCTGTGCCTTCTGCAACTCGGCAGTCAAATCGAACTCGAAAGTCTTCCGCCATTCGTTCGAACGTACCAAGGCCGATCTGGATTACATCGTGGCCCGCATCAACCATGCCAGCCCCTTGTGCTTTGCTGACGACAATTTCGGCATGTATGTGCAGGACGAAGAGGTGGCCGACTATCTGGGCCATCTGATGGATAAATACGATTGGCCCAAATATATCCGGACAACCACCGGCAAAAACCGCGGCGACCGGATCATCAAGGTGATGCGCAAGGCCAAGGGCCGGTTGCCAATGACCTCATCGGTTCAGTCCCTGAATCCGGTAGTTCTGAAGAACATCAAACGCGACAACATCAGCCTGGATACTTATACCGAGGTACAGCAGGAGCTTCATTCAAAGGGCATGCAATCCTATGGCGAGCTGATCCTGTGCATGCCGGGTGAGACCAAGGAATCCTTTATGGATGCGGTCGACAAGCTGATCGAAACCGGTGTCAGCCGGGTGGCGGCACACCAGCTGATGCTGTTGCATGGCGCGCCACTGGCCAATCCTGACAGCCGCAAAGAATTTGGTTTCAAGACCCTGCACCGGGTCGTTGCCCGATGCCTGGGCAAATATAACGGTCCAACCGTGGTCGAGACCGAGGAAATGGTGGTCCAGTCCGAGAATTTCTCGTTCCAGGATTACCTGGATACCCGTGTTTTCCATCTGCTTCTGACGATCTTCTATTATGAAGACAATTTCGAAGAAGCCTTCCGGCTGGCGCGTTCTCTGGACATCCGACCGTTCCAGATCATCAAGCATATGCAAAAGATTCTGGATCAGGCACCGGAGCCGTTCCGCAATGCAGTGGCTGGTTATCTGGAAGAGAACCAGGCTGAGCTGTTTGAAACCCGGGCCGATTGCGTGGCTTGGGCGCAGGACAATTACGATGACCTGATCAGCGGTGAACTGGGGGGCAATCTGCTCAGCAAATACTCGATGATTGGCCGGTTCATTGTACTGGACGAAGCGCTTATTTTCCTGAAGCGGGCCATCTCGGACCTGCTGGATGAAGGTGATCACGAAGCGCATGCCATGCTTGACACGATCATCAACTATTACAGCGCCGTGATGCTGCATGTGCCCTTCTCTCAGAGCCTGGAGAACGAGCCGGTCTGGAGTTCATCCTTTGATGTCGAAGCCTGGCGGAACTCGGGGTATGAGGGTACTCTGACCGATCATCAGTTCGACGCGCCGCGCAATTTCCAGACACAGGTCGATCCACGCATAAAAACGACCCTGCTGTCCCGGATCGACACCTTTGGTGAACATGCTTCGGGGCTGGGACGCTTTACGCGGACGATGTTTGCCAATGACTTCAGACGCAACTTTGTGGCCGCCGAAAACCAGCACGCTGCTGAGTAATTGCGCTCGGGAAAACCCGACTGACCCGGGGCGTGTCAGTCTGCGTCGCTCAGGTAGACAACCTCGCGTCCGGGGAAGGCAGCGATAATAGCCGCGTTCTGATCCGGCCCCAGATCGTTGAGGAAAATTGGCTTATCCGGCGGCAGGAACGGATCGTTGAGATAAAGCGCAGACCCGATGTCTCCTTTTGTCGAGACAAAAATCAACGCATTGCCCAGATCAGCGGCTTCAACCTGTCGCCTGATGTCACCGCTATACCCGCCATATCCGTCATATTTCGAAACACCGCGCCAGGATGTGAAACTGACAACCGAAATGGCGCAGAGCAGCAGAACAACACAATGCAGGCGGCCGCGATACTGCTCGGGCAACCGATCATTGATCGCCTCGATCCCAGCCGCAGACAAAACCAGGATAGGCAGCAATGCCGTGTGCCAATAGCGCGGTCCGAGGTAGAAGGTGCCTGTAAACCAATAGAAGAACAGAACAGCCACGAGGGCAGCAAAGATCACCAGCATCGCACGGTCAAACCCGGTCAGCTTTTTGCGCCAGATAAAGACGATCCAGAGCGGAACCAGCGACCCGAATGTCCAGCCCAGAAGTTCGAGGTTAAGCGAGGCAAGCGCGTTGACCAGGTTCAACACGGCTTCGGCGGGGCTGTGACCGATCCAGATATCCAGCGCCCCCCAGCTTTGGGCGGGCGGGCCCACATTTTCCCCAAATCCAAATGCGTTTTGCGTGTCCGGCCACAGACGGCTGAGATAGTCGGCTTGTGCGGTTAACAACGGATCGCCCGTGATCGCGTGATTGACCAGAAAAACGACAGACCCGGACAGGATGCCCCCGACACCACAGGCAAGCACTTGCCCGATCCCGGCAGGCAGTCGGCGAAGCACCCACAGGCCTGTCAGACCACCCACGATCAACCCGTCCAACGGTCGGGTGACAAATCCCCATCCCAAGGCCAACCCGGCGGCAAATGCCAGGAATACCGCCCGGCGGGCAGACCCCTCTCCGGCCCGGATCAAACACCACCAGGCCAGTAAGATCGTCACCAGCATAAGCGCGTGGTTCATCAGCGTGGCCCCAACAGCCAGCACCCAGGGTGAGGTTGCCATAAGCAACGCGACCATATCCGCGCGTTCCCGGCTGATTGCCCGGCGGACAATGTCATGGGCCAGCCAAACCGATATCCCGGTCAGGATCGGATTGATCGCCCATGGCGCCCCGACCAGCACCCCAAGGCTCAAAACCATGGCCCAGCCCTGTGCCGGAACACTGATCCATTTGCCCTCATGTATTTCGAGAAGATAATATTCCAGCGCGGGGTGTGCCGCTTCGGGCGGGGCCGGAGCCCAGAGCGTGCCAGCCGCAAAGGTCCGTGCCTGAAAAAGATAGGCCAGCTCATCCTCGACATGGGGCACCTGATCGAACGCCGTCCAGGCCAGTATGGCGCTGACCAAAGTCGCAAACACCGCCAAACCAGCCACCGGGATTCGCGGCATGTGGTCTGGCCCAACCACAACAAACATGGCCAGTATCGTGGCCAGTTGAACCAGTGACAACACACCGCCAACACCGATCTGCAAGCCATAGGCCACATGATAGCCATAGGCGATATAAGGAGTTGCCGACAGGCCGAAAACCGCAACCAGAACCATCAGCTGAAACAGGCGAAATATCCCCGCTTTGGCGAAAAGACCGCCTATGGCTGCGCGCCCTGCAGGCCGTATGAGAACAACGCCGATCACCGCCGCCTGCATCGTCAGTATCGCCAGCATGATCAGGTTCTCAGGCGGGTCCGCAGAAATCTCAAGGCGTGGAAACCAAAGCGGTTGCGTCAGCCACAGCCGGGCTGCGCCGCCCAAAAGAGCTATTGCACTCAGAAAGCCAAACAGAACCTGACCACGCAGCCAGAAGAAGCCCAGAAAAAACACCGAGGCCACCACCATGCACCCAAACCATATGCGCAGCTCGGGCAGAGTTGCATTGGTGGTCGGAGGATCTGCGGCCCACGCGGGACCACACCCCAATACGAAAAGGCCAATAAGACCCCACAGAAACTGACTTGAACGGAGGCTCATGCCATGTGTTCTTCTTTGACCAGCGCAGGATCCCGTGCGGGACCATCAATATTGATACGTTCCTGCTCGGTGACGATCGGTCCGCCGCGCACCTGGTTGTGGATCGAGGTAATGTATTCCCCAAGCATACCGATGAACAACATCTGGATACCCGACAGGAAAAACAGCGCTACGATAATGGTCGTTGTCCCCCGCGGGGCCTGCTCGGGGTTAAGGAAATACAAAACTGTGGCAATAAGGGAAAACAGGATACAGCCAATGGCAATGACCAGACCGCTGAGCGTACAAAACCGCATTGGCGCGCGCGTGAAGGCGAAAATAGCGTTCAGCGCCTGATCCGTCAGGGCCATCAGATTATGCTTGGACAACCCCCGTGCCCGAGCCCGCCAGACATAAGGCACAATCACCCGGCGGAACCCACAGCTTGCTATAATGCCACGGATATACGGGTAATGATCCCGATGCGACAACACCGCCTTGAGCACTTTGCGATCGATCAACTGGAACTCACCGACAGATGATTCCATCGTCACGTCTGACAATCGGTTAACGATCGTATAAAACGCCGATCGTGCGCAGCGCATCATAAAGCCTTCTTCACGGCTGGCCCGTGCACCCGCGACCACATCATACCCGCTTTCCCACAACTGTACGAATTCCGGGATCATTTCGGGCGGGTCCTGCAGATCAACCGGCAGAATGACGACAATCGCATCCCCCCCGGCATAACGCAGCCCATTGAAGGCGGATCGAAACACACCGAAATTGCGGGCGTTCACTACCACTTTTACATTCTTGTCTTTGGCGGCGATCCCACGCAGGATTTCCACGGTACGATCGGTCGAAGCATTGTCGACAAAGACGTGCTCACACCTGTAACCCCGCAGCTCTTTTTCAAAAATCGCCTTAACGGTTTCGTAGCAATTTGCCACGTTGTCTTCTTCGTTGAAGCAAGGAGAGACAACAGAAATTGTTTTCATATCATCATCTAACATCTAACGGCACCACTTACCCACCCAATATGCAGACACAATCATAGCATCCCGCAAAGTTTGGGATTCGCACAACATCTGCACCGCAGAAAAATCATGCAACAATGCGTATTCGCAGCCACAGAGAAGATTAAATCCGTCCTACCCGGTAACGTTACCGCGCGACTATTGTTTCCCGAGCCTTAATCGATTTTAGTATACTAAGGAATTGTAGACTGAAAAATTCAAATGAATCGTAGAATCCGTAATGCGCTTTTTCAGATCCACACCTGGATGGGCCTGCAATTATCTCTCTTTTTTGCATTCATGTTTCTGACCGGAACCCTTCTGGTGGCCGGATTCGAACTTGAATCGATTGGCCGTCCGGCGATCTGGACCACTATCGCCAAGGAAGATCGCACCGCCAGCTTCGGTATGATCTATGAAGGTGTCAAAGAATCCCATCCCCAAAGCCGGCCTTTCGTGATCGTCAAACGCTCAACCCCCTGGTTCGTGGACCAGGTCTATGGCAACACAGGTTGGGGTGAGGCGGTAACATTCTGGACAGATCCGGCCACCGGAGAGGTTGTCGAAGAAACGCGCAACCTAGGCTTTCGCAACATATTGCGGGATTTGCACGATACGCTTCTAACCGAGAAACGGGCCATGTTCGTACTGGTTTCGTCCACATCGGTCCTGCTGCTGGGACAGATCATCAGCGGGCTCGTTACGTATCGGCGGTTCTGGAAAGGGTTTTTCCGGTGGCCCAGCCGTTCGAACGGAATACGATCATGGGCAGGCGGTGCGCATCGGCTCACCGCTGTGTGGTCCGCACCGGTTGTGATCCTGATCGCCCTGACCAGCTTCTATTTCATGCTAGGTGGGTTGGGAATGAGTGGCACAACACCAGAGCTTCCTCCCTCGTCTCCTCGCGACTCCGCTTTGCCGACGGGCTTTGGGCCAGAGATGATAAACATTGCCGAAGCCCGCGCCCAGGCGGCCCTGTCCGGTTTTGATCCTGTTGTGATGCTTATACCCGGCAGCAAAGCCGACAGCCTTGTCTTTATCGGGCATGTAGAAGGGATCGCAGAATTTCGCGGCATGAGTTCCGTTGCGCTGGATCCGGCGACGCTCGAGGTTCTGGGGGTTCTGACGCCGAACGGTTTGGGCGGGCTTGCGAAGTGGAAAGAGCTGATGAACATGCTGCATTTCGGCACCTGGGGCGGCGCGTTCTCGATGGCGCTATGGATTATTCTCGGCCTGATTGCCACCGGCCTTGCCCTTACAGGCGCCCTGATTTTCGCGGCCAGAATTGCCCCTGATGCCACACAAAATGGCCCACTTAGGCGCATCTGGCGTGGTATGGGATGGACCCGGTGGGGATACCTTCTGTTATTGGCAGGTATTCTGTTTACCGCGTATTACCGTTTTGGCCCCAATTCCCACGACAGAACCAGAGCTTTTGCAATCGACGCCCCACCGTCGGTTGCCCGATTGATTATGGACGCCCCACTCCGGCGCGACACCGCCCTTGATATCCAACTTCGGATCGGTGAGCCTGATGTTCAGGCTGCAGCGATCACGATCAATGGCGATGAGGTGCAGGCGGTCAAATTCACACAGAACGGTGACAGGGCCATCGCCAGTTTTGAGCTGCTCCCTTCGGAGGCGGAGAATAACATCACCGCTCACCTCAAAAAATCCAACGGCGCGGAGAAGGCTGTCAATTTCCGCCTCGGCGCACCGATTTGGTAGCTGCCTGTCCCGCTCATCAACCAGGATGGGTAGCGCATTAATATGTGCTATCCACTGACCTCTTGCGGGTCAATCTCGGGGCCTGTTTCCTCTTTCCTGCGCACCATTGCGATCAGCAGACGCAACCTGTCACGCAAAAACAATGCAGCCAACAGACAATAAACAACCATTCCGGTCGCAGTGCCGATCAGCAGACACAAAACCTGAGACATCCCGTCCAGTTGCCGCACAATTCCAAACACTGCGAGAGCCATTCCTGCAGATAGCAGAAACGGTGCGAGATGCTGCCGCATCAAAGCCGGGCCGGGCAGCCCTGCAATATGCCCCAGATTGGCGAATTTGAGCGGCCAGATCAGCAGAAAGACCGCCACAAAACCGGCGGTGACGACGGGCAAACCATACGGAGCCAGTGCCACGATCGCCGCCGCCGCCAGCGCCACTTCGACCCAGGACAGAACCGCCAGACGCCCGGCCTGACCTGCCGCCAGACAAAAGGTCTGCTGCACCTTTTCGGCGCACAGATACATGCCGAACACCGACATCAGGCTCAGGACCGGAGCCGCCAGAGCCCATTTCTGACCAAACAGCAAGACCAGCGCGGGCTCTGACAGAACCGCCAGCCCGGCAAAGGCCGGAAAGGCCAGAAACCCGGTCAGGCGCATGATGTCGATCAGCAAATCCGTCGCCGGACCACCATCGCGCGCAGCCGCCCCAAAGGCAGGCTGCGCCACGGTGCGCAGCGGTGTGATAATCAGGAACGAGGCGGTCTCGATCACCCGCCAGGCAATTGCGTAATACCCCGCCTGCACCGGCCCCAGCATCGCGCCGATGATTACCGCAGGCGATTGCACCGCCGCCAGTTCCGCCGCGCGCAGGCCCAGAATCCGGTGGCTGAAATGCAAAATCCTGCGCATGTGATCCCGCGACGCGTGAAAAGCCGGACGCCAGGACACTGCGCCCCAGGCCATCACGATATTGGTCGCTGTCATCGCCAGCCGCTGACCGACCAGGCTCCAGACCCCGTACCCGGTCAGCGCCATGCCAATTCCCACAACCCCTCCGACCGCCGCGCCAAGTGCTGCGCGGATGGCCAGAACACGGAACTTCATTTCCCGGCGCAGGATCGCCACAGGCACTGCCGTCAGAGAAATCATCAGAACTGTTGGGGACAATCCTATCAACAATTCGCCCGCAATCGGTTCATTGTAGAATTTCGAGACCAGCCCTGCGCCCAGATAAAGCGCAATTGTCAACACACCCCCGAGCAGCGCCAGCAACCAGAAAACCGAATTCAGCCGCTCTGGTGACAGCGCATCACGGGTCAGCAGAATGTCGGAAATCGTTTCGCGCACCAGAAACTCGGAAAACAGCACAAAGGCCGCAACCATCGCCAGCAAACCAAAGGCCTCGACCCCTAAAATACGGGCAAGAATGGCAAAAATGATGAAGTTGAACGCCTGCTCGACCCAGATACCAGCCGACATCCAGGCAACTCCGCTGCTGAAACTCTGCCGCCCTGACATCCGTTTCCTTCCTGCTGCCCGCACCCCGCCATGTTCCAGGCGGCACATGCCTCAAACACTTGCACCTGCTGCGTGCAGTATACGTAATTACAAACTTGACGCCTTAACGGTCGAATTTGGTCAAATTTATTGTCTATGTTCAGTCTGTACGTGTTCGAATACTATACGCAATACAGGGAATTATGCCCGTTACGTTCCATGCGCCACGCAAATCTTGCAGCGGGGGCTGGGGCTGGGACTATTAAGTGAATAAAAGGTTTTCATTTTCATGAACAAAGTCGCAGAGCCGATGGTGACGAACAGCACCACATCTGAAGAGCTGGTCGCATCGGAAACCGCCGGCATGAGCCTGAGCGTGGTCATCCCCGCTTATAACGAGGAAAACGCCGTCCGCCATACTGTCGAGGACGTGCGCACCCATCTTGAGCCGCTGAATATCCCTTACGAGATCATCGTGGTGGACGATGCAAGCCAGGATAATACCCGCGCCGAGGCCGAGGCCAGTGGTGCCACCGTTACCTTCAACGACGTCAATTCCGGCTATGGCGCCAGCCTCAAGCGCGGGGTGCGGATGGCGCAGCATGAATATGTGGCCATTCTGGATGCCGATAGCACATACCCTGCGCGCTATCTGCCGGGCATGCTGGCCATGTGCCGTGATCAGGACATGGTGGTGGGCGACCGGGGGGCGGCGATGAAAAACGTGCCGCTGCTGCGCAGGCCGGCCAAGAAATTCCTGTTCGCCTTCGCTTCATTTCTGGCCGAGCGCAAGATCAACGATCTGAACTCGGGCCTGCGCGTGTTCCGCAAATCCGAGTTGGTCCCATTCCTGCCGCTGCTGCCGCAGAACTTTTCGTTCACCACCACGATCACGCTGTGCATGACGTCGAATGGCAAGCGGATGATCTATACGCCCATCGAATACGGCAAACGGGTGGGCAAATCGAAAATCCGACCGATTGATTTCCTGAACTTCATCATCCTGATCCTGCGCATCAGCACGCTCTTCAATCCTCTGCGGGTGTTCATTCCGCTGGGTCTGGCATTTTTCACGTTGGGCACGGTGAAGTTCATTATCGACATGTTCTACTGGAACCTCAGCGAAACTGCAGTGTTCTCATTCCTGGCCGCGATCATGATCTGGTCACTGGGGCTGATCGCCGACATGATCTCGCGGCTGCACCTCAGACCGTGACATGAGCGGCAGGCTGCTTTCCGACCCAAGTCAACGGCGTTGGCTGATCCGGGTGGCCGGATCGGTCGTGGTGCTGGCGATCCTGTTCTGGTTGCTTCCCGCTAAGGCCATCGTGACGGCACTGAAGTCGATCCCGATCTGGGTCTTTCTATGCGTGCTGACCCTGTTCCTGCTGGCCCATGTGGGGGCCGCGCTGAAATGGTGGCTGCTGCTGAACCGGGGGCTTCCGCCCCTGCTGGCCATCCGGGCCCATTTTGCCGGACTGGCCGCCAATCTGTGCCTGCCCGGTGCAATTGGTGGTGATACGGTGCGGGCCGGTCTGGCGCAGGCCGCGATGAAAGACGGCGCGCAGGTCGTCGCGGGCGCAACCGTTGACCGGCTGATCGACATGGTCGCCCTGCTGACCCTGTCCTGTCTGGGCCTGGTCCTGACATGGGAAAGCGCGGCGGGCGGGCATATGATCTGGCCCGTGGCGCTGATCCTGCTGGCCGCGCTGGCGGGTATGGTCGCCTTGCCGCGCCTGCTGCCCCTGCCCTGGCGCTATGTCCCATCCCTGCCCGGCAAGGGGTTTGCCCATCGTCTGGCCGATGCACTGGCCGGGATGGGCCGCAAACCCGGCACGCTGGCAGTCGCTTTCATCGCATCTGTGCTGATCCAGTTGCTGCTGGTCCTACTGGCCTGGTGGCTGGCCATCGCGGCAGGTGTCGATGTGGCCGCCGGGACATGGATCTTCGCCTGGCCGCTGGCCAAGATCATCGCCGTGCTGCCCGTGTCCTTGAACGGACTAGGCCTGCGCGAGGCCACGCTGGCCGGGTTTCTGGCCCCATTTGGCGCCAGCGCGCCTGCGGTCGTGGCCGCCGGGCTGGTCTGGCAGGTAGTGTTGTTTACGGCAGGCGGGCTTGGCGCGCTGGTTCTGACCCTGTCCGGGATGCGGTTCAGCACCCCGGCAAATTCCCAAAAGGAAGAGTGCAAGTGACGGATGTTTCCCGACCCAACGGCGACGACAAGCCCCATATCATCATACTGGGTGCCGGACCGGCCGGGCTGGCCGCGGCCCATGCGATAACCGGGCAGGCCCGCGTGACGGTAATCGAACGCGCCGCTATTGCCGGTGGCAATTCGGCTTCCTTCCCGATTGAGGGTGTGATCTGCGATTATGGCTCGCATCGGTTCCACCCGGCGGCAGAGCCTGAGGTTCTGGCCGATGTGAAAGCCCTGCTGGGGGACGATCTGCTGCTGCGCCCGCGCCACGGGCGCATCCGGCTGGGCGGAAAATGGATCCACTTCCCATTGAAACTGACCGACGCGCTGATGCGCCTGCCCAAACCCTTTGCCTTGTCGCTGATCGGCGACATGGTGCTGAAGCCGTTCCGCAAGAAAAGCACCGGGCCCGAGACATTCTCGACCGTGCTTTATGACGGGCTGGGGCCGACGATTTCGGACAATTTCTATTTCCCTTATGTGCGCAAACTGTGGGGGCTGGACCCGGACAAGCTGGCCGTGAAACTGGCTGAGCGCCGGGTCGGCAGCGGGTCGGTCGGCAAGATCCTGATGAAGATGCTGCGTCTGTTGCCAGGGCTGCGCAGTGAAACCGCCGGGCGGTTCTTTTATCCGCGCAAGGGGTTCGGTCAGATTTCCGACGCGATGCGGGACAGCGCGGAAAGCAACGGGGCAACTTTCCTGTTCAACACCGAAATCACTGCCATCGAGAGGGACGGCAACCACATCACTGGCCTGACGATCCGCGAGGGCGAGGGTGAACGGCGCCTGACCGGCGATCTGATCCTGTCGACCATCCCGCTGACCGGACTGACCCGCCTGATCGACACGCCGCCGCCCGAGGTGGTCGAGGCGGCTCGCGCGATCCGCTTCCGGGGCATGATCCTGCTGTATCTGGTGCTGGAGACCGACCAGTTCACCGAGTTCGATGCACATTACTTCCCGGAACTCTCGATCCCGATCAGCCGGATGTCAGAGCCCAAGAACTATAACGCCAGCGGCACGCCAAAAGGCGTCACCGTGCTGTGCGCCGAACTGCCCTGCGACCCGGATGAGAAATGGTGGTCCATGTCCGACGAGGAGCTGGGGCAGGAATTCACCAAATGGCTGGGTCAGCTGGGCCTGCCGGTCACGGTTCCGGTGCGCCGCTGTGAAACCCGGCGGCTAAGCCACGCCTATCCGGTTTACGATATGGGCTATGAAGAGCGGTTCGATACGGTGGATCAGTGGCTCTCAAATCTGGATGGATTGCTCGTATTTGGACGGCAGGGCCTGTTTGCCCACGATAATACCCATCACGCCTTTGCCATGGCCTATGGCGCGGCGGATTGCATCGACGGCAAGGGCCATGTCGACCGCGCGAAATGGAACAAATATCGCGAGGTCTTTGCCACCCATGTGGTGGAAGACTGATCCATGTCCGCCTGGCAGGCCGATATCCTGATGTATCATTCGATCTCGGATGCGCCGGGGCCAACCTCGATTGCACCCGAGGTGTTCAAGGCACAGATGAAGGCGCTTGCGGACTCGGGCCTGCCGGTGGTCACACCTGATGCGCTGGCCAACCCGCCTGCCCCCCGCGTGGTCATCATCAGTTTCGATGACGGGTTCCAGGATTTCGCCGATACCGCCTGGCCGATCCTACGCGAACATGGCTTCTGCCCGATCGTCTATCTGCCCTCGGGCCTGATGGGCGGCAGCGACAGCTGGGCCGGAGGCAATATCCCTGCCCGCCCGCTGATGGGCTGGGACAGGGTCGAGACGCTGGCAGCTGAAGGCGTCTGTTTTGGCGCGCATAGTGTCACTCATCCCGATCTCACCACGCTGGACGCGCTCATGCTGGAAGAGGAAGTCAGCGGATCCGGCCAGGACATTGCCGCCCGGCTTGGCCAGCCCACCCGACATTTCGCACCGCCTTATGGCGCGTCGAACTCTAGCGTGCTCAGACAGGTCGCGCAGCATTACGACACCTCGGTCGGCACAAGGCTGGGCGTGGCCAAAGCGGGGGATGATATGCACGACCTGCCCCGGCTCGAGATGTTCTATTTCAACAACATCGCCCGCTGGAAGACACATCTTGCCGGACGCGGCGGGCCCTATCTCACGGCCCGCAGGGCAATGCGCGGCATCCGTGCGATGGTGCGGGGAAAATCGTGGTAAAGTTGGTTCTTACACAGTGACTGGTACAAACAAATGCATATTCTGATTACCGGCGGCGCCGGGTTTATAGGCTCCCATTTAACGGAACGGCTGATCGGTGAAGGGCATCGGGTCACGATCCTTGACGATCTGTCGACCGGGCTGATGTCCAATCTGGCTTCTGTTGCGGATCATCCGGGCTTCACTTTTGTCAAAGGCAGCATTCTTGACCGGGGGCTGGTCGCCGAACTGGTCGATCCGGCAGATGTAGTGTTCCACCTGGCGGCGGCCGTCGGGGTCAAGCTGATCATGGACGAACCCAGCCGGTCGATCCTGACCAATGTGGCGGGGACAGAGAACGTGCTGGATGCCGCGCTGGTGAACAAGACGCATACGTTCATCGCCTCCAGTTCCGAGGTTTATGGCAAAAGCACCAATTTCCCCTTTCAGGAAGAAGGCGATCTGACCATCGGCGCCACCCGCAATCTGCGCTGGTCCTATGCCTGTGCCAAGACACTCGACGAGTTTCTGGCACTGGCCCACGCGCGTGAATCCGACCTGCCGGTCACGGTGCTGCGGTTCTTCAACACCACCGGTCCGCGTCAGACCGGGCGCTATGGGATGGTGCTACCGAATTTCGTCAAGTCAGCACTGGAAGGCGCGCCGCTGATGGTCCACGGCACTGGTGAACAATCACGCTGTTTCGGCCATGTCGCCGATGTGGTCGAGGCCATGTGCCGTCTGATGACCCTGCCCGAGGCGCGCGGCGACGTCTTCAATGTCGGCACCGATCAGGAGGTCACGATCCGCGAGCTGGCCGAACAGGTCATCCGAACGACCGGCTCTGCCTCGGAAATTCAATGTGTTCCTTACGACACGGTCTATCCCGAAGGCTTCGAAGATATGCAGCGCCGCCTGCCTGATGTCTCGAAACTGCAACGTGTCACCGGGTTCCGCCCGATGCGAACGCTGCAGCAGATCATCGATGACATCGTCGCCGAGATGAAGCGCCCGGTTCCCGCATGAGGCCGCATACCCCGACACAGACGGGCCCAACCTCGTGACCGATCTGGTCATCGGATCGGGGCCATCGGGGGTGTCCGTGGCCAAGGCCCTATTGGCGCGGGGGCGACAGGTTTTGATGCTGGATGGAGGGCGCAGACTGGAAGGCTCGGCGCAGGCTCGCCGTGACAGGCTAGCCGCGGCCGGTCCCGAAAGCTGGTCCGCCGATGATGTAAAAGCCTGGCAAACTCCTCAGTTCGACACGCCATCTGGGCAAGTCCGCCGGTTCGGGTCGGATTTTGCCATGGTACCGGGGGCGGAAACGCTGGTATCGCCCGACCGGATCGGATTGCGCGCCTCACACGCCACAGGCGGGCTGTCCAATCTCTGGGGCTCGGCCGTCTTGCCCAACCGCGCCGAAGATATCGCCGACTGGCCGATCGAAATTGACGATCTGTCACCGCATTACCACGCGGTTGCGGAATTCCTTCCCATCAGCGGTCGGGTGGACGCATTACAGACTCTGTTCCCCACCCTTTCGATGCAGGATCGCGCCCCTCTGACCCCATCGCCGCAAGCCGAACGGATGCTGACGCATCTGGATCGCCAAGCAGCGATGCTTGCGAAACTGGGAGCCCATGCCGGTGCCGCGCGGCTGGCTGTTGAACCCGGTTGCCAATATTGCGGCCAGTGCCTGCATGGCTGCCCTTGGGGTCTGATTTATGCGTCCGGGCAAACGCTTGACGTCCTGCGTCACAATCCGGATTTCCGCTATCGCACCGGTCTTGTCCGCCAGTTCGAGGAACGCCCGGGTCATGTCACGGTCACGCTGGAGGACGGCGAAACCCTGCAAGCCGACCGTATCTTTGTCGCCGCCGGGGTTCTGGAAACCGCGCGGCTGATGCTGGCGTCATCTCCGAACTCCGCAGCCCGCTTGCAACTGCAAGACAGTCAGCATTTCTTTCTGCCCAGCCTGCACCGCTGGCGCGCGCCGCGGCGCCCGGACCGAAGACCCTATCACACCCTGCCGCAGATCTTCATTGAATTGGATGACCCCGCGGTCTCACCGCATTTGGTCCACGCGCAGGTCTATACCTGGAACGAGTTCTATGCCCATGATCTGATCAATACTTATGGCTCGAAACTGCCCGGATCGGCCCCGGTATGGAGGCTGCTGGCGCAACGACTGGTCGTGGCGCAGGCGTTTTTACATTCTGCCCATTCCGCCCGGATCGATCTAACGATGGCCGCAGACGGGCGGCTGACCCCGACCGTGCAAGGTAATGACGAAACCGAACAGGTCATGGCGCGCGCCACGGCACGCATGGGGCAGGTTCTGAAACTGGCAGGGCTTGTGCCGCTGAGTTTCGCCCGCCGCCCCGGCGATGTGGGATCCAGCTTTCACGTGGGCGGCTCGGTTCCCATGGCCAAAACGCCTGGTGCGGGGCAGTCGGATATTCTGGGGCGACCGAAAGGGCTGTCACGGGTACATCTGGTCGATGCCTCATGCCTGCCAAGCATCCCGGCCACAACCATCACTTTCTCGGTCATGGCCAACGCCCACCGGATCGGAATGCTGGCCCCCTGACAGTGTTACAACTCCGAGGTGTTTATCCAGCGCCGGTTTCAAAGACCCCAGCTTCCAGCGCCGCAGCCAATCTTTGGTTTCCTGCACCATGGGCCACGCGCGCCAGCGCCGCGCCATACGCCTCCAGCACGGGTGTTTCGTGCCAGATCTCCAGAAACGCCTTACGTGCTGCAGCACCCTGAACTGCGCGCTGGTCAGGCTGGTGCTGAAGGTTACGCATCGCTGCAATCAAATCATCCTCGGTCTCGAACAGTTCCCCGCCCCCTGCCCGCTCGACGATCTCGGGGAACGGACCCAGCCGCCGGGCGATCACCGGCGTGCCCAACCGGAAGCTTTCGATCAGGATGATACCGAAGGTTTCATAACAAACCGAGGGCACAATCAATCCAAGTGCGCCGCGATAATAGGCATTCAACTCGTCAGGTGTCTTGCGGCCCAGGAATTTGATCCGGTCATTGCCTGCGGCTTGTGCCTTCAGCTCATCCGCGTAATCGCCATCTCCGAGGATCAGCAGATCGGCATCCGGATAACGATCAAAGGCCGGGAACACATCCTGCAACCCTTTGATTTTTTCCAGCCGTCCGACAAATAGGAAATAGGGGCGTTCGTGTGCTGCCGGTTCCGGCAAGGCGTCCTGATCCAGATCGGGCAGGAAATAGGGCAGCACCTGCATCTCCTGCCGCAGGCCGAACTCGCGATGCTTGGCCCGACTGAATTCGCTTTTGGCGATGATCAGGTCCATGTGATCCAATGCCCGGTCCAGCGCCCCGGTATAGCGCCACAGCTGCGGCGGGCGTTTGTAATTCAGCACGCAGCGCAGGCACTGGCGGTCATCGCACAGCTCGCGCCCGTGCCGCCACAGCACATGCGTGGGACAGACCAGCCAGTGCTCATGCGCCTCATAGATCTTCAGCCCTTCGCCCATCGGCAACAGGCCGGGCCCGCCGATCAGCGAAGTATTGTTGTGCCATATGATATCCGGCTTCCGCTCGGCCAGTATCTCGCGGATGCGGGCGGCATGGACAACCGGGCGGCCAAGCTGCTGGGTCAGCAGGTTCGACATCATGCCATTGCGACTGCGCAACCCGATCCGCCGGACCCCGTCCGGGGCACCTTCTGGCTGTGGTTTGCCGCCCAGGATCAGATAGCTGTCTTCGTCATGCACCACCGTCACGTCATGTCCCCGCGCCACCAGCGCCCGGGCCATGCGCTGAATGCCAATGGCATCACCGCCAAAGGAATAGGGGGGATAAAATGTGGTGAACATCAGAATGCGCAAAGACTGCATGTGACTCAAACCGGATTACCAATGACTTTCCAGTATGAAAGCATGATCCATACCGTGATCGAAAGATGGAACTTGCCCTGATGCCCTGTTCACACGCTGTGTTGCGGGCATGCTGCAAGGGAATGCGGCTTTTGCCCGCTGTTCACTCAAGAAGACTGAAATAAAGCGCCTCGATCTGCCGATTGATGTGGTCAGGATCAAATCGACTCTCTTTCGATCTCTCCAGGGCACTGGCCGCCATACCGGTGCGCTTTTGATCATCTTCGAGAATGTGCTCAACAGCCTGCGTGATCGCCGCGACATCGCCAATTGGTACACAGGCGCCGACCGTATCATGCACCAACTCGTGAACACCGGAACAATCGGTGGCTACAACCGGGGTTCCGACCTGGAACGCTTCGGCAATAGAGATGGGCAGCGCCTCCCACCGCGAGGTCAGCAGCATCAGATCCGCTGCCCGCAAATAGCGATAGGGAACCTCGGTACGTCCGGCGAAAAACAAATGCTCATCCAGACCGCGCTGTGTTGCCAGTGCCCGCATCTCCTGATCCAGTGGCCCGTCCCCGACAACAACAAAGCGATAGTCGGGGTGGGTATCCTTCAGACGCGCGACGCAATCGATCAAGACGTCAATACCCTTTTGATAGGCCACCCGCGCGAGAGAGACGACAAGATGCGTACCGCCGCGCAGCAGGGTTTTTCTCAACTCGGCAACGTCCTGATCCGTGTCCTCAGGCGGTGGCTTGATCCCAAGTCCTATGACCCGAAGCTTGTCCTTTGATACATTGGCGATTTCGGCCAGATCCTCAGCGGCCCGATGGCTGGGCGTCACCACCAGATCAGCATGGCGCGCAATCTTTCCAAACCCCCTGATCCGCTGTGGGTCCGACCCGTGATACGTCACGACAAGCGGGATGTTCAGATGCATCCGCGCCAACAGCGCCACCAATGCTGGTGCAGATTCATGCGCATGAATAATGTCGATACGCGACTTCGAAAGCCAGCGACGCAAGGCAATCGCCCCATGACCAGTATGGGCAAGCCTGCGCATCAGCCTGCCACCATCCGCCCCAACATAGCGTGTCGGGATGGACAGAAAGCCATCTTCGTGCTTTTGCCCCGCCCATTCGCCCGGCGTTCCGGCGAGGAAAACGCCATGACCCTGACCTTTTAGCCAGATGCCCAGATCAAGGGCATGTCTGGCAATCCCTCCCATTCCGAAATCCGTGCACATCTGTGCGATCCGAAGATGCCGTCGATCATCTGATTCCGTTACAGCGTGCATTTACGAATCCGCCCTTCAATTGGCCTCGATGATGTAGCAACAGGGATGCAGGGATATCAAATGATTGTGGGCCGCGCTCTGCCTGCCATAGAGTAAGCTCATGATTTGGATTTAAATCCTCCGTCGCTGCTCGAAGCAGTTGGGCTAAGGAATTTCGCAGGTACGGGGTATCATCATGCATGTCGGGATTGATGGGACGACTTGGCGTAATGAGCGCGGGTTTGGGCGCTTCACAAGAGGTGTGCTCGAAGCTTTGGCAACTCGGGACAGTGGGTTTCGTTACACCCTGATCTGTGATCAGGAACCGTCTTACCCGGTTCCTCAGGGGGTCGATATCGTGGTTGCGCCAATGCCGAACGGATCAGATGTGGCAAACCGGTTTCAGATGCATCAAGCAACGCTCCGACTGAGATGCGATGTGTTCTTTTACCCCACCGTTTTTTCGTATTATCCCCTGCTGTCGCGGGTCCCGAAAGTCATCTGTATCCACGATACGATCCCTGAACGCTTTCCGGATTTGATCTTCCCCTCAAAACTGAATTTTGCGCTGTGGAAAGCAAAAACCACGCTCGCTAAATTGCAGGCCACGCGGTTCATCACCGGTTCTGAATCGTCGGCCCGAGACCTGCAATCCATTTTGGGCATTCCGCGCAACAAGATTGACCTGACAACGATGGCTGCGGCCCCCGTTTTCAAAGAGATAAGTGATAACAATAAGATAGAAGAAATTCGAGAGGAATATAACATTCCTCCCGGGGCCCGTGTTCTCGTTTATGTGGGCGGCTTTAACCGCCACAAAAATGTGCTGCGCCTTATCCATGCGATGCCAATGATCCTGGAACAACATCCTGATGCTTTTCTGGCCATTGTCGGGCGCACAACGGGCGACCGGTTCTGGGATAATGTCGAGGATTTACAGGCTTCGGCCCGAGCCAATGTGATTGCGTCAGAACGGATCATTTTCACCGGCGAGATTTCGGATGAAAAGCTGGCGCTTCTGATCAATGCCTCACATGCGCTTGTGCACCCTTCGCTCTATGAAGGTTTTGGCTTTCCCCCTGTCGAAGCAATGGCCTGCGGCACCCCGGTTCTGGGGTCTGATGCAAGCAGCGTCCCAGAAGTTGTCGGCGATGGCGGACTGCTGTTTGACCCAACCGATGCGTCCTCGATTGCCCATCAGACAAACAGGTTGCTAAGTGACGACGATCTTCATGCGCGCCTGTCAAAGCAGGCCGTACGCCAGGCCGCAAAGTTCACTTGGAATCGTGCTGCCGAAATGACCGAGATCAGTTTTGAAAACGCGTTTAAAAAGCGCCCCTAAAATAACTCCTGATATAGAAACAATTTATCGAAAAGGAATTTATTAGTGCGGAAAATGCCACAAAAATTAACGCGCTCCGGGGTTTTCAGACCCAGATGTAAACGCAGTTCCGTTTCCATGGTCGACTATGGTCAGATCCTCCCGAAGGATACAGCTCACACCGGAGAAAACACATGACGCAGCATCAGATTTCGGTCGTCATTCCATGCGTCAACTCTCTGTCTGATTTTCGTGGGTGCGCCGCGGCTTTGCAGAACCAGACCGGCCCCCAACCCGAGATTATCGCTGTTATACGCCTCGGCCCGGACTTCATTCGGGATGTTGAGACAGAATTTCCAGACGTAAACATTCTGGCAGTCCCCGAGGACGCTACAATCCCTCAGATGCGCGCCACAGGCATCCGGGCCGCGACAGCCGATGCTATCGGGGTCATTGAAGATCACGTGCTGGTTCCGCCGAACTGGACCCGGCGGATGCTAGATGAAATCGCGGCCGGTTCGGATGTAGTGGCCGGGCCTGTCGATAATGAAGCCAAAGAGACCCTGATCGATTGGGCGGCGTTCCTATGCGAGTACAGTGCCGTTCTACCCCCTCTGAATGATGGCCCCTCGGACTGGCTTCCGGGCAACAACACGGTCTACCGACGTGATGTTCTGGAGCGGTTCGATGCCCTGCTGGATGATGGCAAATGGGAAAACCACCTGCATGATCATATGCGCGCAGATGGTATCTCTATGACCCTGCGCAATGACATCGTTTCCGGGCATAAGATGCACTATACATTCGGTCTGTATCTGACCCAGAGATACCTGTATTCCAAGAGTTTCGCCGGAGCTCGGGTCAGCGAGGAGTCGAGCGGTAAAAGGCTTATTATGGGGCTCGTTGCTTTTGCGTTGCCTCCGATCGTCTATTACCGCGTGGTCAGAAACGTCATAACCAAAGGGCGTCATGTGCGTCGGTTGTGGCCCTCCCTGCCTTTGCTGGTCCCGTTTTCACTGTCCTGGGGACTGGGTGAGGTTGCCGGATACTGGTTCGGGGCCGGTCGGTCTCTGTCCAAGGTTCGATGAGAGAAATGTCTGTGATGAACAATCCAGATCCTTCACTACCTGATATCTCTGTCGTTGTGGCTATCGTTGATGGGGGAGCCGCGCTTCGGGCATGTCTGAATGCGCTTGCCAATCAGATTGGTGAATACAAGGTGGAAGTCATCGTGCCATATGATCAGCTGTCGCTTGAAGATGCCGGAATGGCAGATGATTTCCCCAGCTTCCGGTTTCTCGATCTCGGGGTACTCGCAGGCGGTATGGTGCCAAGAAACGCCCTTGATCTGCACCGGTTCTGGGACATCCGCCGTTCCGAGGGCATCAATGCCGCACGCGGGTGCCGGATCGGCCTTGTCGAAGATCGCGGCATTCCGGCCGAAACCTGGATTGCCTCGGTGATGGACCTGATGGATGAGACCGGGGCCGCAGCGGTCGGGGGGTGTGCTGACAACGGATATGATACGACCTGGAACTGGGCCGTTCATATCTGCGACTTCGGGCGCTATATGGCCCCTCTACCGACCGGTGAGACAGATTTTCTATCAGCAACCAATGTGTGTTATCGCGCCGACAAGCTGCGCGCACTGCGTCATCTGTATGAACATCGGTTCTATGAACCCTCCATCCATGCTGCCCTGCAGGCTAACGGTGACAAAATGGTTCTGTCAGATCGCCCCAGAACAACCCAATACCGTCCGCGTATTCCGACCTTCACACTGGCGGGCGAATGGTTTCATTGGGGCCGTAAATATGCCCGCATTCGGTCCGGCGAAATTTCGTTCGGGTTGCGCGCCTTCCGCGCAGCCGTAACTCCGCTGTTACCGTTTGTTCTGTTTACCCGGCATATGCGCAACCAAATGCACAAGCGCGTTTATCTCCGCAAGTTCTGGCCTGCTTCCCCGCTGGTTTTCTTGATCGTGACGATGTGGGCCTTTGGCGAATTGATTGGATATTTCCAGGGGGAAGAGCCCGAAACAACATAAAAATGGCGTAAGAACACTTAATTTTAAGCGCTTACATCAACATCCATTCAAGTGTTTCCTTCAGGCCGTAATTTGGCCCGTCCTGGGTGAGGCTGCGGTACAACGTGACACCCCCCATCAATTCCTTCACCTCATTGGCCCGCACAAACTGGGGGTTCACGGTCACGGTCAGATTGTGCCCGGTAATGTCGATGCACATATCCACAATGTCCTGCAAAGGGGTCGCCACTCCAGAGCAGATATTGACCTGCCGCCCGCGCAAATCCGGACGCAGCAATGCCCGATAAGCACGCGCCACATCGCGAACGTCGGAAAAGTCCCGGGCAACATCCAGGTTACCCAGTTCGATCTGCGGGGCGCGCTGCCGGAAATGAGCCACGATTTTAGGGACAAGGAATTGGGCATTCTGCCCGCCCCCCGTGTAGTTAAAGGGGCGCGCGATGACGATCGGCAAGCGATCCGTAAACAGCTGAGCCATATATTCCATAGCCTACATCGAACCCAGGTCACCCTGGGAGAACGGCTACTGCGAAAGCTTCAACGGGCGCATGCAGGACGAGCTGCTCAACGGCGAAATCTTCTACAGCCTGCGCGAGGCACAAATCCTGATCGAACAATGGAGGAGACACTACAACACAAAACGCCCCCACAGTGCTCCGGGCTACCGCCCACCAGCGCCTGAAACCACCATCCCGATGGATCACAGGCCAATGATGCACTAACAATCAATTTGGACCAGTCAGATCGGGCTGCTCACAGCGGGCCTTCGCTGATCCGGTCACCAAACGCGCCGGAATTGCAAGCTGATGAACCAGGAACAACAGGTGCAATATACCAGTTCTTACTGGGGCAGTTCGACCACCTGATTTGTGCGACTGCTCTCGATCACCGCATTGGCAATTTCAATTGACCGAAGCCCGGCCTTGCCGTCTGCAATTCGGCCACTCGAATCTCCATCGCACAGTTTGATAAAATCCCGTAATTCCTCTGCGAACGAAATCTTGGCCGTTGTCTTCCATGAGAACAGTTTTTCGCGGACTGCAATGTCGAAATACCTGCGCGTTGTCGTAGTCGGCGTCCCGCCGGGTTCCGGCATCGTGATAAGAACATTCTTCATTGGTGCATATGCACCCATCACCATGCCATGTGTCCCGTGCACTTCGATTGCAAAATCATATCCGCGCCATTCTCCCCAGCTGGCATGATAAACTGCGGGCACACCCTCGGGATTTCGGAATATCGCAACTGCGGTGTCCTCGGAACCCGGCAGGTTCCATACACGTTCACCGGCGACACCATAAACCGAACTCACCTCGCCCAGCATGTGACGCACGATATCGCTCATGTGAATCCCGATATCCCACATTGCTCCGCCACCGGATTCTGGCACCTTGTATTCCCAGTCATGGGTAAAATGGGCCAGCCCGTCATGCCCACCAAAGGCACGAATATGAGTAATGTCTCCGATTGCCCCGCTGGCTATGGTGTCTTTCACATAAGCGAATGAGGGGTAATACCGCATGTTGAAGCCCGTGGCGATCACCCGACCTGCGGCCTTTGCCTCGGCCAGCATCTGACGACAGGTTTCGGCGCTGTTGGACATGGGTTTTTCAACCAGCACATGCATCCCGTGTTTCAGGGCGCTGACACATGGGTCCTCATGCGTATGCGGAGGGGTTGATACCACGACCGCATCCATATCCGTTTCCAGAAACCGCTTCAGGTCGGTGAACACAGGAGCGCCCCCGGCGACACTGCGGGCGGCTTCTTCAGACAGATCCAGAACGGCCGCCAGCGTTGTATCCGGGCATTCCTGAATGGTCTCGACCCGCAGTTTGCCAATTTTCCCGGCCCCACCAACAACCCCGATACGCATGGTTTTCTCCTCACAAGACAGACCGCAAACAGCCCGGACCCGAACTGTCAGCTTCACATAACAATATTCTCTTGAGGAGTATGCGCCACGGCGACGTCTGTACGCCGGTTATACCGATCGTCATCGAATTCCTCATTAACAAACGTGGGGCACAGCTTACCCCGTACTTATGACAATAATTCGTCCTCTGCGCAGTAGCACAGGCACCCACCCTAGGCTAGGCTTCTGCTTTGAAACACATTGTGCCGGGTCTTGAATTTGAGACGAAGAAAAAGACTATGACAGCCACCGGACCAGATCATCTCGACGGCAAGGCCGTCTTCGTGACAGGGGCGACAGGGTTTATCGGCAAGCGACTTGTTCCGGCTCTCATCAATGCCGGTGCCCGGGTCACCGTCCTGTTGCGCAACCGCCATGGTCGGCAAGCCTTCAGCGCGATGGGGGCACGGGTCATACAGGGAACGGCAGGGGATCGCGCCTTACAAGAAAAGGCCCTGCGTAATCAGGATGTATTATACCATCTTGCCTATGACATGCGCGCTACGGCAACGGATAATCTTGCCACCTTCGAGACCCTCAGAACCGCCGCAGAAAAAGCCGGGGTCGGACGAATCGTTCATGCCAGCTCTATCGTTGTCTATGACGGATGGCCGCAGCAAAACCTGACCGAGAGCTCCCCGATCTCAAACGGCAAGGCTGACCCATATCGGCGCGCCAAGATTGCGATGGAGCAGGCTCTGTTGCAGGGAAACTGCCCCGCTGCGATCCTGCAGCCGACACTGGTTTACGGGCCCGGAAGCATGCTCTGGACAGATAAGCTGACCCGCTGGCTTGCCGCTGGTACCGTGGTGCTGCCCAAACCGGAAGGGCTGTGCAACGCTGTATTTGTGGACGATCTGGTACAGGCCATGTTGTGCGCTGCCGCGCCGGAAGACCTGCAGCAAGAGCGGTTCATCATCTCGGGCCCCACCCCCGTCAGTTGGTCGGCCCTGCTGTCCGGTTATGCCGATATCATTGGCCGAGGGAAGATCGGGCTCATTCCCCAGGAAACACTCCGGGCCCGATTGCCCGATGAAGAGCCGGGCGAAGTACCAGACACACAGTCGCTGGCTGCACGGGTCAGTACCATAGCGCGCGCCTGGATCGGTCGGGACCGGTTCGAAAAACTGGTCCAAACGGCCACACAACGGCTGCCCCGGCAAAACGAACTGTATCCTGACCGTTATATGCTGGAGCTATTCTCGGGTACGGGACAATGCCAGATCGATCATGCCCGCATACGGCTGGGATATGAGCCCGCTTATGATCTGAAAGCCGGGCTTGAAGCCACGCGACCCTATCTGGAAGCCAACTTCAAAAAATGAACAATTAAGTAAAATGCCAATAATTGAAGCCCTTTTTGAAACACTATACGACCCGCCGATACAAGGCCGACAAATTAGTTGGATTCGCTCCGATTCCTGCCTATCCGTTAAGAAAGGATAATTTCCTGCTGCCCGTCCTGCCTTTGATTTCAGTCTGACTTTGTACGATCAGGATAGATTATGAACTACGAAACCTCGCACCATCTTTCCCTCAAGCAGCTTATCGCGGCGCGCGATGCGCGGGTTGCTGTGGTTGGGCTGGGCTATGTCGGGCTGCCGCTGGCGCTGACCGCCTATGATGAGGGGTTCGATACCACCGGCGTTGATCTCAACCCTGACCGGGTGGCACGGATCAATCAGGGCGATCAGGTCATATCGTATCTGGCGTCAGACCGGATCGCACAAGCGGTAGACAGCGGCAGGTTCCGCGCAACGCAGGACGCCGCGGCACTGGCCGAGGCCGATATCATCCTGATCTGCGTGCCGACACCGCTGACCGATGCACAAGACCCGGACATGCGCTTTGTCGCCGCCGCCGCCGAAACCATCGCGCAGCATCTGCGCCCCGGTCAGATGGTGGTGCTGGAAAGCAGCGTCTGGCCCGGTGCCACGACCACACTGGTTCAGCCGATCCTTGAGGCGGGCGGTCTGCGCGCGGGTAGTGATTTCTTCCTGGCGTTTTCGCCCGAGCGCGAAGACCCCGGCAATGACAAGTTCGACACGCACAGCATCCCGAAGGTGGTGGGCGCCGACGATCCGCTGTCGCGGCAATTGGTCGAGGATTTCTACCGCGCTATCGTCACCAGCGCCGTTCCGGTCAGCTCGGCCGCCACAGCCGAAGCGGTGAAGCTGGTCGAAAACAGCTTTCGCACCGTCAATATTGCGCTGGTCAACGAGTTGAAGACCGCGCTTGAAGCAATGGACGTGGATGTCTGGGAAGTGATCGAGGCCGCGGCCACCAAACCGTTTGGCTTCATGCCCTTCTATCCCGGTCCCGGAATTGGTGGGGCCTGCATCCCGGTGTCTCCGGCCTATCTGGCCTGGCGCGCCGCGGATGCAGGATCTGATACGCCGCTGATCAATCTGGCCCGTACCAGCAATGACGCCGTGCCATCCATGCTGGCGGCACGGATGGCGGCCGAACTGGCGGCGCGTAACGGCTCGGCCATCGCCGAGACCGGGCAGCCCCTGACCGGACAGCGCATCCTGCTGATGGGCATCGCCTATAAGCGCGATGTCGAGGATACCCGCCGCAGCCCCGCGCTGGTGCTGCTGGACGAATTGGAAAAACTGGGGGCCGAGGTCGACTATCACGACCCGTATTTCCCCCGCCTGCCCGAAGGCGGCGAATATCCGCAACTTGCAGGCCGAACCTCCCAGCCGCTGACGGCGGACAACCTGAAACGCTATGCGGCGGTGGCCGTGATCACCGATCACAGCGCCCCGGATTACGGTCTGGTCGCGCGCGAAGCGGCGCTGGTTTTTGATACGCGCAATGTTTTTGAAAAAGCGGGGATCAGGGTGACGGACGGGCGTCTGGTCAAGATGTGACCCCCTCAGCCCCCTGACATTTGGTGACCGAAACGCACGTTCATCTGGCATTCCATCCAAGCAACCGCGGATTGACAGAGCGGTGCCATAGGCGAACCTTTGCACATTTTCAGGGGTGCGGGCGTTCCATATTGCTGTCACAAAAGTTTTGAGAAACTATCCTCTCAGACATTCCTATGTCTCAATAAATTATAAAGCGGTGTGGCACGAGTAGTGGAGCAAAGCTCCTCCCGGTAAAAATAACCAAATTTTAACCCTCTGTAGTTCAAAGTTTTGCCATGATTTCACCGCGAAATCATTATGGGCATCTGCCCAATGGCTGAACTGCAACCACTTGAGGGCTGGCCAGACCAAGACCATAGCCGGAGGACTTGGAGAACATGATCGGAGTTATCGGAATAGCCATTCTTGTCGGCTTGTGCGCCGGCGGGTTTGCTTTGTTCTCCGGTGCGTCCATCCTTATGGCTCTGGGCAGCTATGTCCTCTTCGGCTGGCTGTTCATCATTGCTGCTCTCATCGTCATCGGTGCTGTCAAAGCCGTGAAGACACGCGTGCAGAAACAAAACCCCGCCTATTCCAGCTAAGCGCCTAATCCCGCCCGGCGACCCTCTTGGCCACATAGCCCAGAAACGCCCGCTGCGGGTTTCTGATCTGCGGGCGACCGGACGCGGCCCAATAGGCCAGCCAGTCCGCTTCCAACGCATAGACATCGCGGCCCGGTGCCATTGCCCTGGCTTCCTCCAGCGCCTGTGACGGCAGGATCGGTTTGTCCGGTCCCTCGACCACCTGGCCACGGCGCGAAAAGCGGATCAGGTCGCCGGGCTCTTCGATCATCTCATAATCGGGCAGGTGATCGGCTGCGATCATGTCGCGGATCATTTTGCGGAACACCCGCCGGGGCGAGGCCGAGCCCGATTTCTTCAACAGCACCTCGACCGAAATCCGCCACTCGGGCTGACGACCGCAATGTTTGCGCGCCAGCTCATAGATGCGCCGCTCGAGCGGTTTGCGCAGGCGGAAGTAATCGCGGCTGAGGGTCAGCACGGATTTCGCCAGCACCGCGCGAAACAGCCAGTCCGACAGTTTCACACTGACGCTGACCATCCGGCCCGCCCGGGTGTGGCGAACGATTTCCCAGCTTTCGATCAGGCCAAACCCGGTGGTGGTTTCCTTCTCGCCGGTGACAATGTTGGTGGTGATCCGGGTGCCTGCCAGCCGCTCAAACGCTTCGCGCAGACGCTTGTAGCCATCGCCGCTGGTTTCGCGATTGGTGGCCACCAGCAGATCATGCGCCTTCAGATGCAACACCCGGCTGACCGTCCGGCCCGCATTGATCGCTGCCATCAACTGGCTGATGCAAAAGATCAGGATGTCCTTGTCGTGGATCGTCGCCAGCCCCCGCACCGAGGGCGTCACCGTGATCTCGACCCCGTTATGCTCGTAATTGAGGATCCGGCGATCCGGCCGGGTCGAGAGCGAAAACATCGGATGCTCCATCGAGCCCATATCTGTCTTGGGCAGCGCATCGAAGATATCGCATACAAAAAAATCACCCGTTGGGTGCCGGTCGGGCAACAACGCCCCTGACCCGCTCATACTGCCCTGCCCATATGTCCTGCCCGAATCTTTGTTCGTGGTTTTATTGACGCCTACCGTAGAGTTATCCACAGGACGCGTAAAGCCGCCGGAACGTGGGATCAGAGTCGCTTGAACGTGGGATCAGAGTCGCTTGAACGTGGGATCAGATTCACTATGAATGCTCAAAAATACAAAAACCTCTTTTTTTTCTTATACTTAAAGTCATCAGGATTTCTCCGTAACTAATAAAATAACAGGATTCTAACTGGATATTTTTTTGCCGGACACTCAAAACCAGTGTTTCAATCGATAGTTACTCCTTAATTTTGCTTAGAAAATCCGGTTTTGTGCTCATAATGCTTCCACATGCTTCCTTTTGTGGTATATTGATCAAAACATAGCACATAGGCAGGTTTTCAATGCGAGCAGCAACCTCCGAGGGGCTTCCCCCTTATTTCAATATTGATCCGGATCTGGCTTATGCTGAACTTGGAAATCCAACCGGCACGGGTGAGTTTTCACAAATCGCGGATGCGTGTGCACGGGGGCGCAGTGATCTGGCAAACCGGGGGCTGGAGGAAAACGGTCAGAAGAAGCTGCGCCTGTTTTCAACCTGGGAAATCACCAAATATCTGATCCCTGTTGCACCCGCCCATTTTCGGCGCGTGCTGAAGGGCAACCCGGACTTGCCGCAGGGGCAATCCGAAACCGAGGGTGGGGCCAAGTGGTTCACGCTGGATGAGGTTCTGCGGCTGCGGGCACATTTTGCCTCGGAGGGGTCCAAAGCCAAGGAGTACCGCCCTTACCGGCCCAACGGGCTACCTGCCAAGATCGTTTCGGTCGCCAATTTCAAGGGCGGTGTTGGCAAGACCTCAACCTGCGCGCATCTCGCCATGTCTGCCGCCCTGGATGGTTACAAGGTGCTGGTCATTGATCTGGACAGTCAGGGTTCGATGACGTCGATCTTTGGCGGCAAGGTGAGCGATGAATGGCAGACGGTGTTCCCCTTACTCGCCCGTCATTACGCCACCCATCTGCGCCGTGACAATCAGGGGCGGCTTGATCGGGGTGAGGCACCGCATCCGATCGACGACACCTTGTCCGAAGCGCTGAAGGTCCGCAGCAGCGATCTGATCCAGACCACCCATTGGCCGAATATCGACCTGATCGGCGCTCAGCTGAACCTGTACTGGGCCGAGTTCCAGATCCCCGTCTGGCGAATGCAGGGCCGCAGCTGGAAGCTGTGGGATGCGCTGACAGATACGCTGGACGAAGATGGGGTGCTGGACGATTACGATATCATTTTCATCGATACCCCCCCTGCTCTTGGCTATCTGACGATCAATGGGCTTGCGGCCTCGGATATCCTGCTGGTGCCCATGGGGGCCTCGTTCCTGGAATTCGACTCCACCGGGCGGTTCTTTGACATGCTGCATTCCACGTTTCAGTCCATCGAAGACGGAGAGAACATGGCGGCCCGCGCGTTGGGGCGGCCCGAGATGGCCTTTCAGTGGGACGCAGTGCGCACAATCATCACCCGCTATGACGGCAGCCAACAGGCCGAGCTGGCCGGGCTGATGCAAGCCTATTTGGGCCGCACCCTGTCGCCGCATTGGCAGGGCTACACGGCGCTGATCGGGCAGGCGGGGGAACAGGTCAACGGTATCTACGAGGCCGATTACCGCGATTTCAACCGCGAGACCTATGTGCGCGGGCGGGAAACCTTTGATGCCACCTATGCCTCATTCAAGAAGCTGCTGATTGGCGTCTGGCGAGGTGAGGAACTGGCGCAGCAGGCCGAAGCGGCGGGAACGCCGGAACTGGCGCTAAGGTGATCATGTTTCGCGCGCGAAACACATCAGTGGCGCCCGAAACAGGGTCTGATCTGCGCTGGAAAAGGAGAATGTGATGGCAAAACGCAAACGGTTGACCCCTGCCCGGCCGGATTATCTGGAAGACACCCGCCCTGCCCCCGGGTTGAACCCTATGTTTCCTGCGGATACGCCCCGCGCTGCGCCTCCGGTTGCACAGGTGGCCGGAGCCACGGCGGCTCAGGCGGCACTGGAGGAGCTGTCCGGAGAATTGCGTGCGGCCCGTGCCGAGGGGCGGCTGGTACAGGACCTGCCGCTGGATTCCATCGAGGAAACCTACCTGGTACGCGACCGCATGGCGGCAGATGACGCGGATATGGAGGCGCTGAAGGAAAGCCTGAAAGCGCGCGGTCAGCAAACCCCGATTGAGGTCGTGGAGCTGCCGGAAGGGCGTTATGGGCTGATCTCTGGCTGGCGTCGGATGACAGCGCTGCGGGCGCTGGTGCATGAGACGGGTGAGGCGCGCTTTGCAACCGTGCGTGCGTTTCTCAGGCAACCACAGAGCGCATCTGACGCTTACGTGGCCATGGTCGAGGAAAATGAGATCCGCGTCGGGCTGAGCTATTATGAGCGCGCCCGGATCGTAGCACGCGCGGCAGAGCAGGGCGTTTACCCGGATGAAGCCGCCGCCCTGCGCGGGCTGTTTGCCTCGGCCAGCCGGGCCAAACGATCCAAGATCGGGTCTTTCGTGGCGATTTATCACGCGCTGGACGGCCATTTGAGATTTGCCTCTGCCATCCCTGAGCGGCTGGGATTGTCTATTGCGAAGGTTTTGAAGGAGGAGTCGAAAGCGGCTGCTTTGATCACCAAAGCCTTGCAAGGGGTCGCGCCCGAGACATCGGAAACTGAGATATCGGCTCTGACCTGCGCGGCAAACAGCCTGTCATCAAGGGATGCAAAATCGCCTGCTCCCGAGACGGTTTCGAAAGAGACATTCGGTGACATTCACTTGAAACAGAGTCGAAACGGTTCACAAGTCACCCTGTCCGGCCAAGGGATGTCTGAAGAATTTCTTATGGAACTGAGAACCTGGCTACACGCACGCAGCACCTGATGTTTCGCGCGCGAAACACTGGGCGAGAGTATGCAGATGCAATCGGGAGGAATTATGTGAACCGGGGGTTGCTATTTGAGATACCAGACCGAATAACGAACGCCTTCGTGTAGAAGCTCTGCGTCACGATTTGTCATCCACGACGATAGTGAGAATTGCCTTGTTCTTTCCGATAAAACCACCAAAGGTTTACCCAGCTCATTGCGAATTGAGCGGTAGGCCTGCTCCCTTGCCTCAACTGACCCAGTGTTCAGAAAGGTGTTTAGGCGGTTTTGTCTGGATTCTAGCAAGGCAGGATCAAAGCCTTTGACATCATACAGAAGGTATCCGTTCCTCATCCCCAGTCCGGTTAGCTGAGCATCTTCATTGTAAAGGACATACACTGGACGTCGTGTGAAGGGCGTGACATGCAGCTCGGTTTGCCCAACTAAAGTCGGCGTACCGGGTTCTGTTTTTTCTCGTATGACAGTCAGGGCGTCGCCCAGCCCTGCGGGGTCCGACAGTTTTTGATCTAAGTTTGAGAAACTAATCTCAAAAGGTGCTTGATCAGTTTTCATCCTTGGGTAGACGGACATGCCCCCGCCGACGATGATTACAAGAAGAAGTATTGCTCCGGTCCATGGTACTCTAGACTGTTGCCAAAGACGCTCGAGCAACAATGCTACAAAAGGTAGGCCGCATATTGCTGCAACCATCACAAATTTGTACTCGTTGCGAAAATTTGGGATATGCAGAAGTACCGCCATGGAACTTGAAGTAACTGCTGCAATCGACAAGAAAATGAGCTGTCCACGAGGTATGGGGCATCTTTTAGTCAAAAAATACAGCCACGCAGAAATAGGGATCAAAAGTGCGGTTATGGTGGCTACGGCATGACGCCAAATCTGCCCCGGGACATTAAGTTCGATCCCTGCTCCCGTAATGCGATCACCTGTTTGGTATGTTACGAGGAAATA
Source organism: Ruegeria sp. O5 (assembly GCF_056535105.1). Taxonomy (NCBI): domain Bacteria; kingdom Pseudomonadati; phylum Pseudomonadota; class Alphaproteobacteria; order Rhodobacterales; family Roseobacteraceae; genus Ruegeria; species Ruegeria sp. O5. Next base: position 3,300 of record NZ_JBQERN010000014.1, on the reverse strand, counting down.
TGTGCAAGCCGCTGCCAAGACTACAGACATATACAGCAGCGCAACATTTCTTAGGCGTTCTTTGAGGTTTTTGGTTCTGTCAACCATCCATGTAATGCCAGCAGCCCCTAGGAATACCGCTGCAGACGGAAGATAGAGCGGATAAACGAGCCCGGTTCCAACTAGACAAATTAGCCATATAGGAACCGTTGCTCTAAGGTTTTGCGACGAGCCCGAACGCAGAATTGTGAGCAACAATGCTAGCAGAAGAATCAACCCGACCTGGTTGGTGTTCAGATAAAGAAATTTTAAGCCGGTAGCATCATAACGTGGATCTCCCATCAGAAAGTGAAAACGTTCAATTCCACTCCAAAGTGATGAAGAAATGGGTTTGGCCAGTACACCGATTGGGTTTGTTGACAAGGCGGCGATGATTGGTGCCAAAGACATTGCCACGACCCTGCCCCCAACAGCTCTGACGACGAGAATGGACAGAGTGCCAAATCCAAACGCCATTGCCGGGTTGATCCACAGATAGGCGCTTATTGGAGATTGGTTGAGAACCTGAGTAAGCAAAACCCGTTGGAGATGTCCGAACCAAGGATAGCCCGTACCCAGTCCGGCTAGTTGCCATTCTTCTGGTGCCGTTGGGTTCTCCATCAAGGCATAAATTAGATCGGCATGCAGAAATGTGTGTGACCATTGATAAACGTTTGGTGCGTTTGCATGTATAATCAACACTGCTAAAGGCAGTACCAATGCGCCGGGAATAATCTGACGATAGCCTTGGATAGGTACCCATTGCCAAGATCGAGCGATTAACCATACCGCACCCAAGTTTGTTATCAGGATAACCCAAGGAATGTGGTCCGTACCAACCCCCATATACGCCAAGGCTAGAAACTGTGCGCAAGACATTGGGATTGAGAGGGCAAACGAAAGCCCAAGGCGATCCCAGAGGTCCACATTTTTTAGTAATCCAGAAAACGCGATCCATGCACCGGGCAAAATGAGTAATGGAAAAAGCAGTATTCCACGCAACAAGATTTCAAACATAAACGATTTACCCACTTAACACCAATTATGCTTAAGCTTTTCATTCGAGCTGCCATGATGCAATAGAAGGTTGTTCCGGCCGCAGTAAGATTGACACCATAAGACCGGGCGGTATGAGATCGGCTGCGGTTGCACAGTTTTCTAGAATAACCAGCAAGCCGCAGGCTGTGCGATGCCGGGTTGGTTGGGTCCTTGATTGAGGTTTCTTGGTGGTAAGAAACTTAGAATCCGAGAGTTAGTCTACCGGGTTTGTATTCCTACGTTCTGGTGATTTCGAAGCCGTCCTTTGTGCGTTCCAAAATCAGGCGTGAGGGCGCAGGGGACCGGCACGCAAGTCGTCAGCCTGATTGATCTTACGGCATTGGTCGAACCGTCTACCCCAACAGGTCCGTTGCCGGATTCTCTGCGATATCGACGTCGTCATAGTATTTCTGCGCCTGTGCCATGGAGCGGTGCAGGGACAAGCGCATGGCGGCCTGGATCGGGGCGCCATCCAATGCGGCTTGCGTCAGAAACCCCGAGCGCAGCCCGTGGGGCGAGGCGAAGCCTTCAGGCAGCCCCGCCAGTTTCAGTCGGTGTCGAACAATCTGGTAGATCGCATCAGGGGACAGGCGGCGCTTGAGCACGTGGTCGGCCTTGGAGATGGGCCGGAACAGCGGCCCATCCCCGATCTGGCCCACCTCAATCCAATGCACCAGCGCCTGTGCCGCGCGGGATTTCAGCACCAATCGCGGGGTGTCGCCCTTGCTCGTGGTCTTGGTTTCCAGCAGTGAGATCCACACCAGACCCTTGGTCTCGAACTCTTTCAAGGACACATCTTCCCGCATCAGAGCCGTAATCTCGGAGCGTCGTCGCCCACCGCTGGCCCAACCCAGCATCAGGATCGCCCGGTCGCGACAATCCCGGCGAGAGCCGCGACAGGTGGCCAGCAGCTGCTCCAGCACATCGCGGGTGATCGGGTGCTGCGATTTTGGGGCAGGGGGCCGGGCTGCAGCCCGCCGCGCCTTGGACCGCGCCTGTTTCACCTGCGGAGCATCGAAGGGCGCGGCGAGGTTTTTCATCCGGTGAAAGGCCAGCCAGGAGGCAATGCGCCGGTCCAGCGTTGACGGGGCCGGGCAGGCGAGGGACTTGCGCAGGCCTTGTTTGATCAGAGCCTCCGCGGTCCGGCGAGCGCGATCATCTGGCGCTGCGTCATTGAGATTCCGGGCGTGATCGAGAATGAAAGCCAGCGCGATGTCTTGGCGCTCCGGCCACTCAAGCGGCTTCTTGAAGGCCACATTGGCCCAGGCGGTGATGTAGAGCAGGTCGCGCTCATAGGCCCGCAGCGTGTTGGCCGGGGTGCCGCGGACATAGAGATCGGTCAGCGCCGCCTGATCGGCTTGGGACAGGGCAGGGGAGGCGGCCGGGAGATAGGGGACAGCGGGCTTCATGGCACCTATTCTGCGTGCATTTTTCAGCAAAATCAAATAAACACGATAAGCGATACTTATCAAGATTAATAAGGTGTCAGAGAATGCGAGAAAGTACTGTGCGAAAATGCCAGATAATGCACTTCATGATGGTAGATCCCCGTATTGAAAGGTTTTATGTCCGTTGAAGGTCGACCCTGTCTGCCTCCTGCGGCAAAACTCGTCCGATTAGGAACTCGTTGTTAGAATATACTATAGTGACGCAATCCGCTGGGGCTATCCCTGACCGAAACCGGATTACGGCGTAATCCGCGCGCAACACGGTGTTCTTGGCACATTCTCCATCAAAGAATGCGCGACGTGCTTGCAATAACTGGTACCAGCGCACGACATCGGGTTTGCTGGTTGGAATGTATTTGAAATTGAAGACGAAATCCCGTCCGTTAAATCGCTCCATCCCTCCCGGGAAACGGATCGCCCTCCAGAATTGATCCTCCTGCATTACGATTGCCGCATTCGGTGCCGTGTTGGCACGGATCCATGATAGAACATCACGCTCAGAGGCGCTGAGAGCGAATTCGAGCCTGATATGTGGGGGAGACCGCGTGACGATTTGCGCCGGTTTGGGCAAACTTATAGGAAAGATCGAAATAGTTGATCTCGTTACCCGACCATTGCACCGGCTACATAAATGGACCGATGCCCCCTATTCCGGCTAGGGCGAGTAACCAATAGCTACGACTTGCTGCAATGTAGCCGGCTTGCTCGAGACCTTCTTCAAGACCATCAAGGCAGAGCTGATCTGGCGCAGGTCGTGGCACACGCGACGAGACGCGGAACTGGCAATCTTCCAGTA
>NZ_JBQERN010000013.1:0-112771 GCF_056535105.1 Ruegeria sp. O5 | reverse complement strand
GAACCGGCATCTCCCACCCGGCAAAATCAACCATCTTGCCGCCCAACTCAACGTGAAGCCCATACAACGGCGTGCGTCTAATCTCGGTCATTGATCCAACCTTTCACTCAACGGGATTGGTCGCGAACAACCATGACGGTGCAATGCGCGTTGCGCACGACACGGGCCAGGTTCGGACCGATTTCATAATTCGGAAAATCACCCTTGGTCGAGGCCATGACGATCAGGTCAAAGCCGTCCTTGTAGGCGCGCTTGAGGATTTCACGGTAAACGCTGCCTTCTTCAACATGGACAGGCACGTCCGATGCGTTGCCATGATCCAGAATGGCCTGAACCGCATTTCGCACGTGGTCTTTGGCACCGGCACCATAGTTTGCGGGAAGGTTCGGCAGCTGGATGATCTCGGGGATAACGGCAACCGCGTGCAGTTCAGCCCCGTAGAACCTGGCCTGTTCCAAGGCGACTGGCAGGGCATTTTTCCACGAACGGTCGTCGGTGTGATCAATGGGCAGCAGGATTTTCGTGACCATCACGTCTCTCCTCGAGATATGGAATTCTGTTTTTAAAGGCGGGGGGCCGGAATGGCCCCCCGGTTTCAAGTCAGACCAAGCTTATTCGGCAGGCGCGCCGCCCGGCTCTTCGGACTTGCCGCCCGAGGCGAAGAACTCTTTCGTCAGCTTGAAGACGATCGGGCTCAGCAGGGCCAGGGCGATCAGGTTCGGAATGGCCATCATGGCGTTCAGCGTGTCGGCCAGCAGCCAGACAAAGCCCAGATCCGCGGTTGCACCGAAGTAGATCGCGATGATCCACAGGATGCGGTAGGGAAGCAGGGATTTCACGCCCAGCAGGAACTCGACGCATTTCTCGCCATAGAAGGACCAGCCGAGGATGGTGGTAAAGGCAAAGATCGACAGAGCGATGGCGATGATCGACCCGCCGATACCCGGCAGAGTGGTCTCGAACGCCAGCGAGGTCAGCGCCGCACCGGATTCCCCCGATGTCCACGCACCTGACGAGATGATCGCCAAACCGGTGATCGAACAGACGATAATAGTGTCGATGAACGTTCCCAGCATCGCGATCAGGCCCTGATTGACCGGGCCTTTGGTCTCGGCTGCAGCGTGCGCGATCGGAGCGGAACCCAGACCCGCTTCGTTCGAGAAGACACCGCGCGCCACACCAAAGCGGATGGCGGCCCAGACGGCTGCACCTGCGAAACCACCTTCGGCGGCTGATGGGGTGAAGGCGTAGGTGAAGACCAGCGACAGCGCATGACCGATGTTGCCGATGTTGATGATCAGGACCAGCAGTCCGGCAACGATATAGGCAATCGCCATGAACGGAACCAGTTTACCGGCGACCGCACCGATACGGGTGATACCACCCAGAATAACAGCGGCGGTCAGAACCATCAGAGCGACACCGGTGACCGAGGTGTTTACTCCGAAATTCGATTCCAGAACCTGTGCAACACCATTGGCCTGCACGCCGTTACCAATGCCAAAGGCCGCAACTGCGCCAAACAGGGCAAAGGCAACACCCAGCCACGCCCATTTCGCGCCCAGACCGTTCTTGATGTAGTACATCGGGCCGCCGACGAAGTTGCCCAGCTCGTCCTTTTCGCGGTATTTCACCGCGCAGACAGCCTCGGCATATTTGGTGGCCATGCCCACCAGGGCGGTCATCCACATCCAGAACAATGCGCCCGGACCGCCCAGGAAGACAGCAGTGGCAACACCGGCGATGTTCCCCGTACCGATGGTGGCCGACAGCGAAGTCATCAACGCGTTGAACGGGCTGATCTGCCCTTCGCCCTGACCTTCACGGCCTTTGAACAGCAGGCTGAAGCCCGTGCCAATGCGCAGGATCGGCATGAACTTCAGTCCGACCTGCAGGAAGAAGCCGACGCCAAGGATGAGAACCAGCATCAGCGGCCCCCACACGACGCCATTGATGGCCCCTACGATTGAATTTAACGCTTCCATGGATTCCCTCCCATTTGCGTTTGGTTTATGCCCCTTTGGCGATAGCCCGCTGGCGAGCCTGCCTGAGAGCAGCGAAATCTTCGTCCGCATGGAACGACGACCGGGTCAGCGGGGTTGCTGACACGTGCAAAAAGCCCTTGGACCGGGCAATCTGTTCCAGCTGGGCGAACTCTTCCGGTGTCCAGAACCGGTCGATTGGATGGTGTTTCGGGGTTGGTTGCAGATATTGGCCAACGGTCAGGAAATCGACCTGCGCTGCACGCAGGTCATCCATGACCTGACGCACATCCGCGAGTGTTTCTCCCAGGCCCACCATCAGGCCGGATTTGGTGAATAGTTCCGGATTGGCGCGCTTGGCATCATCCAGCAGCCGCAGCGACGTGTAATACCGCGCGCCAGGACGGACGGTCGGATATAGGTGCGGCACGGTTTCCAGATTGTGGTTGAACACGTCCGGTGCGGCGTCAAAGACTGCCTTGGCGGCGTCGCCCTTGCCCAGAAAATCGGGGGTCAGAACTTCGACCGTGGTGCCGGGGTTTTGGTGGCGTACCGCCCGGATGGTCTGGGCAATATGCTCGGCCCCGCCATCGGCCAGATCGTCGCGATCGACCGAGGTGATGACGACATGGCGCAGGCCCAGCTTCCTGACCGCCGCTGCAACGCGACCGGGTTCGAAAGCGTCCAGCGCGTCGGGGCGGCCAGTCGATACGTTGCAGAACGAACATCCGCGTGTGCAGACCTCGCCCATAATCATCATGGTTGCGTGGCGCTTGGACCAACACTCGCCGATATTGGGGCAGGCCGCCTCTTCGCAGACCGTCGCCAGATTGTGATCCCGCATCAGGCGCCGGGTTTCGTAATAGGCGGAGCTGTCGCCTTTTTTCTTGCGTATCCACTTGGGTTTGCGCGGAATGACGCTGTCGGCCTTTTTGGCTTTTTCCGGGTGACGTGGTCTTAGCTGGATGGTCATCTGGCTGGTCCCCGCTACGCGTGAATTGCCCGGCCCATGGCGTCAAGGCAGGCTTCTTTCACAGCCTCGCCCATCGCCGGGTGGGCATGGCAGGTGGCTGCGACCTCGGCGACCGTGATGCCCTTGGCCATGGCCAGAACCAGCTCGGCAATCAGATCTCCCCCATGCGCACCGCAAATATGCGCGCCCAGGATCTTGCCTTCGGAACTGGCCAGCACCTTGACGGCCCCGTCGGTCTCGCCGGTCGAACGCGCCCGCGAATTGGCCATGAAGGCAAACTTCCCGACCACGTATTCAATGCCCGATTCTTGCAAGGCTTCTTCGGTCAGCCCGACCGAGGCGACCTCGGGGTCGGTGTAAACCACGCCGGGCACGGTATTGTAGTCAACATGTCCCACTTCGCCTGCCAGCATCTCGACACAGGCAACGCCATCCTCTTCGGCCTTGTGTGCCAGCATCGGCCCTGGAACGCAGTCGCCAATGGCATAGATGCCGGGAACAGAGGTACAGAATGTGTCATCCACCTGAATAAAGCCGCGCGGGTCGCAGGCTACCCCCAGTTCTTCCAGCCCCAACCCGCGCGTTACCGGTCGGCGTCCGACGGCGATCAGAACCTTGTCGGCCTCGATCACCTCTTCCTTGTCTTTGCCAACCCGATCCAGAGCAAGCGTCAATCCGGCCGCGGTCTTGTTGACGGATTTCAATGCCCGACCAAGCTGGAACTTCAGGCCGCGCTTGGCCAGCGCCCGCTGCGCCAGTTTTGCAATCTCGCCATCTATGCCGGGCAGCACACGGTCCAGATATTCGACGACGGTGACTTTCGCGCCCAGACGCGCCCAGACCTGACCAAGTTCCAGACCGATCACACCTGCGCCCACCACCACCAGATGATCCGGCACGCTTTCCATCGCAATCGCGCCGGTCGAACTCAGGACGTCCTGCTCATCAATCTCGATCCCCGGTAGCGAGATAGGTTCCGACCCGGTCGCGATCAGAATGTTCTTTGCCTTATAGATGTCAGCGCCAACCTTGATCTGCCCGACTGAAGGGATGCTGGCCCAACCTTCGATCAGGTCAACGCCGTTCTTCTTGAACAGGAATGCGATGCCTTTGGTCAGGTCGCCCACGATCTTGTCCTTGCGCTCCATCATCGCGCCGACATTGATGCTGGCCCCCTCGACCGCAACACCGTGGGAGGAGAGATGTGCAAGCTCGGCATATTTGGCCGAGGAGGTCAGCAACGCTTTGGAGGGGATGCACCCCACGTTCAGACAGGTGCCGCCAAGAGCGCCGCGCCCTTCGACGCAGGCAACTTTCAGTCCCAGCTGAGCCGCGCGGATCGCGGCAACATAGCCGCCCGGTCCGCCTCCGATGACAATCAGATCGTAGGTGTTCATTTCGCGCACTTTCAGTAGATCGGGTGGCTTGCGCAAAGGGCGCGAACCTTTTCGCGGGTTTCTTTTTCGATGGCCGCGTCGCCTTCGGGCGACTGCGCCAACGCGTCCAGAACATCGCCGATCAGATGGCCGATCTGTTTGAACTCTTCAGGGCCAAAACCCCGGCTGCACCCGGCGGCAGTGCCCAGACGGATACCGCTGGTGATGGTGGGTTTCTGGGGATCGCCCGGAACGCTGTTCTTGTTACAGGTGAACCCGGCACGTTCCAGCGCGGCCTCGGCATCCTTGCCGGTCACACCGATCGGGCGCAGATCGACCAGCATCAGGTGGTTTTCGGTGCCACCCGAAACGATGTCACATCCGCGCGCCATCATGACATTGGCCAAAGCCGATGCACTGTCGACAACGCGCTGCATGTATTCTTTGAACTCCGGCTTCAGCGCCTCTCCGAATGCAACCGCCTTGCCGGCGATCACATGCATCAGCGGGCCACCTTGCAAGCCCGGGAATACGGCAGAGTTGATCTTTTTCGCCAGCGCTTCGTCATTGGTCAGAATGATCCCGCCCCGCGGGCCGCGCAGTGTCTTGTGGGTGGTTGAGGTGACGATATGCGCGTGCCCAATGGGCGAAGGGTGCAGGCCAGTTGCGACCAGACCCGCGATATGCGCCATGTCCGCCAGCAACCACGCACCAACTTCATCTGCGATCTCGCGGAAACGGACAAAGTCGATCTTCTGGGAATAGGCCGATGCGCCTGCGATGATCAGCTTGGGCTTTTCCGCCCGGGCCAGCTCGGCCACCTGGTCGTAATCGATCAGGCCGGCTTGGGTCAGACCGTATTGTACCGGCCGGAACCACTTGCCGGATTGGGCAGGTTTTGCACCGTGTGTCAGGTGCCCGCCCGCATCCAGCGACATGCCCAGGATGGTGTCACCGGGGCTCAGCAACGCCAGTTTGACCGCCCCGTTCGCCTGAGCGCCGGAATGGGGTTGAACGTTGGCGTATTCACAACCGAACAGCTGTTTCAGCCTTTCGATGGCCTCGACTTCGACCTCGTCGACATATTCGCACCCGCCATAATAGCGGCGCGCAGGATAACCTTCGGCGTATTTATTGGTCAGGACTGAGCCCTGAGCCTCGATCACAGCTTTCGAGACGATGTTCTCGGACGCGATCAATTCAATCTGTTCCGCCTGCCGTATTCCTTCGCGCGCGATCGACGCGGCGATTACCGGGTCAGCCTCATTCAGCGACGTTTTGAACATTATCCCCTCCTTCGGTTCCGAATCCTCAGTACGAAACTTTGTTTCCAATAGTGGAAAAAGATCCAATAAGGCAACATGAATCTCTTATTCAAGAAGTTGCGTATGTATGGGAAAACCTGTAGCCTTTGAAAAACAGGGGGAAATCCATGGTCGATGAAAGCCAAAACGATGTTTCCGGGCTGGAAGAACCGGACGAAGGCGAGGCTTTGGGCCGCTCCATTCGCGATGCGCGACGATCAAAAGGTTGGACTTTGGAAGAGGCTGGCCGTGCTGCGGGTATTGGTCGGTCCACTCTGTCCAAGATCGAAAACAACCAGACACGGCCCAGTTTTGAAATCGTGCGGCGCCTGACACAGGCGCTCGACATGAGCACGCCACAGCTGTTCCTGCAATCGGGTCAGTCGGGCATCTCGGGTCGCCGCGATTTCACTCCAAAAGGCGAGGGAGAATTCAAGACCACGCCCACCTATCATCACGAACTGCTGTGTTCCGAACTGACCAGCAAACGGATGCTACCCTATATCGCAACGATCAAGGCGCGGGATGTATCCGAGTTCGACACTTGGATTCGGCACTCTGGCGAAGAATTCATGTATGTACTCAGCGGCGAGCTGATTTTCCTTTCCGAACATTACCGACCCTTGCCCATGAAGGCCGGGGATTCACTGTATTACGACAGTGGAATGGGCCATGGCTGTATCTCGACCAGCGACGAAGACGCCAGGATTCTGTGGGTTTCGCTGGAGTGATATCAGAAAACCGCATGCTTTATTGCAGGTTGTGAAAAGCAACAAACGGCTTCCCGCCAGTCCGGGCTCATCGCCCCGACAGGTTTCCATTCCGAAATGCGGTCGGCGTTTGACCGAATTCGGCCTTGAACGCGCGGGTCATGGCGCTGGCGTTTTCATATCCACAGCGCCCCGCGATTTCGGCGATGGATTGTTCCGTATCCTCGGCCAGATTGCGCGCGCGGTTCAGGCGCAGACGCCGGTACAGCGCTTGCGGAGTTGTATTCAATTCCGCCTGAACACGCGTTTCAAGCCGTTTTTGCGAACACCCGATTTTCCGGGCCACACTCCGGACTGACAGCGGTGCTTCAAGATGCGCCTGCATGACGGTCAGCGCACGATTGACCAGCGTGTCCTCGGATTTCAGAGGCAGGTCATAATGGCCACGCCCGTTCCGGCTCATGAACAGGTGCTCGACCTCCATCGCCAGCAGCGGGCCGTGATCCCGGCGGATAAGGGTCAGGGCCAGATCGAAGGCTGCCATGGCCCCGGAACAGGTCAGACGGTTGCCATCGATGACAAACCGTTCCCGCACGGCCTCTACCGCCGGAAACCTTTCTTCGAACCGCGAAAATTCGTCCCAATGAATGGTTGCCCTGTGGTCATCCAGCAATCCGGCGCTGGCAAGCAGCCAGCTTCCCGTATCCAGCCCGGCCAGGTGCTTGTGTTTCTTGGCCGCAGCCAGCACGGCACGCATGGTCGACCGCGTATCCAGCTTCAGGTATCCATATGACGGCATGACAACAAGAAAATCCCCCTGTTGATCGCCGATGGCCCCGTTCGGGGTGACGACAAGGCCGCTGGAGCTTTGAACAGGGTTGCCGTCAAGCGAACAGAAGCGCCATGCATATAACGCCTGCCGCGACAGGGTGTTTGCCGCCCGCAACGGTTCGACCATGTTCGCAAGGCAATGGTTCGAGAACCCGTCGAACAGAAGGACATTGTATTGCTGCGATAATATTTTCGAATTTGGCATGAAAATGATCTATCTCTGCATGCCGCGACCATGAGCGATGGCGTTTGGTTGGTCAACCACCGATCCAGGGAACACGCGCCATGCAGTTTGGTCTGACAGAAGAACAGGACATGATCGTCTCGACGGTCCGCAGCTTTGTAGAAAAAGAAATCTACCCGCATGAAGACGCGGTGGAACGCAGCGGAACGGTCCCGCCGGAGCTTGGCAACGAGATCAAGCAGAAATGTATCGATCTGGGGTTCTATGCCTGCAACTTCCCCGAAGAAGTGGGCGGCGCGGGCCTGTCGCATCTGGATTTTACACTGGTCGAGCGTGAACTGGGCCGTGGGTCGATGGCGCTGACGCATTTCTTTGGCCGCCCGCAAAACATCCTCATGGCCTGCAACGACGAACAGCGCGAACGCTATCTGCTGCCCGCAGTGCGCGGGGAAAAGATGGACGCGCTGGCGATGACCGAACCGGATGCCGGATCGGACGTGCGCGGCATGAAATGTCAGGCGGTGCGCGACGGTGGCGACTGGGTCGTCAACGGATCAAAACACTTCATCTCGGGCGCGGAACACGCGGATTTCTTCATTGTCTTCGTTGCCACCGGCGTGGATGAGACCCCTAAAGGCCCCAAAAAACGCATCACCACCTTCCTGGTGGATCGCGGCACACCGGGCTTTGAAGTACGCGACGGCTACAGATCCGTCAGCCACAGGGGCTATAAAAACTGTATCCTGTATTTCGACAATTGCCGCCTGTCCGATGCGCAGGTTCTGGGCGAGGTCGATGGCGGTTTTGCGGTGATGAACGAATGGCTTTACGCGACCCGTCTGACGGTTGCGGCCTTCTCGGTCGGGCGCGCGCGGCGCTGCTTTGACTATGCGCTGAATTACGCCGCCGAGCGCAAGCAATTCGGCCAGCCCATCGGCAAGTTTCAGGGCGTTGGCTTCCAGATTGCCGACATGATCACCGAGATTGACGCCGCCGATTGGCTGACCCTTGCCGCCGCTTGGCGTCTGGATCAGAACCTGCCCGCAAACCGCGAGATCGCCTCGGCCAAGCTCTATGCCTCCGAGGCATTGGCGCGGGTCACCGACACGACGCTGCAAATCTTCGGCGGCATGGGCCTGATGGATGATTTCCCGATCGAACGGTTTTGGCGCGACGCCCGGGTCGAACGGATCTGGGACGGCACCAGCGAGATTCAGCGCCACATCATCAGCCGCGATCTTCTGCGTCCGCTGGGCGCCTGACCATGACCAAAGACCTGACCCGGCTGCTGCGCCCGAAATCCATCGCAGTCATTGGCGGCGGTGCATGGTGCCAACAGGTTATTCTGCAATCCGAACGCATGGGATATGCCGGTCAGATCTGGCCGGTCCACCCCAAGGCTTCGGACATTGCGGGCCACAAGGTTTATGGCCATATCGAAGACCTGCCCAACGCACCTGACGCGGTTTTTATCGGTATCAACCGCCACGCCACGATTGAAGCGGTTCAAGTCCTGTCCAGTATGGGTGCGGGTGGCGCTGTCTGCTTCGCCTCGGGCTTTTCCGAGGCCGTGGCCGAGGACGACACCGGCGGGGATTTGCAGGATCAACTGATCGCAGCGGCCGGTGACATGCCCATTCTGGGCCCGAACTGCTATGGGTTCATCAACGCGCTGGACGGGGCATTGCTGTGGCCGGATCAGCACGGGGTTGTGCCCGTCGACAAGGGCGTGGCGATCCTGACGCAAAGCTCGAACATCTCGATCAACCTGACCATGCAGAAACGCGGGCTGCCGATTGCCTATATGGTCACCTGCGGAAATATGGCTCAGACCAGTCAGGCGCAAATCGCCTCGGCCCTGATCGATGACCCGCGCGTGACCGCAGTGGGCCTGCATATCGAAGGCTTCAAGAACATCCGCGAGTGGGAGGCGCTGGCCGCCAAGGCCCACGCAAAAGGCATCCCTCTGGTAGCCCTCAAGGTCGGCGCATCGGAACAGGCGCAAGCGGCAACCGTTTCCCATACCGCATCTCTGGCGGGCAGCGATGCCGGGGCGCAGGCGCTGCTTGACCGGCTTGGCATTCCGCGCGTTTCGGCACTGCCTGACTTCCTTGAAACGCTCAAACTGTTGCATTGCTACGGGCCGCTGCCGGGGGGCAACATTTCCTCGATCAGCTGTTCGGGGGGCGAGGCGAGCCTGATTGCCGATATGGCCGTCGGCACGGGGTTGCAATTTCCACGGCTGAGCGGTGAAAAGCTGACCCGCCTGCGCGGCGCGCTCGGGCCAATGGTCGCGCTGAACAACCCGCTGGATTATCACACCTATATCTGGCGTGACGAGCAGGCGATGACGCGGGCCTGGTCGGGCATGACGGGTGACGATATCGACATGACATTCTCGATCGTCGACTACCCGACCACCGACTCCACCGATTGGGCCTGCGCAACGCAGGCAGCGCTGAACGTACGGGCAGAAACCGGCGCCCGGTTTGCGATTGTCGCCACCTTGCCGGAACTTTTGCCGGAAGACATCGCACAACAGCTGATGGCCGGGGGTGTTGTCCCCTTCATGGGCCTGCGCGAGGCGCTATCTGCGACCCGCGCCGCAGGGCAGGTCAAGGCCCCATCCGCTGCGCCCGTTTTGCAACCGGGTATGATGGAACCAACCCAAACCCTTACCGAAGGCGCCTCGAAGGCGGCGCTGGCGGAATGCGGCCTGCGTATCCCGCAGAACCGGACGGTGCGGGGCGCGGAAGCTGCCCGTGCCGCAGCGGAGCAGATGGAAGGCCCCTTTGCCGTCAAAGGTGTCGGGCTTGCGCATAAATCCGAACACAGCGCCGTTCGGCTGGGCATCCGGGCCCAGGACGTCGCGGCTGTCGCGGCAGATATCGGCACCGAAGACATCCTGATCGAAGAGATGGTCACCGGACCCGTTGCCGAGCTTCTGATTGGCGTGGTGCGTGATCCCGCTCATGGGTTTGTTCTGACCCTTGGGGCAGGGGGCGTGCTGACCGAACTGCTGCGCGACACGGCATCCTTGCTGGTGCCCAGCCCGCCCGAAGACATCCGCTCCGCCCTCGGTCAATTGAAGATAGCCCCTCTGCTGGCGGGCTATCGCGGCCAACCGGCGGCTGATATGGATGCGATTGTTGCCGCGGTCGAGGCCGTTCAGACCTATGTCATGCAAAATGCCGACACGCTTGGCGAGGTCGAGATTAACCCGCTCCTGTGCACGCCGGACAAGGCCGTTGCCGTGGACGCCCTGATAAGAAAGGCCTGAGATATGGACCCGATCAAAACCCGCCGCGATGGTTCGATCCTCGAGGTCACGCTGGACCGCCCTAAGGCAAACGCGATCGATCTGATCACCAGCCGCAGAATGGGCGAGGTCTTTGCTGAATTCCGCGACGACCCGGACCTGCGCGTGGCCATCCTGACCGGCGCGGGCGAAAAATTCTTTTGCCCCGGCTGGGATCTGAAAGCTGCCGCCGACGGCGACGCGGTGGACGGAGATTACGGCGTCGGCGGGTTCGGAGGCCTGCAAGAGCTGCGCGATCTGAACAAGCCCGTGATTGCCGCCGTCAACGGTATCGCCTGCGGCGGCGGGCTAGAGCTGGCCTTGTCCGCAGACATGATCCTTGCAGCTGACCACGCCACGTTTGCCTTGCCGGAAATCCGCTCGGGCACCGTTGCGGATGCTGCCAGCGTCAAACTGCCCAAGCGCATCCCCTATCACATCGCGATGGAGCTGCTGCTGACAGGCCGCTGGTTTGATGCCGAAGAAGCCAACCGCTGGGGTCTGGTGAACGAGATTGTCGCCGCTGATCAGCTGATGGACCGCGCGTGGGACCTTGCCCGCCTGCTGGCGTCAGGGCCGCCGCTGGTCTACGCGGCCATCAAGGAAATCGTGCGCGATGCCGAAGACGCCAAGTTTCAGGACGCCATGAACCGCATAACCAAACGGCAACTGCGCAGCGTGGATGTCCTCTATTCCAGTGAGGACCAGCTTGAAGGCGCGCGTGCATTTGCCGAAAAACGTGATCCGGTTTGGAAAGGCAAATAATAACGCGGTGTGTTTGTCGCGCGGATCCGGTAAATTTCCCATTTACTGATCCGCGCCACAGGTGCACAGTTGGGCATGCCTTATTTCGAACGAAAACCATACGTTAGCACGCCACTTCCGGTCAGCCCGATCGCGCCGCAGCCGGATGCGCAACCGATCTCGGACATTGCCCGCCGCGTGCTTGGGGCTGAACGGGGCGCGCAACAGCCGCTTGAAGGGCCATTTGCGTGCCGCAAAACCTGCCACCCCGGCGGCACCGCAACCATATTGCTGTCCTTTGATGCGCCAAGTGGTGGCGGGCCTGTCGCACTACAGTTCGAACCGGGCGACCTGATCAACCGGAACGGCGACACTCTTCCGGCAAACCGGGTCAATGTTGTCCCCCCGCAAATCCAGCTAAACCCCGGCGAGTCAACAGATGTTGCCGTCATTGTAACCGTGCCGGACCTCGCCGATCCCGGCGAATATCACGGTCGGATTGCCTGCACAGGCACAGTGCAAACCTCGATCGTCGTGATGTATGAGGTGGCGGGCGCTCAAACCTGACGGGTTACGAGATAGTCCATGAAATGACCCAGAAACGCGCGCGGCACCTCTTCGGTGGCTGCAAAAACCTGCGCAAACTCCTGACGGGCCGAGGCCAGCAAGTCATTGGCCGCGTCCTGTGCATATCTGATGCAGCCATAGTGATCCATGCGATCCAGAACCCAGCTGACATCCTGCGTCGAACGGTTGTCACGCGGGTTTGACAGCATCTCCGACAGGCGCGCTTTTTCGGGCTCATCCGCCTGCAAGCTAAGCCGCCCCAGCATCAGCGTGCGTTTGCCTTCGTAAATGTCCCCGCCGATCTCTTTGCCATATTTGTCCTGCGAGCCCACGAGGTTCAGAACATCATCCTGTATCTGAAACGCGGCCCCCAGAAAAAACCCAAACGCGTTGAAATCGTCCAGATTAAGCGCGCCTGACGCCACATCATGTGGCCGGGCAATCAGCGCCCCGATGCGCATGGGGTGAATGAAACTGTACCAGCAGGTCTTTTTCAGACACATCGTTAGATAATCCGATGCATCCACGTTCAGCCGGTTGTCCCGTATCCAGCCAAG
The DNA here is from genome assembly GCF_056535105.1 of Ruegeria sp. O5. Classification (NCBI taxonomy): domain Bacteria; kingdom Pseudomonadati; phylum Pseudomonadota; class Alphaproteobacteria; order Rhodobacterales; family Roseobacteraceae; genus Ruegeria; species Ruegeria sp. O5. The sequence continues at coordinate 100,245 of NZ_JBQERN010000013.1, read as the reverse complement.
CTCCAGCGCCTGACCTTCAATGGACTGCTGCAACAGATGATCGAACTCGTCCACCACGCGTATACCCGTGTCAGGGCCCAGCGGCCCAAGGTTCTGGCGCAACAGGCGCAGGGCCAGCGATTGCATCCCGTCGCCGGTATTGATCGCCAAAGGGACCCCAAGACGCTTGTGCATACACTCGCGACCGCGCCTGAAATCGCTTTGATCCTCGATATCGTCATGGATCAGAAACGCGTTGTGCAGCAGTTCAAGAACGGCGGCTGACACTCGCGCGGTCTCGCTGTCACCGCCGAAAGCCTCGCAGGTGGCCAGCAACAGCGCGGGCCGCAACCCCTTGCCCGAGGTTTCGATGTAATCCCGCATCGGCCCGTACAGGTAGGCCTGCGGCTCGCCCGTCGGCAGCATCTGCAAAAGCGTCTCACGGGCCCGATCCCCGTATGAGGTCAGCGTTTTCAGAAAATCCTGCTGTGCCGCAGGATCCAGATGTGCTGTGCCAGTGGCCACAGGGTCATCCCTTCTGGGTGATGATCACACGGGTTTTGGTCTCGTTCCTGCCCGTCTCGGCAAGGTTGGGTCCGGCCGCCGAAAAAGGTGCATCCGTCAGCGGCAAGGCTTTGGACAACACCCCCGACTGGCCGCTGTCCCGGCCCAGATCAAAGGCAACATCCTCTGCAATCTCCTCTCCGGGGATTGGAAGATCAGCGGTCGGCTCGTAGGCTACCATCAGGTCAAGCAGCTCTTTCGGAGGGCAGATCATACGCAACGCGTCCGCAATCGCAGGGTCTTCGGTAATCCCGCCGGGTTTTGAGTATTCCGTAGCCGGTTTCGCAATGACGGCAAGCGGCCCTTCGCCGCCACGCTCAACACCCACTGCATCCTGTCCCATCCTCAGCGCCGCCTCGACCGCAACCGCAAACCGGTTGTCCCAGGGCAGGCCGGCCTGATAGCGGGCAAAATCATAGGCGCGCAGCGGTTTCAGGATATCCGGTTCGTGCAGGTCCCAGATTTGGCAGGGCTCTGCTTTTGATCCGCCGCGTTGCAGGATGGCATTGACCGCCCGACGTGCCGCTTCGTTTGCTCCTTCCATGGTGGCAAGGTCGGTGTAGGTGCGCACATAATCCGACGCCAGCATGAAGTTCGGGATCAACGTGGCCGCCTCAGGGCGCAACCGCCAGCTGTTGATGCGGTTGACCAACAGCGGCTCCACATTGGTTTGGCGCTTGGGGTCGTTGGGATCCTGCACAATATCAGGATCAAGGAACCAGTAATGCATGTCCTCGTCGCGCAGGACGGTCTGGCCATCCACGTTGACGCTGCGCTTGAGCTGTTCCCAAACCTCGTGCGCAATCTCTTCGCGGCTACAATCACGCGCGGTTTTTCCGTTCAACCCCGGCTTGTCCCATTCCGAGATATCTATTGAAAGCAGGCCCTTGGTCTTGCCTTCTGCCCAGTTTTCAAAGTTGATGGCCGACCAGAACTGCTTTTGTGAAACCGCGGTCAGGGCCCAGGGGCTGTCAATGAAAATGACGTGGCCGTGGGTCAGTTCAACATCCTTGGTCAGGTAGAACTGAATTCCGTTCATCCATTGCACGTCTTCGGCCAGCAGGGGCAGCTTGGCCAGAGACGGGTCGATTGCCGTCATCGCAGGGGTGATCAGCGGCGCGATCCGTTCGATTGGCATCGCACTGATGAACCAATCCCCGGTGACCTGCTTTTCTTCGCCATCCTGTTCAACCGTCGCGCTGACGATGCGGCCATCCTGGCAGTCGATGCCCGTGACCTTTGAGTTGAACTTGTACACGACCCCCTTGCTTTTGAGGTAATCCAGCCACGGCTGTATCCAGACAAGGTTGGTGGGGCCGTTCAACAACCGGTTGCCATGTGGCTCGGGCGTCGCGATACCCAGCTGAAGTTGAACCGCAATGTCGCCCACGGTCTTTGTACTGGCAGTTGTCGCCTTCGCGGCCACCAGCGAACGGGTCAGGCCAATGGCCAGAAACTTCTGATACGCTTCCGAGCGCTGCTCGGCACCGATGAAATCCCACCACCCGATGCGTTCATATTCATCGAACCGGCGCTCCTTGCAGGATGTCGCGATGCGCCACATGCAGGCGATGAAATGTTCGACATCCTCATAGGCAATCTGGTCCCGTGGCGAGAGCGTGAATGCAACCGTCTTGAGCACGTCGGCCACGTCTTTCAGCGTGCGGGGAAACCGTTCGGGAACGATGATGCCTGGGTCGTCAAACTGGCTGACCAGAACCTGAGTGGTGGACACCAGATTATCGTAACAGGTGCCTTTGCCGTAATAGGGCGTGCGCGCCATCGTATCGGTGATATGGCGGTAGAAATTCGGAAAGAACCGGAACCCGTGCTCGCCGGGCAGCCAGGGGCGTTTCACACCGGGGGGATAACTGGCGCCGTCCATCTCGGCCCATTGTTCAAGCGCCTTGATGTGTTTCGCCTTGGACCCATGATCGCCTTCGCCCTTCATCACGGGGATGCTGCGTGCCTTACCGCCGGGGATCAGCTGGCGCTCGTGAATCTCGACCTCGTACCCGCGCTCGATCAGCTCATGCGCGGCGCTCATTCCGGCCACGCCACCGCCCAGTATGACAACCTTTTCAGCCATCGGATGTTCCTTTCGCGGAATAGACGTCAAAGCGCAGGGTGATATCGGACAGGCTGGCTTCGCCGATGCCGAACCCCTGCAACCTGTTCATCCAGGCATAATTCGGGTTTGACGTCAGGTATCGCGGTGCCAGCCGGACCGGGGCCGAGGCGGGCAGAGTGCCCTTCGCCAGCCCGGCAAACCCATCCGGGCCAAAGTCACACACGCCGGTATCTTCAAACAGGATCGGCGCACCCCCTTCAACGGGTTGAATAAGCGCTCGGGCGTGCAAAAGCCCAACTCCGTCGGATCGCACGCGCATCCAGTCGCCCCCCAGCGGATCGATCGTCCCCTTCAGATGAGGCCCTTCAACCGTTCCGCCCTCTTTGATCCCGAAATGCAGCCAGATGCCGTCCGGTGTTTCCCCCGACGGATAGAACTCGTCGGTGAACGGCACCACAAACCTGCCAACGTGTTCAAGCGCGGGCATTTGCGTGACAGGCTTTGCCGGGCTTGGCGGCGCAGGCTCGGGGGCCTTTCCGGGGCCGGGATCATATTCGCGACCACCGGTCGTCAGCACCGGTCGCCAGGTCAATGTCTTTTCCTGGGTCACAGATGGCAGCATGGCTGCAAACTGCTGAAACCCCGTCATGGGGTCGCATTGCAAGGGCCAGCCGCGAATGGCGCGTTCGGGGCCGCCATCTTCGGAACAGATCACACGCACCACGTCATGCGAAGACACGGCGGGTCCGGCTTCGATCAGCACCCGATTTAACCCATTTTCGTTGATCAATTCGGACCAACGCAATGTCACACCCCGGTCTGTGAATTCTCGCATGACCAGTTCTCCGGTCAGCACGTGATGGTGCAGATCGCCTGTGCTTCCTTGATCCTAAGGTGGAACTTCTGCTGCACGCGGAAGATGTGCTCACCGTCAGACGAGGTTTGCAGATACTTCACCGCGATATCCGAAGGCACGACAATCTCGACCGGCGCACCTTGCAGCGATACAAGTGCTGCCTTGTTTGCGGGCAGGGTGCCCGATCGCAGCAGCGGGCCGTCAAGGAACGGAAGAATACTGTCACGCGGCAGCACCATCGAGTTTTCGATCGGCGTGGTCACGGCCTGAAACAGCCCATTGCCCATCACACAGGCAAAAGGCCCAAGGTATCCATGCGCTTCCAGCTTGTTGATGCCCGCGACCACGGCCTCGAAAACCTCGGGGCCGGAACAGGGCTTTTTCTTCCCGTTGATCGATATGGATTGACCTTCGCCAGCCTCCAGCAGCCCCGGATATTTGCCGCCACCGCTGACGGTATAGATAGGCGGTAGATCCGCAGGTGCGCCACCGGCATGTTTGGGCGCTTCGCTGCTGCCTGGCTGGCCGTTGAAAACGATGTCATCCTCGACCTTGGCCACGACGGCGGCGGCCCGGCGGAACATGATCATGGCCGCGGCCAGTTCCGGATCAGCCACCTGCGCGCCTTTCAGGTAGACGTTGACGGAAACAGTCGTCAGCCGCAGGGTGTCATAATCATTCACTTCCAGACGCTTGGCCGCGCCTGATGCGTTGTCGACCAGACCCAGCTTGTTCAGGGGAACAGATTGCGTGTCCGCCGGCAGCGGCCCATAAAGCGGCAGAAAACTCGCAGCCACCCGCGCACGCAGCGCTTCATCATGGACGGCCTTGTTAACGGCATTCCACTGTTCGGTGTTCCAATCCAATGCGTCGGTCATTGTAAATCCCTCTTGGTGATGCTGCCCTGTTTGGCCGGGCAGTCCGTCTCGTTCATTCGGCTTTCGTCAAACTGTCCAGAAGTGCCTCGGCGCGTTGTTCCTGAACAACGGCACCACATTCGCGGGCAAGCGCCAATGCCAGTTCACCCTCGGCAATCGCGCTGTCCCGATCACCCTTGGCAGCAAAGGCTTTGGCCCGCACGCGGTGATATTCCGGTTTGTTCAGCGTTTCTCCTCGTTCCCAACCGGGGGTACACACGGTTTCAAGCCGGTCCAGGGCCTGATCAATATCCCCGTGATCGATCATCAACTCAGACAGAACAATCTGATTCTGCGGAAAAGTAAAGTTTCCACCAGACTTTGAGATCAGGTTCATGCAGGCCTCGATATGGGCCGGGACGCCCTCGATGTCACCTTTTCCCGCCTGCGCAAGACCCATGTAGATATCCTGCATGGCGTGAAGATACAGGAACCCTTCCTCATCGGCGATCTTGCGCGCTTCTTTCATAGTGACGTCCAGCCGGTCCCATTCGCCCGCGTAGGGCAGGAACATGCTGCACGCGCCCATGACATAGACAAGATTGGGTGCGTGGTTCAGTGCCCGGCTGACGTCGATGGCTTTCAGACGTGCGGCCTCCGCCTCATCAAACTTGCCCTGCTGCCACAGAAGGCACCCCTGAATGGCCAGCAACGACGCCGTGGTCGAGGACTGGGTCATCGGCATCATGGCCATGTCCAGCTCAGGCGTGATCAGCGCAAAGGCACGGTCAAGCTGCTGCTCGCAATCCGCGAACTCCCCGCGGAAGTAATGCGTGAAACTCAGCGCGCGGGCTGCCAGCACGTTGGCGACAGGATCGCCACTCATACCGGCCATCGCGTCCAGAGCCTGTCCCATCTCCATTGCCCGGTTCATCTGGCCTGCCACAAAGAAATTGGTCCAGCGGCAGAAGGTGGCCGCGAAAAGGGTTTCGCCATCGCCCAATGCATGGGCAAGCTCCATCGCGCGGGCGGCTGTCTCTCCGACCTGATCGGAGGACCATCCATAGATCGCCATGTAAGCCGGAAGGATATTCATCTGCACCCGAAGCTCGAACCCGTCACGCTCTGCATTGGCGGGCATCGTTCCGATATTGCGCAGTGCCGCGCGAAATGCCGAGATTGCAGGCAGGTTCGCCAACCGCGTCAGGGCTTGTTCGCCTGCCGTAAACCAGTTGGACACCGCCTCATCCTTCAACCCGCCATGGTCGCAGTGATGCGCCACGGTATCGGGGGCGGGGTTTCCGAATGCGTTATGTCCGGCCAGCAAGGCCCGTGCGATTTTAAGATGAACCTTCTGCCGGTCTTCGCGCAGCAGCGAGTTATAGGCCGTATCCTGAACCAGCGCGTGGTTGAACGTGTAGGTGGCCGTTCCGGCTTCGCCCGTGATCAGCACAACGCCAGCCGCCATCAGCTGCATCAGCGCGCTTTCCACATCCATGTCTTCCTGCGCCACCGCCTGGATCATCGCCGAGGTGAAACTGCGCCCGATAACAGACCCAAGCTGCGCAATGGGCTTGGCGTTTTCCATCCGGTCAAGACGCGACATCAACGAATCCTGAAGGGTTGCGGGGATACTCAGGGCATCCAGAACCTCGGCGTTGATCGGCGCATCTTGCGGCAGCTGGTCCAGAACCGCCTTGGTCATCTCTTCGATGTAAAGCGGCACGCCATCGGCCTTCTCGACAATCTGCCTGATCAGGATGACCGGCAAACTGTATGGCTCGGCCACGCGCCGGACCAGTTCCGAGGCTTCACTGCTGGCCAAAGGCGTCAGATCGATGCGCGCCGCGCGGCCCTCGTAATGCTCAGGCGGCTCGTATTCAGGGCGATGCGACAGGACCACCAGTATCGGGAACCCGTCCAGACCTGATGCCAGCGCCTCCAGCACGTCCAGCGTGGTTGCGTCAGCCCAGTGCACGTCTTCCACCACCAGCAGCAAGGTGCCGCGCCTGTCACACAGGCTGCCAAGGCTGCGCAACAACACGTCCAGCGATTTGCGGGCCTTCTTCAGGGGGTCTGGATCCGGCTCTGCGCCCGTTTCGACCCCGGCCATATCGAGAAGAACAGGCAAATCCGCGTCGCTCAGACGAGAGGCGGCCTGAACAAAATCGGAAATCGCGCCCCGGATGCTGTCATCGGACTTGTCGCCTGAAACACGCCTCAACTCTCCCACGATCGGGTGAAGCGGAAGGCTGGCCAGATGCGGAATGCACTGCAAGGTAAAGGGTTTGACGCCAATTGTTTCAGACAGGGACTTGATCAGCCGCGATTTGCCAATGCCTGCGGCGCCACCGACAAACGCAAACCTGCCGGAGCCCGCCTGTGCATCTTTCCAAAGCTGGGTCAGGACCGAAAGATCGTCGCCCCGGGCGACAAGATCAACGGCTGACTGTCCGACACGCGCATCGAACCGGCTGGTCGCGACGCTTTCGGAAATGGCGCGATAGACGGTGCGCTGATTGTCAAACCCTTTCAGGTTCTGGCTGCCACGGGGCTCGAATTCGAATGCGCCTTGTGTCAATCGCCACGTCTCTGCGGAAACGATCACCTCACCCGGCTCGGCCAGACCTTGCAGGCGGGATGCAAGGTTCGCGGTTTCACCGACCAGAAAGTCCTGCGACCCAAGACTTGTCGACGAAACCACCCCTACAACAACCATACCGGTGGCAATTCCCGCGCGCAGATCCAGTTTTTCGCCAAACCTGTTTTCAAGGTTTTGTACGGCTTCGATGGTCTCCAGCACGGCGCGAACGGCGCGCTCGGCATCGTCCTCCATGGCTTTGGGATATCCGAAATAGACCATGATCCCGTCGCCCTGCCTGTAGGCCAGATGACAGCCATGCTGTTTCAGGGTGCCGATCGCCGTATCCAGATACAGATTCATGATCTGCATCAGGTCTTCCGGGTCATACCGCTGGGCCAGCTGCGTGGACCCTACGAGATCGCAGAAAACCAGCGTAAGCTGCCGCCGTTCGGCTTCCGACCTAAGCTCCTGCCGGGTCGAAGCTTCCTCAGATTTCAGACGCGCCTGCGCCTTGCGAAACCGCTTTCTTTCACCAACCGTCAGCCCCAGATCGCGCAGTTCGGGATCTGTCAGCTCGTCCAGAATATCATCATCCACGCCTTCCTGCCGAAACAGCGTGGCATGGTTTTCCAGATCAGCCAGTCGAAGAACTTTTGAGATACGCGGCGATGCCTCAAGGACCCCCGTCATCGTTCTGCGCCCCCGCCCATTTTCCTTCCCCCCTTACTCCCCTCAAAACATATTGTATTTGTATAAGCAAAAATAGAGAGGAATTTACGTTCTATCCACATGACGCAGGGACACCATTATTAACTTGTTATCTGCTGTGACAGATGTCGTTTCGAATTTCCACTCCACTTTGAATTTTTCTTGTCAAATCATTGGCTTTCGGTTTCATATTGATTTTTCACGCGCAAATCTGGGCCGGGCCTGCTGCCTTGCCGCACGGAATGGGAATGCGTGTTTTCCCCTAGGCCCTAGGGCCTCATGCGATTTCATTGAAGTTGTGGAAATGCGAAAATCACACCCTGCCGATTTTTGGCGCCACCGCGCGCCTTAAACGCTTCCCTAGCGTCAATAGACGCGTCGCGCGCGGCACAAGCATCTGCTTTGGCGCGGGAAACGTGACCCGGCAGGATACCGGCTCCACCAAACGGGCAGAACCGGTTTCTTCTTCAGACGGTTGCGCCTTTCAGGCGGATGGCAGTGCCAAGGCTGCCCGCGCAAAGCCCGACCAGAACCGAGATACCAAGTTCCAGCGCTTCCACATGGGCAAACTGAAAGCCCGCGAAAACCAGCGTTTCCAGAATGCCGACACCGGCCCCCAGGACCGCGCCCAACCACAGCTTGCGGGTCATCATTCCAAGCGCCAGTCCCAGTATGCCGGGCAGGCCCAGGACATTGGCACCGATTGTTCCAAGTAAGTCTAACATGTCTGCCCCCACCCTAATTCGAGCTGTTGTTCAGAAACGCGCGGATGTCGCTGCCCGAGGCGGAAGCATGTTCCTGAAGAACCTCGCCCTCCACGGCCTCGCTTATCTTCTGGTATTGTTCCAGATAATTCGCGGGCAGATTATGCGCGATGCCCTGATGGCAGTCGATGCATGTCATGCCGGTGTCGATGGCGCGCTGGTGTTCCGACGCGGCGCGGGTTTCCTGAATGGTAAAGTCCATGTAGTCAAAGTTATGACAGTTGCGGCATTCACGGCTGTCCGATTCCTTCATCTTCTTCCAGACGGCCGATGCCATGCTCAGGCGATGCGCCTCGTACTGCTCGGGTGTGCTGATGGTTCCAGCCAGCTCATGATAGACGTCTTTGACGGCCATGATCTTGGCTTTGATCTTGTGGCTCCATTCATCCGGCACGTGGCAGTCGGAACAGATCGCGCGAACGCCGGAATGGTTGTTGTAATGAACCGTTTCGCGATACTCGCCCAGGTTGGTTTCCATCGTGTGGCACGAGGTACAGAATTCTTCGGTATTCGTCAGCTCAAGGGTCCAGTGAAATCCACCCCAGAACAGGATACCGGCCAGAAATCCGGCCAGGATCAGAAAGCCTGAACTGAACAGCACCGTCGGCGTCCAGATCGCGTTCCAGAGGCGACCAAGCAAGCCGCGGTTTTCAGGAGAGTCGGCCATATCGGTGCTCCTTTCAGTCTTGCGTTGGATCAATTGCCGGTGGAGGGCTGGAACACGTTGTCGACCAGCGGCGGGGCGTCGGCCTGCGGTACGTGGCACTGGTTGCAGAAATACCGGGTTCCGGCGATCCGATCCAGTTCGCGGCCTTCGCGGTCCAGATAATGGGTCATCGACAGCGTCGGCGCGTTACGGTCACCGGCTTTGGTCCAGTCGTGGCAGGACAGGCACTGGTTGGTACGGATGTCGATCTGGTACTGTTCGACCGAATGCGGGATCACCGGCGGCTGCTGCCGGTAATTGCGCTGCTGGCGCCCTTCGACATTGCGGTGGATCTGGTCCAGCGGCACCGGCTCATCCACATCCGCACCGCGCAGGGATTCAACCTGAGCAGATTGCGCGAGGGCCCATCCGCTCAGCAATAATACGGGTAGAAGGGCAATTCCGCCTGTAACGATTGATTTTTTCATCTTGGCACTCCCCTAGATAGGTCTGGCGGCGCGCGGCTCGGGCGCGGCAACTGGATCGGAAGGTTGGACGACATGGTCGTCGAACCGGTGAGTAAAGGTAAAGACGTCGACCGCGCAGACATCGATGCAGCGGCCACAATTCGTGCAGTCGGGTGACAGGATCAGCGGGGTACTTCCCGGTTTGCCCTTCAGCGCGGGCGAGATCACCTGATTTTCCGGGCAGACCGCGTAACAATCCATGCAGTCATCGCAGGCGGCGCGGTTTGTGGCGCTGATCCGCAGCAGGCTTTTTGCTCCGATCAGGCCATAGAACGCACCCACCGGGCACAGGTGTCCGCACCATCCGTGGCGCGAGACGAAGACGTCAAAGACAAAGATGGCGGCGATCAGCGCCCAGACAAAGCCCATTCCAAAGACCAGCCCGCGATGCAGCATGGTGATCGGGTTGATCAGTTCCCACGCGATCATGCCGCTCAGACCCGAAACAAGCAGGACCGTTGCCAGAATCCACAGGCGCGTGCCGCGCTTGGGCTGCCAGCCTTTCGGCAGGTCCAGCTTGCGGTGCACCCAGTTGGCCGCGTCCGTCACCGGGTTTATGGGGCAGACCCAGGAACAATAGACACGGCCACCAATCAGGGCATAGACCACCAGAACGATCAGCCCACCGATCAGCGCGGTCAATTCGGGCCAGTGGCCCGCAACCATGCTCTGCAACAGGATGAACGGATCGGTCAAAGGCAGCACGCCCAGCGTCAGCGACCCGGCCAGCGTGCCCTGAACGATCCAAATGCCGAACCATGGGCCCAGCAGAAACAGAACCAGAAAGAACAGCTGGCTTGCCCGGCGCAGCAGCAGATAGCGATGCGCGCCGATCCAGCCCTTGCTGGCGATGGCCTCGTGACCTGTGGGCATATCTGTGCGGGCGCTCATTGTCCCACCCCCGGCAGATCATATCCCGGTGCAAATCCGCCGGGCGTGGCCAGATTGTCCGTGCCCGGTCCGGGCAAACGGTCCGGCAGATCGATGATCCCCTCGACCACCGGCGCGCCTTTCGCGGCCTTTTCTTCCCAACCCTTGCGGTAATGCTCTGCCGAACTGCCCCGCGCCAGCCGGGCAGGCAGCACCTTGATGGCGGCCTCGGGCAGAACACAGCTTTTCTCGCACATGCCGCAGCCGGTGCAGCGGTCGGCGTGGACGGTCGGGATGAACATCGCGTGATGGCCCGACCGCGTGTTGTGTGTGGTGTCCAGCGTGATCGCCTCGTCAATGACGGGGCAGACGCGGTAACAGACATCGCAGCGCAACCCGAGGAAGTTCAGGCAGTTCTCCTGATCGACCAGAACCGCGACCCCCATCTTCGCATCGTCGATATTGTCCAGCGAGGGGTCCAGTGCCCCGGTCGGACATGCAGCGACGCAAGGGATGTCGTCGCACATCTCACAGGGAATATCCCGGGCGGTGAAAAAGGGCGTTCCCGTCGCCACCGCGTCCGAGCCTAACTCGGCCAGTTTCAACGTATCGTATGGGCAATCCCGCACGCATAATCCGCAGCGGATGCAGGCCGACAGAAACTCCTTTTCCGGCAGCGCGCCGGGTGGGCGCAAAGCCTCGGCCGGCAGGGCGCGGGCGTCGCGGGCCAGATAGGCCAGCACCGTCCCGGCGACCACGCAGCCGCCCGCCGCCCGCGCCGAATCCTGCAGGAACCGGCGCCGCTGCGGCGAAAGGGGTTTGTCGGCAAAAGACATGAGGATTTACCCGTGCGATCCTTGTTGCCTATGCGCGCTCGACCTTGCAGGCGCATTTCTTGAAGTCGGTCTCTTTCGACAGCGGGCAGGTCGCGTCCAGCGTCAGCTTGTTGGTCAACTGGCCTTCATCAAACCACGGCATGAACACCAGACCGCGCGGCACCTTGTTGCGCCCACGGGTCTCGACCCGGCTGGTGACCTCGCCCCGACGGGTGGACAGAACTATCTCCTGGCCCCGGCGCAGATCCCGATCCTTGGCGTCCTGCGGATGCATGTAAACCACAGCCGCCGGGTAGGCGCGGTGCAGCTCTGGCACACGGCGCGTCATCGACCCCGAATGCCAGTGTTCCAGCACACGACCGGTGCACAGCCACAGATCATATTCCGCATCCGGTTCCTCGGCCGCAGGCTCGTAAGGCGCAAAGATGATGCTCGCCTTGCCATCCTTCTTGCCATAGAACTTCACGCCCGCGCCTTCGGGCACATAAGGGTCATAGCCTTCGCGGAAACGATACAGCGTCTCCTTACCGTCCACGACCGGCCAGCGCATTCCGCGCGCCTGATGGTACATTTCAAACGGTGCCAGATCGTGCGCGTGGCCGCGTCCGAAATTGGCATATTCCTCGAACAGACCCTTCTGAACGTAGAACCCGAAATGCTCGGATTCGTCGTTGTCAAAGCCCTCGGCCGTTTCCGACAGCGGGAACTTGTCGACACTGCCATTGGCAAACAGAACCTCGTACATGGTCTTGCCGCGATGTTCCGGCATGGTGGCCAGCAACTCTTCGCCCCAGACCTCCTCAACGGTGAAGCGTTTCGAGAATTCCATCACCTGCCACACGTCCGACTTGGCCTCGCCCGGTGCCTTGACCTGCTGCCGCCAGAACTGGGTGCGGCGCTCGGCGTTACCATAGGCGCCTTCCTTCTCGACCCACATGGCGGTGGGCAGGATCAGATCGGCGGACACGGCTGTGACGGTCGGGTAGGGGTCTGATACGGTGATGAAGTTCTCGGGGTTGCGATATCCGGGATAACCTTCTTCGTTGATATTCGGTGCGGCCTGCATGTTGTTGTTGCACTGCACCCAATAGGCGTTCAGATCACCATCCTTCAGCTTGCGGTGTTGCAGCACGGCATGAAAGCCGGGCTTGGCCGGAATGGTACCCGCAGGCACATTCCAGGCGGTTTCGCAAATCTTGCGGTGCTCGTCATTCATGACAACCATGTCGGCAGGCAGACGGTGGGCAAAAGTGCCGACCTCACGCGCGGTTCCGCAGGCCGACGGCTGACCGGTCAGCGAGAAGGGCGAGTTTCCGGGCTCGGAAATCTTGCCCACCAGCAAGTGCACGTTATACATCAGCGAATTCACCCACGACCCGCGGGTATGCTGGTTGAACCCCATGGTCCACAGGCTCATGACCTTGCGGTTCGGGTCGGCATATTGCTGCGCCAGACGTTCCAGCTTGTCCGCCGGAACGCCGGACAGCTCCGAAGTGTATTCCAGCGTGTATGCCGATACCGCCTCGGCATATTCCTCAAAGCTGATCGGCTCCATCTTGCCGACATTGGGGTTCGCGGCCTCTTGTTGCAGCGGATGATTGTCGCGCAGGCCATAACCGATATCGGTGGCGGTCTTGGTGATGTTGACGTGGTTCTTGACGAACTCTTCGTTCACCGCGCCATTCTGAATGATGTAATTGGCAATGTAGTTCAGGATCGCCAGATCGGTCTGCGGGTTGAACACCATGCCATTGTCGGCCAGCTCGAACGAACGGTGCTCGAAGGTCGACAGAACATGCACTTCGCATCCCGGCTTGGTCAGGCGCGTATCGGTCAGACGCGACCACAGGATCGGGTGCATCTCGGCCATGTTCGACCCCCACAGAACAAACGTATCTGCGTGCTCAAGGTCGTCATAGCAGCCCATCGGCTCGTCGATGCCGAAGGTACGGATAAAGCCGACCACGGCCGATGCCATGCAGTGACGCGCGTTGGGGTCGATGTTGTTCGACCGGAACCCGGCCTTCATCATCTTGGCCGCCGCATAACCTTCCCAGACGGTCCACTGACCGGAACCGAACATACCCACGCTGGTCGGGCCTTTCTTGGCCAGCGCCTCTTTCCACTTGGCAGCCATGACGTCAAAGGCTTCGTCCCAGCTGACCGGCTCAAACTCGCCGTTCTTGTCATATTCGCCGTTGGTTTTGCGCAAAAGCGGCGTGGTCAGGCGGTCCTTGCCATACATGATCTTGGACAGGAAATAGCCCTTGATACAGTTCAGACCCCGGTTGACCGGCGCATCAGGGTCGCCCTGCGTGGCGACTACGCGGCCATCCTTGGTGCCCACCAGAACCGAACAGCCCGTGCCGCAGAACCGGCAGGCGGCCTTGTCCCAGCGGATATCGGGCGCGGCGGCCTGGGCGCTGGCCGAACCAGCGGCCATTGGAATGCCGGCAGCCGAGGCCGTGGCAGCCGCTGCGGACGCTTTCAGAAATGTACGACGGGATTCAGAGATGGTCATTGCATGGGCCTCCTGCTGGACGGTTGGCTTGGAGCATCAGGACGCGGAGCAGCCTCCGCGGGATCTTCGAAATGGTGATAGGTCAGCGATAGCGAGATCACGCCGGGGATCTGGTGCAGATCCATGATGGTTTCCGAGGCCAGCCGGTCGGCTGTATCCTCGACAACCACGACGAACCGGCCATCCTCGGCCTCCGCATGAAGCTCGACGCCATCGGTGCCGGTTATCGCCGCGCGCGCGGCGTCGGTGTGATCGGGGGCGATGTGGACAAGACAGCCACAGATATTCATTGGGTCACCTCCGGGTGCAAAGGGGCGGGGCGGTGCATCGTGATGGCCCCGGCAGGGCACGCGGCAGAACATGTGCCGCATCCGATACAGGTTTCGGTTTCAAGCGCCGGTTCAGCCCGCCCGCCCAGTTGCAGGCGAAAGCGGATGGCTTCCTGTTCGCAAGTGTCCTGGCACAGGCGGCAGCTCACCCCGTTCATCGACAGACAGCTTGCGGCCTCGATCCGTGCGCGCCACGGCCACTCGGCCACACGCTCGGGCAACAGCGCCGGGGTCGGGCAAACCTCGGCACATGCACCGCATAAGGTGCAGCCGCCTGCGGAAAGATCCAGAACCGGAAAGCCGCTGTCGTCGAATGTGATGATGTCTTCCGGGCAGGCCCCGGCGCAGTCTTCACAGCCTGTGCACAGATCGGCAAAGCCTGTCACGCCCGCGCCCGGCGGTCGAATCGCATCAGGATCCTCCCGTAGGATACGTGCGCTCAGAAAAGCGCGTCTGCTGGTCAACTGGCTCATGGCTGGCGACTCGAGTGTGGATAGATTGGTTCGCGTCCTTACTTCCTAACTGCGCGAAGCAGCGCACGAATTGACCTATATCATGTTTTTCGCGAATATCATGTTCTTGGTGAATTTTCCTGACCCACCTGAGATTTGCGACCATGCGTCATACATTCAGCTCGACACGGGCCCTGGGAAAATGACTTAAGATTTCAGCGACTTGGCTTTCGGGCGCCGCGCATATCGCAGTAGACAGCCCATCTGCGATCACCGCGTCAGGGGCAGAAACCGAAACCGTTCTGTCCCGGTTTGCAGGCCCGTCCGGGGTGATGATGTGGCCCAAACCCTGTCCCAGCTGCGTCCCCAGCGACGATGATGTCGCGACCGCGCGGTCACGCAGCGCGACCCGTTTCAAAACCCGCTGGTCCGGCGCGACCAACCCGACTTTCCAGGGGGCGCCGTCGCCTCGCGCACCCAAGGCGGCAACCTCTCCCATATCGACCAGAACATCACGCAAACCAAAGCCACGCAGCAGCGCGGCGATCCGATCCGTGATCGCTCCTTGGGCGATTCCGTTCAGCGTCAGGGCCGACTGGCCCGGCACCGGCAGCCGCACCGACGCAGCATCGAAAGACACCCGTTCCCAACCCACAGCAGCGCGGGCGGCAGCCAGATCTCCGGGGCCTGCCCCTCTTGCCAAAGCATACCACAGGGGCTGAATGCTGGGATCGAAAGCGCCGCCGGAGGCCTGATGCAGCGCACTGCTCAGGCTCAGCACATTCAACAGCTCAGGCGCGGGTGCGGTCAAAACACCGTCGCGGTTCAGGCGGCTCAGCTGTGACTGCGGACGGTACAGGCTGAAGATATCCTCCAGCCGGGTCACCTCACCCTCGACGGCGGCAATGATCGGTGCGGCCTCGACATCCGCCAGCCCAACCAGCCGCAGGCTGGCCGCAGCCCCAAGGGCTGTGCCGCGCCAATGCGCGTCCGAAGCCATGGCCGGGGTGGCCGCACAGGCAGCTGAAATGATCAGAAAACGGCGACGGGACAGGGCGGTCATACGGGGGTCTCCAATGTCAGATCAAGATCGACAGGGCCAAGCACTTCGGCGTCGGGAATGTCGGGCAGGCGCATCGCGGTCCCGCCATAGGTCTCCGCGAAAACCCGCGCATCGGCAGGATCAGCAAAGGGCACCACTTCGCGCGCCCCCATGCCACCTGCCACATCGGCACCAACGACAAAAGTCGCACCATCCGCAGCGATCCAGTTCGAAATCCCTGGCTGCCGCCAGCTTGGCGCGACACCCATATCGCTGACATATATGGCAGTGATATCCGCATCGCGCTCGGGGCTTTTCAGATAGGCCACCATGTCCCGCACCTGCGCGAAAAACAGCGGGGCCGGATAGCCTTCCAGATGAACCTGCCCCTTGGGGCCGCCATGCTCGGTGACATTCATCTGACAGAAATAGCTCAGCGCATCGGGTGTCAGGTCGACCGGGTCAGGGGCCTCGGCCAGCTCTTCCTTGCAGGCCGCCAGTGCGAGCAATGCGATCAGGGCAAGACGTCTCATGGCTCAACCCTCCGGAAAGCCAGCCGGGCAAGGGCAAAGCCCAGCACCGGCCAGATCAGCAGCGACGCGGGCGCGGCCCAAACCGGCAGGGCCTGTGCGGCCCCGGTCATGCCCGAGGCCATGGCAACGCCTTCCGTCGCGGCGATGTTCCACAAACGGAACGCGTCGGCCGGGTTGGCCACCATCACCCATGGAAAGACGGATTGGGTGAATGCGCCGCCCTTGTCCATGACGACGGCCCCCAACAGGCCCAGATCATAAAGGACGACAAAAACCAGCCAAAGCCCGGCCGACAGACCCGCTGCCGCCGTGGCGCCCCTCGCCAAAGCGGACAGCAGGTATCCAAGCGCCAGAAACACGGCGCCCAGCAGGATCGAGGTCAGGATAAGTCGCACCAGCGCCATCAGGCTTTCCGGCCCCGCACCACCAAAGAACGCGGCTACCGCGCCTGCGGTGCCAAAACCCACGGTCATGGCAAAGGCCAGCGCGGCCAGATGGGCGCAGAACTTGCCCAACAGGATTTCCCCGCGTCCAGCCGGATAAGACAGCAGCAGCGACAGGCTGCCCCGGTCCACATCGCCCGCGATGGCATCGAAGGAAATCATCAGCGCCAGCAAAGGCGCAAGGTAAACCGACAACGTAGTCATCGACGCGACCGAGACGGTCAGCATATCAACACCCAATGTGCCGGTGGGCGCGCTGCCCGCAAAGGTCAGCGCCAAAGCAAACAGCACCATGATCAGCGTGGCAACCAACAGCCAGCGGTTGCGGCGCAGGATCAGCATTTCAGTTCGGGTGATGGCAAGGAAGCGGGTCATGTCCTCTCCTCCTGTGCGTAGTGGCGATAAAGGTCCTCCAGCTTGGGTGGTGTCATTTCCACATCCGCCACCGCATCGCCCAATCCGGCGATCCGGCGCAGGGCCTCCATCTTGTCTTCGGGTGTGCACAGCAGCTCGACCGATGCGCCGTTGATCCGGTTGCCGCCCAGTTCAGCGGCCAGGGCATCCGCATTGGCGCTGGCGCGCACCTTCAGGCGGATCGGCAGACCGGCCAGCGCCGACAGGTTGTTCAGCGTGTCATCGGCCACCATCCGACCCTTGCGCATGATGGCGATCCGGTCGGTGCGCGCCTCAACCTCGGTCAAGGCATGGCTGGCAATCAGCACGGCGGTACCCTGCGCGGCCAATTCGTCAATAATGGCATAGAGGTCCTGCCGCGAGATCGGGTCCAGGCCCGATGTCGGCTCATCCAGCAGCGCCACTTTCGGCTGTCCCAGCAGCACCTGCGCCAGCCCCAGTCGTTGCCGCATCCCCTTGGAATAGGCACCGATCCGGCGGTCCAATGCGTCGCTCAGGCCAACGCGCTCCAGCAGGCCGGGAACATCGGCTTTTGACCCGGACAGTTTTGCAAACAGCGTCAGCTGCTCGCGCCCGGTCAACGCCGGGTGAAACGAGACCGCCTCGGGCAGATAGGCCGTATCCCGTCGCGCCTGCGCGCTGCCGGGGGTGGCACCCCCGATCCGAATGGCTCCGTCCCGAATGGGCGTCAGGCCAAGGATGGATTTGATCAGGGTCGACTTTCCCGCGCCGTTATGGCCCAGCAGCGCCACGCGCTGACCGGGGGCAAGGGACAGGGTGATATCGTCAAGAACGCGGGTTTTCCCCCGGTTCTTGCTGACATGGTCAATTGACAGGGCCTTATCCGTCATGAGGCACCTTTTTCATAGCTGGGGGTTCAGGGGCTTGCATCAATGGGTTGCTGTCCATCACACCCCCCGGCAACAGTGCCGGGAAGGCCGATTGCGACCAGCGCACCAGCTGCACGGCAGGCGAGCCGAGCAGCAATTTGGCTGCGGGTTGGGTCCACAGCACATGGTCCATACTGTCATTGGGTCGATAGGGGACATCGGCGATACCGTTGCCATCCACATCATAGGCGGCAAAATCGGACCAGTAATTGCCGCGCCCGTCTTCGGACCACTCGACCCACTTGGTCGAGACGTATTTCACCTGCGTCCGGTTTCCGATGAATGAATTGCCAACAATGCGGTTGCGTTCGCTGCCAGCAGTAAAGTGGATACCGATGCCACATCCCTCGAACCAGTTGTCGGTGAATTCGTTCTTGTTCGAGTTATACAGGAAGGTGCACTTTTCCTTGGCACCTTTCACGACATTGCCGGTGATGACGCTCTTGTTGGCATAGTTCAGCATCACGCCATGTTCGCGGTCCCCGATCGAGACATTGTTGGCGACCCGCACATTGGTCGTGAACATCACCGCATAGCCCAGATCGTTGCCGATCGAGACATTGTCGCTGACGACCGAGTCGTCGGCATACATGTAGTGAACGGCAAACCGCAGATCGCGGAACAGGTTGCCGGTAAAGGTGTTCTTCTTGGACGAATTCACAAAGATCCCGTCGCGGCCATAGCGGATGTCATTGCCTTCAACCACCGCACCCGGCGCGTTCCAGACATAGACACCATTGCCGCGCGCGTTCATGTGGCGATCCTGCCGCCCTTCAATCCGGTTGCCGCGCACGATGCTGTCCTTCGCACCGTGGATGTCGATGCCGTAAAGATTGCCCAGCAGCACATTGTCCTCGACCACCGGCGCGCGCGCCGTCTTGGTCAGCTGGATGCCGCTGTCGATGCCGTCATGATCCGAGCCTGATCCGATCACCGTCAGCCCGCGCAGGGTCACGCCCGGCCCGGTCACTGTGATCACGCTGCCTTGGCCTTGGCCGTCGATGGTGGCCTGTCCCAGCCCGTCGAGGGTCACGGGCCGGTCCAGAACCAACTGCTCGACGTAAACGCCGGGGCTCAGGCGAAGGGTGTCCCCATCCGCCGCCTGCGCCAGTATCTCGTTGATGGCCCCCGCCCGGTTGGGCACATCCCAATCCGCCGCCCAAAGGGGCGAGCCGAGCAGGAGCGGTATGAGCAGGGGCCAACGCATGTTTATGCGCTCCGCGGCTCAACAAACATCCGGCCGCGCATCTCCATGTGCAGCGCGTGGCAGAACCACTGGCAATAGAACCAGTGCACGCCCGGACGGTCAGCAATGAACGTGACCGAGGCCGTGGCCTGCGGTGCAACTTCCATCGCGATACCGAAGTTCGACAGGCAGAAGCCGTGGGTCACATCGTCCACATCATCCAGGTTGGTGACATAAACGGTCACTTCGTCACCCTGTTTGACGGTGAACTTCTCCATGCTGAACACGGGCGCGGTCGAGGTCATGTAGACCCGCACCTTGTTGCCGTCCCGGATCGGTTCCTCGGCACCTTCGTCCAGATCGACGCCGTCAGCGGCAGCCTGCGCGCGCGCCTCTTCCCACATTGGGTCGTTGCGGTCCCAGACATTCACCGGGTTCACCTTGGACCGGTGAACAATGATTGAGTCATGCGGCTCGGCAAAGGTCGGACCGTCATGGACCACCTTCATCTTGTCGCCGGAAATATCGATCAGCTGCTCATTTTCGGGCTTCAGCGGGCCTACGTTCAGGAAGCGGTCTTTCGAAAACTTGTTCATCGAAATCAGCCACTTGCCATCGGCTTCGGCAGTTTCACCCATCGAGGTCGAGTTGTGGCCCGGCTGGTAATGCACGTCGACCTTGTCGACGATCGGGTCAACATCAGCACCCGCATAGGCCTCGATCGCCTTGGCGATGTCCCACTTCACCACCTGGCTGTCCAGGAACAGGGTGGTATAAGCGTTGCCCTTGCCGTCGAACGCCGTGTGAAGCGGGCCAAGACCCAGCTGCGGCTCGGCGACAACAGCGGAACGCGGATCGGCATTTTCGCTGAACAGCGCATCGACCTTTTCCACATCGATCACGGACACGGTCGGCGACAGCTTGCCGTTGATCATGATGTGTTTCTTGTCAGGCGCTGTGTTCACACCGTGTGGCGAGTTCGGGATCGGGATGTACCGGGTCAGGTTTCCACCCGCCTCTTTACGCCCGTCCACGACCTTGACGCCGTTCAGTTCCTGATAGTTCCCGGCCGCTACGGCCTCTTCGATACCTTTGAGGTTGAACACGACCACATGGTCCAGCTCGTTCTCGGTCATCTCGGCCAGGTTCATACCCATTTCCGAGTTATACGAGGTCGAGAAGGCGTATTTGCCCTGATAGTCGCAGTCGGTGTTATCGAGGTTACCCGACACCATCACCTGCCATGCAACTTCCATGGTGTCGCCGTCGATGGCAGTAAAGATGTTCACATATTGTGACGGATCATCAAGGATCTGGCCGTCATTGACCAGCGGGGCCTCGTGCTCACCGTTGGCAAAGACATAGCCGGTGCGCGGGAATTTCTGCGGACGCAGGCCGTGGATGTCATGCGCGTTCGGGATCTCGATGATCTTGTCGCATTTCATCACGTCACAGCGCACACGGGCCACGCGGGTGTTGGCCTTGTCGTTCATGAACAGATAACGGCCATCATAGGTGCCGTCGGTGAACGACATATGCGGGTGGTGCAGGTCGCCGTTGTCATAGGTGACCTTGCCGTTTGCAGCCAGGAACTCCTTGGTTTCAGGCAGCAGGCCTTCGGTCAGAACCTTCAGCGACTCGTTGGTCTGGCCCCAGCCCGTGGCCGAGCAGCGGTTGAACACCGGCACCCGCATCAGCTCGCGCATGGACGGCACGCCCAGAATGCGCAGCTCGCCGGTCTGGCCCGACGACCAGAAGCCGTAATATTCGTCCAGCTCGCCCGGTTCCAGATGCTGCTTGGCGGCAGCGCTGGCCTCTTTCGCGGTCATCAGGGTCGATCCCAGACCGGTCCCGGCGATGACGGCACCGGTGGCAGTGGCCCCCAGCATACCGCGGCGCGTGATATTCAGTTTGTTTTCTTGGTCCGACATGGTCGTTCCTCCTTTTAGGAAACGGTTTTCGGTTTGGCGTTCGGATGGTTCGCCGGTGGTTGCCCGAGGGGGGTCTTAGGTGTGACCGACCCGGTCTTGGCCCGCCGTTTCAGTTGGCGGATAACGACGGGACATTTGTCCTCGGACTGATAGAGCACCTGACAATGCAGGCAGGTGACGCACTCGTTCGGATTGATCTCACCGGTGGGGTGGATCGCCTGAACGGGGCATTCATTGGCGCAGGTCTGACAGGGCGTGCCACAATCGTTGTAGCGGCGCAGCCAGTCGAACATGCGGATACGGGCAGGGATCGCCAGCGCTCCGCCCAGCGGGCAAAGATAGCGGCAATAGAACCGCTCAACGAACAGCCCGATCCCCAGCAGGACCAGCGCAAAGACCACAAATGGCCAGTCGCGCATGAATTTCAAAATGATCGCGGTTTTGAACGGTTCGATCTCGGCATATTGCTCGGCCAGCGGGATCGATACGAAACTCAGGCCAAAAAGACCCAGAAAGATCATGTATTTCGCAGGCCAGAGACGCTCGTTCAGACCCCATGGCAAAGTCCATTGCGGCACTTTCAGCGCCCGCGCGATCTTGTTGGTCAGCTCCTGAAGCGCGCCAAACGGGCACAGCCATCCGCAATAGGCCCCACGACCCCAGAACAGCAGAGCGGCGGCCACGGCAAACCACTGGATAAAGACCAGCGGGTCCAGCAGGAACGCATCCCACGAGAACCCGGTTCGCAAACTGCCCGCCAGCGCCATCAGGTTCACCACGCTCAGCTGTGCATTGGCATACCAGCCGATGAAGAACAGGGTTATCGTCAGGTACCCGATGCGGAACCAGTAGAAGACGCGCGCATTCATCGTGGCGTGGAACTGGAAGAAGAACGTCGCCGTCAGCACCAGCAGCATGACACCAAGCCCGGCGATCTCGACAGTGCGATCCTTCCAGATGCGCTGCCACAGGGCCGCCTTGGCGGCCGCTTCGCCTGTTGCATCATCTACGACCGATGGCGCGGTGACGGGCAACAGGTATTGTTCAGGCAGTTTGTATCCCAGATCGAAGGTCAGAAAGGTCTTTTCAACCGCCCCGACGGCACGCTGCACCAGCAATTGCAGGCGGAACGGCTCGGCCGGGTCAAACTCGGCATCAGCGGGGATCTTGAAGATATCCAGTTCTGTAAAGCTGGGGGCATCTGGCGCGGCAACCTCACCCAGACGGCGCTGCTGCTTGTCAAAGAACCGCACCGAGCTGTCGCCCTGGATCAGCTGAATCCGGTCAAAGATCCCACCCCGGACATAGCCCGAGCCCTTGAAACTATAGGCCCCGCGCCCCAGAACCAGAATGGCCTGTTCGCCCTCGTCCAGCCAGTTGGTCAGGTTCTGGTATTCAGCCTCACCCAGCAGCGACTTGCCGATAGACGGGACCGAAACAAGCGCCATGTGCATGTCGATGAAGGTGTCATCCGGCTCGCCCGGTTCGGGGCGCTTGATCGCGCGCTGATCCCCGGTGGCTTCAAAGGCGGCATTGACCTGCCCGACATCCAGCGTCATGCGCCGGACCGAGCCGTCTCCAGACAATGTGGTCCAGTCGTAAATGGCATCCTGCGCCATATCGACTTCGCGCTTCGGACCTCCAGCCTGCACCGGAGACAATCCGCCCAGCCCCAGCGCGCGGGCCACTTTGATCCCTCCGCGCACAAGGCTGTCATCGATCACCATGATCGTCACGGTCGCACCCGAGATAATGTCTAGGTCATGCCCCTCACCCCCGGTCTCGGCCTCTCGTTTCAGGTCAAGGCCCGCATAGCCTTCGGTCAGTTCAACCATCCGGGAATTGGGAATGCCGATCAGTACGATGGGTTCGGAATGCTTGACCAGCTGAACACCGGTCAGAACAGCGTCTGCGTCGATGGCAGCAACCACGTGAATGGGTTTGCCGGAATAGCCGGTCGTTCCGACAAAGTCCGAAGTCAGAAAAGCCCACGCGATGGTCTCGGCACCCCGAAGGACCGGGGCAACCTTCACGTCGCTGCGTACCGGGCCAAACGCGTCGGCACCCGGGGCCAGGTCAGCCGGATCAATGTCAGGAAGAAAGCTGGCAAGACTGTCGGCGCGTGCACTGATTGCAACACCGCAGGACAGAACGAGGGCCAGAAGGAAATGGATTGCGCGACTTATAACCACGGCGCACCTCCGATCAATTGGGTAGACGCCATGGACGCGCGCGGGGCGCGTTCAGATTCTTCTTGGGTCGTGAACGGGGGCCCCCGGGTTTCGGGCCACAGGTGTTTGGGGCTGTACAAAATGCACTGCCCCCCATGTTCAAAGCGTACATTTTGAACATTTACGACGCTTGCGGGCTGCAAAGCGCCCGGCATCGGTGCTGACACCGTCACCGCACAAAGCGCACAGTCCGCGCATTTCGGGCAGGGCGCGGTTGGATCGTTGTCGCCTTCTTCTTCAAGGTCAACTTGAACCCAGACCGCGCCCGCCTCCGAGCAGATCTCCACCCACATGTTCTCACCGGGACTCGCCAGAACCGGGCCAAGCATTTGCAACAACAGAAGGAAAATACCTGCCAGTCCACACGCCGCGCGTAATGCGCGAACAGGGAGGGTGTGGAAAGAGTTAAAGGCAGGCATGGAGAATCCAACTCGGTATTCTTTCCCGAGTCGTAGGCGGTTTTCCCTGTCCGATACTTGACTTTCGTCAGGCCTTTGGAATTTC
This sequence comes from Ruegeria sp. O5, assembly GCF_056535105.1. Taxonomy (NCBI): domain Bacteria; kingdom Pseudomonadati; phylum Pseudomonadota; class Alphaproteobacteria; order Rhodobacterales; family Roseobacteraceae; genus Ruegeria; species Ruegeria sp. O5. Next base: position 76,507 of record NZ_JBQERN010000013.1, on the reverse strand, counting down.
CCTTCAGCCGTCCGCTTCGTCCATCAACCCACGCACCCATCGCCCCGCCAACCAGGACGCGGGTATGCCTAAAGGTATTGACCAAAGGATTGCCGGAACCGGTCCAATCACCCCGAAACCGGCGCTATGCAGGATCAGCCCGGCCAGAAACAGGTTGATGGCCACGGTCAACATGGTGGCTGGATAAAGCAGAATGGCCAGTTTCCAGACCGGCCATTTGCCCTCAGTGGCTGGTGCCTTCCGAGAAGGTGATTTTGTTCCAGACATTGTACTTCCCAGATGGTTTACGCATCGGCAGGCGGCGCACTTCTTCCAGCGTCTGCGCGTCATAAACGATCACCGCGCCGTCATCTTCCCAGATCGACACAAGCGCGTGGCGGCCATCCTTTGTGAACTCTACATGTGCCACGGTCTTGCCCGGGGCAGGGCGCAAAGTCTTTACGATTTCAAGGCTTTGCTTGTCGATCACATGCATGGCATCCTTGTTGGGACCAAAGAAGACATCGGCCCAGACGAAAGGCGAATTCTCGTGGCTCCGCATGAAGAATCCCGGCCCTTCGGTCTTGATCCGCTTGACGGTTTCCCAAGTCCCCATGTCGATCACCGACACCGTGCCGTCAGTCAGATGCGGCGTGGCCATAACGGTCGTATCGCCATGTTTCCACGTAATCCCCGAGCCTAGATGCGGCATCCCCGGCAAGTCCAGATCAGCCACCTTGTGCCCAATAACAAGGTCGATCACCTGTCCGCCCTTGCCATCGCGCGCGGCACCCATGACGTATTCATAGCTCTGATCGAAAAAGAAATCGTCCAGATAGTCGGGCGTTGTGATCTTGCGCACCGGGAAAGGATCGGGGTTCTTGAACTGCCCTTCGATGCGAAAGTCGTGACCCAGCCCGGATTGCGGCGGGTTGGCTCCGTAGAAGACCTCCCAGATCTCGGGAACATCCTTGAGCGCCAGAACAAAGCTCTCACGCGGGGGGGCCTGATACACCGCGGATACGCGGCTGGATTTTCCCGCTTTTCCTTTGATCGCAATGACTTTTGCCACCGACAAGTCTTCGGTCGACAGCAAGGTCAGACTGTTGGGCAAATAATTCGCGACGGCCAGCCACTTGCCGTCGCCGGACATTGCGATGTTACGGCTGTTAAGCCCCGCCCGTACGCGCCCCACCTGTTGCAGGGCCCAGATGTCGTATTTCTGAACCCAGCCATCCCGGGACATGATGAAAACGAAACGCCCATCCGGGCTGAACTTCGGCCCGCCGTGAACCGCAAAAGGTGTCTCGAACCTGTCGAGAACCTCAAACGTGTCACCATCCAGCACACTGACGTGATGGTCCCCGGTTTCGACCACCAGAGTGATGTTCATCGGGTCACTTGACCACACTGGCGCCTCAACGGGGATGTAACCGTCATCCAGCGTGCGGCTGTCCATGATATGGGCCTCGCCCCATTCGGGGTCGGTTTCCAGCGGTGATTTTAGCCAGCCAGCCAGCTCTTCAATCTGCAAAGCGTCAAGTTCGTGCGAGAAAGCAGGCATTTGCGTCGCCGCGCGCCCATCGGCTATCACCGCTGCGATGCGGGGCCCGCGCATGCGCTGGAGCGTCTCGGGGATCAAGGCCGGGCCGACGCCGCCCAAGCGGTTTTCACCGTGGCAGGACGCACAATGTTCAGCATAATCCGTTGGTGCGTCTGCCCAGGCTGCACCTGCGGTCAGCACGGAACACATCACCACGAGCTTCATCTTTTCAAAAATACTCCCGCCGGAGGCTCCCTTGGGTGTCTCTGGCACCCATGTCGAAGGCTCAGAGCAGACGGGATTAAAAGAATTGATGCGCCGGATCATGGCTTTTCCCCCGGAACGGCGTAACCCGCAGACGCTCGCCTGCGTCGTCAACACCGATTTCTTCGTTTGTCAGGTAACAGGCCGGATCTTCGGCCCAGGGATCACCGGTCAGTTGCAGGGCTCGGATGCGGGTGTTGCCACCGCAGACATCCTTTAGCTCGCAAGCCCCACAGCGCCCTTTAAGGGGGCGCGGACGCGTGCGCAGCATAGCCAGCATCGGATCGTCGCTGGTCCAAAGCTCGGAAAACGATGTCGTCTTAACGTTGCCTACTGTGTAATCGGACCAGTAGGTGTCAGGATGGACCCGGCCCAGATTGTCGATATTGGCCACACCCAAACCGCTGGAATTTCCTCCCCAAGCGGCCAGATGCTCGCGGACATGCGCAGCCTTGTCAGCGTCGAAATGCGCACGAATCCAGTTCAGAAAATACCCCGCGTCTGCATCATTGTTGCCGGTCACGATATCCAGCGGGCGACCGCCCGAGGCAGCCTCCCACGCGCGCTCCAACAGCAGATCCATTCCCTTGCGGGTGCGCTGATGCTCAGCATCCTCGCCGCGGTTCTTGTCGCCGCGCCCGGCATAAACCAGGTGCGACAGGTAAAACTTGTCGACGCCCTCGTCATCGCATAGCTGAAGCAGGTCCGGCAGGTGATGCTGCGTGCCTTCGGTCAGGCAGAACCGCAAGCCAACCTTGATGCCGCGCCTCTTGCATTCGCGCACACCGCGCAGGGCGTCGGCAAAAGCCCCTTCAACACCGCGGAACCAGTCATTTGTGGCCCCGATCCCATCCAACGAGATGCCAACGTAGTTGAAACCAACGTCGGCAATCATGTCGGCTGTTTCATCATGAACTCGTGTTCCGTTGGTCGACAGCGCCAGCATCGGCACAAGCTCGCGGGCACGTTTGGCAATGTCGAAGAAATCGAACCTGTCCAGTGGTTCCCCACCCGAGAGGATCAGGGCCGGGACGCGAAACTGGCCCAGATCCTCAAGGGTTACCATGGCTTGCTCGTGGCTGAGCTCGCCCGGGAACGCAACATCCGCCGAGACGGTGTAGCAATGACGGCACTTCAGATTGCAGCGCCGCGTCAGGTTCCAGATCACCACCGGTTTCACAGGGCCGGGGCGGTGTTTACGCACCGGGGTCGGCTTGACCAGCTGGTGCATGTATTCTGTCAGGCGGAACATCGTCTCAGCCTTTCTTTTTCAGGCGCAGCCCGGTCTTTTTCAGGATGCGCGTGGAATAGAGGATATCCTTGGCCCGGCAGGCGTCACCCAGAATTGCGGCGATCTCGGCTCGCTTTTCTTCGACCTCATCCCGATCCGATCCGTGAACCATGGCAAACAGGTTATAGGGCCAGTCCGGCAACGCGCGGGGACGTTCATAGCAATGGGTGACAAAGGGTAGGGCACCGATCTGAGCGCCCAATTTGGCGATGCGGTCATCTTCGACATCCCAGACAGTCATGCCGTTCGAAGTCATGCCCAGCTTGTAGTGGTTAGGGGCGGCCGCGATACGGCGGATTACGCCGCGCGCCTTGAGAGCTGACAGCCTCTCAAGCAGATCGGCTTCCTGCATCCCTAGATCATCAGCAACCTGAGCATATGGGGCGGAAACCAGAGGCAATCCGCCCTGTAGCGCTTGGATAATCTGTCTGTCTGTTGCGTCGATCATGCCGCTACCCGAAAGCCGATGTAGAATTCCTGAAGTTTGGGGAAACAAAGAACCTCGATCCCTGTTTCCCGTTCAATTGCATCGGCCGCGGCCTCGATCCCTTCGGGCGTTTCCGTTGCCAGTACGAACCACATGTTCAGCCGGTGCGTGCGTTCATAATTATGGGCGACCTCGGGGTGTGCATTGACTTTGGTCAGGACGACTTCAAATTCCCCAGCTGGAACGGCCATCGCACAGAGGCAAAAGGCACCGCCCATTGCAGCGGCATCGAAGAACGGCCCAAAACGTGTGATGACACGGGACTCTTTCATGCGCGTCAGGCTCGCCAGCAATTCGGCCTCGGACAGGCCAAGTTCTTTGGCGACTGTTGCGTAAGGATGTGAAACCAGTGGCAGATCGTCTTGCATCCGGTTCAGGATCGCACGGTCAGTTTGGTCCAGCGTCATGCGGCGACCTCTTTGGTTTGAATCAGCGCGCCGGTCTGCTTGAAGCAGCGGGTTGAGAACAGAACCTTGTTCCGTGCGTCCGTCAGTTCTGGCAGGGCCGTCGCACGGGTCAGCACGTCCAAAGCCTCGCTGCGGGATCGCGCGTGGATCATGGAATACAGGCGATATGGCCACACATCGGGCACCGGGTTGCGCTCGTAACACAAGGTCACCCCTGGGAAAGCGGCCAAAGCGGGGCCAGCGATGTCGATCTGCTCTGCCGGCAGGTCCCAGACCACCATCGCATTGGCCGACCAGCCAAGCGCCCGGTGACGTACGATGACGCCCAGCCGCGAGATGATACCGGCCGAATGCAACGCGATGACTCGCGCCATCACATCATCAACGTCCCGGTTCAGTGAATGTGCCAAATCTGCATAGGGTTCAGCGACCAGAGACAGTCCCGAGCTGAGCGTTTGCAGCAGGCAACGATCGCCGTCGCGCATGGCGGATGCATCCACCTGACGCGCTGTGGGCACATTTTTGACCCCTCCGATCATGCGGAACCCAAGATCAACGTTGAAAGGGCGCACCAGCCGCAAATCCAGTACCCGCAGCCCGGTGACCCGGCTGATCCGCGCAAGGGTAGCATCCACATGCGCCCGATCCGGGCCGGTAGCGACGAACCAGAGGTTCCAGGCGTCCTCGCGCTGATAATTGTGGTTTACACCCGGCTCGGCGTCGATCAGGGCGGCAACCTCTTCCAGCCGCTCCTCCGGGACGGACACTGCTGCCAGCGTACTGGCCGTCACCACGCCGGGTGTGATGGTTGCGCCAACCCGCGTGATGCGGCCTGTGGTGCGCATTCTGGTCAGGCGGTGGATGACTTCGCTTTCGTCCAGTTCAAGAGCGGTTCCAAGAACCTGAAACGGGCGTTCGGTCACCGGGAAATCACGCTGAAATTCATCCAGCAAGCGGCGGTCGATCGGGTCTGTAATGTGTTGCATGACTTACAGACCCGTTTTGTGCGCACGCGCGGTAAAGAAGATACCCGACGGGCTTTCGGCCTCGATCTCACGTAGTTTTTCGAAGTTACGCGTGTCATAAACCATGACCTTGTTCGCATCGCGCACACTGATCCAGACCTCGTGCCCGCGCGGAGTGAATTCCATGTGCAAAACGGCAGGGCCGGGCTTGAATTCGTGGATGATCTGTTTGCTGACGGTATCGATGACCTGAATGGTATCGTTCAGCGGGTGGGCAAAGTTAACCCAGACCTGCCGCCCGTCCGGGCGGGCCATGGCAAAAACCGGCTGTCCGTAGGTTTGCGTGCGTCCGGTCTCGGTCAGGGTGGTGGCGTCGATCCACAAAACCTCGTGGTGGCCAACGGCGGGCAAGACAAATTCGGACCCTGTCAGCGCCCAACCTTCCAGATGGGGCATCTTGTAGACCGGCATTTCCTCCTGACCACGGCCATAGCCGGGTAGAACGCGGATCGGTTCCGGGTTGTCGGACCACAGATCAAGCGCGGTCAGACCATCCTCGCCAAACAGGCCGGTGATATAGGTGCGGCCATTGGCAGTGATCAGCGCGTCATAAGGGTTCTTGCCGATATCGGGGATCTTGGTGATCTCGGGCGTGCCTTGTGCGAAATCCGCGATCCATGTCTCGCCGGTGTCCCACATTGTGAAAACGAAACGGCGGCCCGGCGCGTCGACCAGACCAATCGTTTTGCTGCCGGTGGGAATGTCAGCCACCATCTCCAGCGTTTGCGCATCAAACACGCGCACACCGCCGGGTTCGTAATTCGATACAGCTACAAAGGCGCCATCGTCCGAGATTGCGCCACCAATGGCGTTTCCGGACTGCACAACACGGTTCACGATCTGGCGGGTGACAATGTCAACCTTGGTCAGGCCTCCGTCACGGCCAAAGACATAGGCAAAACGTTCATCCGGTGAATAGACCAACGAGGCGTGGGACAGATCGCCCAGTCCTTCTATCCGGGCCAGAGCAGCACGGTCGGACTGGTCCACCAGCAGGACCGATCCGCTGGCACGTTCGATCACCAGCCCAAGGTCTCCTGTCGCCATCGGTTCAGCCTGAGCCGTGGTCATCATCAATGTCGCCGCAAGGCTGAGGATAAGGTGTTTCATTGTGCCTCCTGTTCCAGCAGGTATCGGGCAATCCATTCGGCCTCTTCTTCGCTGATCAGGGGCCGCCACGGGGGCATCGCCGTATCGGGGATGCCGTCAAGGATGACGCCGGTCAAAACCTCGGCGTCATAATGCTCCAGTGTTTTCGAGCGCAGATCAGGCCCCAGGCCGCCTTTCAGTGATAACCCGTGGCACGAGCCGCAATCCTGATGCACAAGTCTTTTCAGTGCGTTGGGATCAATGACATCGGCAGCAAAGGCGGACGTTGCGGCCAGAACCGCAGTTGTCAGAAAGGTTCGGGCAACCCACCCCTTGTGGCCGGGCACATTTCTGTTCGGCGCGGGACACGGCACACGATTTCTGCACCCTAGCTTAGCCATGAGCCCGTTCCAGAATGTTCGCCACGGGCTGTTCGGCGTAGAGTGAGACAACTTTGCCGATGATGAAAAGCGTTGGTGCCTTCAACCCGGAGGTGCGCACGTCGTTGGCCAATTGGTCCAGCCGTGACACCAGCCGGCGTTCATCGGGTGTCGTCGCATTTCCGATGGCCAGAACCGGTGTTGATCCCGGTAGGTTTTCGGTCATCAGCCCCATGGCGATCTGGCCGATATTGGCCACACCCATATAGACCACCAGTGTCGTGTCCGGGTCGGCCAGGCGTTTCCAGTCCAGATCCAGCACTTTGTCTGCCTGCCGGTGTCCGGTAACATATTGAACCGAGGTGGCCAGACCGCGATGGGTCAGCGGCACGCCGGTCGAGCAGGACGCGCCCTGCGCCGCCGTTATCCCCGGTGCGTATTCGACCGCCACGCCATGGGCCATCAGATAAGCGGCTTCTTCCGAGCCGCGGCCAAAGATCATCGGATCGCCACCTTTCAGACGGGCGACCGTGTGACCTGCGCTGGCCTCTTCCAGAAGGATTTCGTTGATCCGGTCCTGTGGGACGGTGTGGCATTTGGGCGCTTTCCCAACAGGGATCAGCCGCGCGCCTTCGGCGTGCAGATTCAGGATATCAGCAGACACCAGCCTGTCATAGACCACCACATCTGCTTCCTGCAGCATTCGCAGGGCACGCAGCGTCATCAGCTCGGGGTCGCCGGGGCCTGCACCAATCAGAAAAACCTTACCGCTCATGTTCAAACTCGCTGGGTCTGAATGTCTTCGAAACCCGGAGTTTCCTGCGCGAATCCAATGCTTTTGCGGGACGTTGCTGGGTAGGCCGGGCGTGTCATGAGGGCAGATTGGCGCAATCGAAAACCAACCTCCTTGACATAAGTTAAGGAGCGCGGGATTTGCGCCCGCGCCCCTTAATTCAGCCTGTAAGTACACCCAAAATCAGGGCTCGACAGTGATCATCCCGATCATGTTCTGTGTCTCCCAATGGGGCCCGCAGAGATAATCCTGAGGGCCCGGTGTCAGGAAGGTCATTTCAACCGTTTCTTCCGGGAACAGCCGGTCGCTTTCGGGTTCGCTGCCATCTTTCAGCAACACACTGTGGCTGGTGCGCTTGTCGACATTCACCCATCGGACAGTTGTACCTGCCTTTACGGTCAGCTCGAACGGGCAGAATTTGTAGTTGTACATCAAAACCACCTTGGCGTCCTCGACCGAGGCCGAGGGGTGGCCGAACAGTTCGACATAACGCTCTTCGGCTTCGGCGCAGATCTCGGCGGTTTCATCTGACCAGGCTGGCGCGGCAAGAAGCAGCAGCGCGGGAAGAAGGCGGTGGGGTTTCATGGTCCATGTCTCCTTTCCAAAGTGATTGGGGCCGAGAGAACCGGCCCCAAACTGTTATTGCTTGACCACGTTGATAAATGCGCTGTCGTCGTCCAGCGCCAGGCTGGTATCCAGCGTTACGTGGTGGAAACGAGCGGCGGCAAAGTCATCATGGATTGCAAAACCGACGGTATAGGTCCGGCCTGCCTCCAGCGGAATGTCACCCGGTGCACCTGAGTTCAGCGGACGTGTGAAAACAACCGTCCACATGCCACCAGACAGGTTTGCCGAGGCTGCAATCTCACCATCATTGACCACCCGCTGTTCCAGCAGATAACCATTTGTGGCGCTGCCGTCCGCGTAGACACGCATCAGGTCAAGATAGGTGCCGTCAGCCAGATACTGCTCGATTTGTTCGGTGGCCTGCAACTTGTCCCAACCGCCCAAAGCCTTGCCGCCTCGACCTTTGATCTCGATCTCGGTGCGGCTTTCGCTGAGGTACTTGGTCACGGTGTCCTGAGCGGTCAGGCGACCGGAAACATCCCCGTTTGCGGCAATTGCATCGGCCTCAGGCGCAAAGGGCATATAGGTGTTGTCGGCGTGGCACGACGCCCAGCACCCGACCTGATCGCCCAGCTCGATACCGGTTCCGGTGATCATCATAGCGACTTTGATCTGGTTTTCAGGATCCATTTTGCCGCCATCGACAAACGGAGCAGGGTTGTGCCCCGCATCCGGCCATTGCAGACGGATGTACAGGTTTTCGTCATCATGTGCCGCCTGAACGGTTGCGTCGATCACACCGCGTTTGCCGGGGATCGGAGTGGGTTCCAGCTCGCCACCGGCAACGATCTTGTTACCAATCGCATCCAGTTCCTTGGCATGACAGGTCGAACATTGATCGCCACCTTTGGTCAGCGGACGGGCCCCGCCATGGGTTTTTCCGTTCTGCACCCATTCAAACGACGCCTGGCCTGGATAGAACAGCTTCAGGTCCGCACTAGCCACCGCATTCCAGTCGATGTTGGCACCGACATCGCCGCTTTCACTGCTGGCAGGTGTTGCCGAACCATCGGTTGCAGCCGTTGCCCGCTCTTCCGCGACGGCCGCATCAACTGCTGCCGCAATCTGGGCCTGAACGGCCTCCTGCTGGGCTTTCTTTGCAGCTTTTTCGGCCTCGGCGTCGGCAGCTTCCTTGGCTTCGATCCGCTCAAGGCTGGCAAGGTATTCTGGCGGAATTGGCCGGATGAAGGCCGGGTTTGGTGCTTCAAGTTCTTCCAGATACTCGTCGGTTGCGCGGTCTCGGATGTTCGAGTGGGCAATGCCCTTGTGGCAGTCGATACAAGTCTGACCGGTTTCCATTGCATTAAGGTGCTGCTGACGCGCACGGGGACGTTGGAATTCGGGCATCATCGATTCAAAGTCATGGCAGTTTCGACATTCGCGCGAGTCCGTTGCTTTCATCCGCTCCCACTCATTCATGGCAAGATGAATGCGCTTGGCTTCGAATTTCTCGCGGGTGTTGATGGTACCGACCACCTTTCCATAAAGCTCTTTCGAGGCTTTTATTTTGCGGATGATTTTGTGGGTCCAGTCCTTGGGCACGTGACAGTCCGAGCAGACCGCACCAACGCCCGACCGGTTCACGTCGTGGATCGTGCCCTGATATTCCGCATAAACAAAATCCCGCATCTCGTGGCACGAGACACAGAATTCCTTGGTATTCGTGGCTTCCATGGCGGTGTTGAACCCACCCCAGAAGATGATGCCGGCGGCGAAAGCCGCAGCAATGCCGGCCACGGGCATTCCCCACAGGAAATACCGGCGCCAGATCGGTTTTTTCTTATCCGGTTCGGAAGTCATATCCGGGCTCCGTTTTGGCTGTCTTGTCTGGCCTTGGGTGGCAGGCCGGTGAGTTTGGCGGATCTGTCAAACGAGGAAAGGGCGGGCGAGGGGCCCGCCCTTTCCGGTTTAGGTTACGAACCCGTCAGGTGACGTGGTTCGACCGGTTGTGGACATTGAATTTGCCGGTTGGCGCATAAAGCCCGTCAATCCGACCGATTTCTTCCAATGTCTTGGCGTCGAAGATCACAATCTGACCGTTGGGTTCCTTCGAGTCCGACAGGTTCCACTTGGAAACCCAGACCTCGGTACCATCGGCGTTGAATTCGAAGTGAACAGCGGCGCTGCCTTCGTCTTCGGTGATCTGGATGGTTTTCACGATCTCGCCGGTCTCTTTCGAGATGACCTGAACCGATTGTTGAATTTCCGGCTCGGGGTGTTTGGTCTGATCAGCCCAGATGTAATCCGAGTTCGGGTGGGTGCGGACAAACAGGCCGGGGCCGTCGGTTTCCACCTCGTAACAGGTTTTCCACGCCTGATCCGGGTGGCCTTCTGGGTCGTTGCCCCAGACTGTCACGGTACCGACACCCAGGTGGGTTGTGCCCGCCACAGGTCCGCAGTTCGGGTCAATCCAGTTCGCGCCCGGGCCGGGGTGCGGCAGGGCAGCGGTGTCGATCATAGCCTCAAGCTTGTGCGTTTCGGTATCGACAACGACCATCTTGTTCGATGCGTTTGCCGCGATCTGGAAGTACCGGCCTGTCGGGTCGAAGAACCCGTCATGCAGGAACTTGGCCGAGTTGATCTTGTCAATCCGCAAGTTGTCGAGGTCGGTGTAGTCAACCTGCCAAAGCTGACCCAGCTCTTTCACGGCAACGATCCAGGTGGGTTCGTTCGGCGTGGTGTAGATAGCGGCCACACGGGCTTCTTCCACATACTCACCATCTACGTTTGTGCCACGGGTCGAAACGACTTTGACCGGCTCCATGGTCTGCGCATCAACGATCGCAAAGTGAGGCGGCCAGTACCCACCACCGATGACGTATTTGCCGTCACCGGACACGGCGACATCGCGCGCGTCATAGGCGATCTTGACTTCCGAAACCAGCATCTTGTCCGGCGTTTGCCAGAGGTCGATCTTGGTCATCTTGCCGTCACGGCCCATTGTGTACCAGAAACGTCCAGGTGTTTCGGGTTCGGTGATGTTGTGATGTTCCGAAGCCTTCAGGACGTGCACGGCATAGCCGGTCGGAATATGCGTCAGCACTTCTTTCGTGTCACCGTCGATGACGGCAACCTTGCCCACATCGCGTTCGATGACGACAAAGAAGTTTTCCCAGTTGCGGCCGTGAAGCGGCTCGGTCGGGTAGTCTGCTTCTTCGACGTAAACCTTGCGGGTTGCCTTCATCTGTTCCAGCGACATTTCAGGCGGCTTTGGGGCCTCCATCATGATGTAGGTCGCCATGTCCTTGATTTCCTGCTCGGACATGATGTCCGAGAAGTTGTTCATCCCGCCTTCAGTTCCCCAGGCGATGATTTTCTCAAGGCGTTCCTGACCCAGTTTCAGGGTGCCGCCTTCGGTTACGGTGCCGTCGGCTGCGGTCTTCTTCCAATGCGGCTCCAGGTTTTTACCGGTAGCGCCTTTGCGCAAAACCCCGTGGCAGCCTGCACATTGTTCAAAGTACAGTTGTTTCGAAGCTTCAAAGGCTTCGTCGCTAAGTGTTGGCTCGTCGGCAAAAGCTGGAGCAGCGACGCTGCCCAACAACATTGCCAATCCGACCCCAAAAGCGCGGCCGGTCTTGTTGTAGCTGATTCCAAGTGACATGATCACTCTCCATTTGCGTGGTGAGGCAATGCGGAGACTGATCCATCACGGGATTGTCATCCTTGACCAAAGTCAACGGGCGCGGCGCTAACTTCGTTCTTTGGGCAAAAACCAGACGCAGATTTCAGCAATAAAACCTGTTTTTTTCGCACATGTTTTTGTCGTCTTGATTTCGGTTAAGTGCCCGAATCCCGTCGGACAGTACTGCTTGTTGAAGGACGAGATGGGCCATGGAGAGCAGGCATGTCATCTGCAATATCGCGCATTTTCAGCGAAGGCTTTCGGGTATTTTTCCTTTCTGCCGGTCTTTATGGTGTGTTTGCTGGTGTCGCCTGGGGTGTTTGGCTGGCCTCACTGGATGGGCTCTTACCCTATGCCGAGCAAAGTTATGGAATGCCCCCGGTCATGTGGCATGCCCATGAGATGATTTTTGGCTATGCAACGGCAGCACTGGGTGGGTTCTTTCTGACGGCAGTTCCGAACTGGACCGGCACGCCCGAAGTGCGCGCGCGCTTTGTCACGATTGTAGCGCTGATCTGGATGGCGGGGCGGCTGGCGGTGTGGTTTTCAGGATCGCTCTCTCTGATCACCGTCGCGATTGTCGACCTGAGCTTCGTCCCGATCCTTGTCCTGAAGATTGCCAGCCAGCTGATACGCAGGCCCAAGCCACAGAACATGATATTTCTGTATCTTCTGAGTTTGGTATGGGTGGCCAACCTGATGGTTCATCTGGAATGGATAGGTGTCGCCGCAGACACGTTGAATACCGGCGTGCGAGCAGGGCTGCTGACCTTGTGTTCAATGATAGCGATACTGGGGGGACGTATTACTCCGGCCTTTACGCGCAATGCAATGAAACGCGAGGGTGTTCCCGAAGCCCTGTGGCCGGTTTCAAATGCGGCGCTGGAAAAGGCCGTGATGGCGCTTGCCCTTGTGCTGCCGTTGTTGGTTCTGACCTTGGGCAGTGTTTCGTTGGCAGGTATCTTCGCGCTGCTGCTGGGCGGCGCCCAGGTGATGCGCATGGCACGGTGGAGAGCGGGTTGGGCGCTGCGGCAGCCGATCCTGATTGCTCTGCACCTGGGCCTGATGATGCTGGCCCTTGGGTTGTTGCTGTGGGGGTCTGCTGTCATCGGATATGGAAATGAGATCGGGGCGCTGCACATTTTGGGGATTGGGTGCGTTGGTGGCATGACCCTTGCCGTCATGAGCCGCGCTGCCCTTGGCCACAGTGGCCGGCCCCTTGTTGCTCCGTCGCCCATGGCGGTCGGATACGGGCTTATGGCGGCGGCGGCTTTGGTCCGCTGGCTGGGGTCCGGGCTAGCAGGTGGATATATGACCGCCATGCTGACGGCTGACGGGTTATGGATTGCCGCAATCGGGTTGTATCTGTTTTCCATGTGGCCAGCGCTGACGGGTCCGCGCGCAGCAAAGCACGGCTGACACGGAACCTTAAGCGCGGATTGCAGTTCAGAATATTAAGGGGCGTTCGTTCTTTACGTGGCGGGACACGAGCGCACGAGCGCGTCTTCCGTTTTCAGGTATGTGCCGCACAGACTGAGGAACGTGCCAAGGGGTCTCTAGTTCCGGAAACAGGTCGAAGATTTCTGCCCTTGCTTCTGGGGGAACGCTGGACAGAGCCTGTGCGCCGACAAAAAGGCTTTCCGACGGGGCACCTTCTGCGAAGATGATTTCATGGCGGTCGAACAAAAGATGGTAATACGTGACTGACACAGTGTCTTCTGCAACGCTGATACCGGGGCTGGCAGTAAGAATGCGCGCGGGGACTAGGATTTCCTCTGCGTCAAACATTCTGACGGCGATCCGGGATCGAACCAGCATCCGGTGCTGTGGCGAAACAAGCAGGTCGCGTTTTGGCAAGTCACACCCCAAGGCCCCGGCTTTGATGAGGATTGGAAGCAGCTTGGGTTTTTTCACCAGCTCCTCATGCGATAGATTTCGCTTTCCGATCCAACGTATATGTTGCGGTCCATTGTCGGCAGTCACGACCATGTCACCCACCTTCAGATCCTCGATGGGCATCGGACCTTCTGGCGTCATGATAAGTGTTCCGGCAGTAAAGCACGGCACGTCAATGATGGCAGCCGGGTCAGTTGTGTCGGGCGCATTGGTCGGCGTGACGTTCACGATGTTCATCGAGTAGGTCGTACCGGGCACAAGAGGTTCAGAGGTAATATAGCCGCCCAATACGCCGTCAACTTCGACGCGATATACAGTAATTGTGCCCCCGCCTGGTTTGGACAGAACGTAGGATTCTTCCAGGTATATTGGGCCGCTTAGAAAGGTGGTCGAACCATCGAGGGTGGTGATAGTACCGGTCTGCGTCAGGTCATCACCGTCTTCGTTGTCAAAGCGGTCACCGTTGAAAACATCCCCTGTATCGGGGATAGGTGGTCCGCCGCCGTTTTGAATAAAACCACCGGCTGCGTCAGTCACGCTGAACAAACGACGATCCGTGTCGGGATCAAAATTGACATCCAACGTAACCGTGTCCGGCCCAATCGTATTCACCGTGATGACACCGGGTGTATAACCGATATAGGAATAGTTCGCCATTTTTGCCCATCAATCTTTGAAGCGGAATTTTCACCTTTTCTCAGGTGGTTGATTACGTCCGGTATATCAAGAAGTCGACGCGAAAGTGTTCACAATTGCCTCAGATTTCAAGGCGACCCTAAGGTCATTTCGTTATTCTCGGTGTTTGCGGATCTCTGATCTCGTTCCTGAGGATACTTTAGAAGTCTTGACTTTCGTTAAGGCAGCCCTGTGACCCGCACGTCATGTTGCCTGCACTAGCTAATCTGCGCAAAGGAGAGCGCGATGCGAGAAGTCATGACAAAGAGCATGGCTCGCAACATATTCTATGGCGGGTCACTGTTCTTCATCCTCATCTTTCTGGCTCTATCAGCCCATTCACATCTGTATATCGTCAATTCCGAAAATGCCGCGAAGCTCGACGAAAGTGTGGTTCGGGGCAAACATGTTTGGGAAAAACACGCCTGTATCAACTGCCACACGATCCTTGGCGAAGGGGCGTACTTTGCCCCTGAGGTCGGCAATGTGATGACACGTTGGGGCGTGTTGGACGACCCGGAATCGGCCTTTGAATCCCTCAAGGGCTGGATGGAGGCACAACCCACCGGCATTCCCGGTCGTCGGCAGATGCCGCAATTCAACCTCAGCGACGAAGAGATCCGGGATCTGACCAACTTCCTGATCTGGACGGACAATATCGAAGCTCAGGACTGGCCGCCCAACGAGGCTGGCTGAGAAGGGGAATGGAGCAATGAAATATGAATCCCAAAAAATCGCCTATGCCTACTTTGCGGTAGCCATGGCGTTGTTCGCGATCCAGGTGATCGGCGGCCTGCTGGCCGGTCTGATCTATGTGTCGCCTAACTTCCTGAGCGAGCTTCTGCCGTTCAATATCGTGCGGATGCTGCACACCAACTCGCTGATCGTCTGGCTGATACTGGGCTTTTTCGGGGCGGCCTATTTTCTGATCCCGGAAGAGGCCGAGCGTGAAATCCATTCGCCCAAGCTGGCCTATTTGCAGCTGATCATTCTTGTGGTCGGTACGTTGGGCGTGGTTTTGACCTATGTCTTCAACCTGTTCGAAGGCAACTGGCTGCTGGGCAAAGAGGGGCGCGAGTTCCTTGAGCAACCCAAATGGGTCAAGGCCGGTATCGTCGTTGCCGCGCTGATCTTCCTTTACAATGTGTCCATGACCGTTCTGAAGGGCAAGAAGACTGCCATCACCAACATCCTGTTGTTGGGTCTGTGGGGTTTGGCGCTGCTGTTCCTGTTTGCCTTCTACAACCCGGGCAACCTGTCGCTGGACAAGCAATACTGGTGGTATGTTGTCCACCTGTGGGTCGAAGGTGTGTGGGAACTGATCATGGCCTCGATCCTGGCCTACCTGATGCTGAAGCTGACCGGTGTGGACCGTGAGGTGGTCGAAAAATGGCTTTATGTCATCGTGGCCGCTGCGCTGTTCTCGGGAATTCTTGGAACAGGTCACCACTACTATTGGATCGGCACCCCCGGTTACTGGCAGTGGATTGGGTCGATCTTCTCAAGCCTCGAGGTGATCCCGTTCTTCGCGATGATGGCCTTTGCCTTCGTCATGGTCTGGAAAGGCCGTCGTGACCATCCCAACAAGGCCGCTTTGCTGTGGTCGCTGGGCTGCGCAACGCTTGCCTTCTTCGGTGCTGGTGTCTGGGGCTTCCTGCATACGCTGCACGGGGTAAACTACTATACCCACGGCACACAGATCACGGCGGCACACGGTCACCTGGCCTTCTACGGTGCTTATGTTTGCCTCAACCTGGCGATCTTCAGCTATGCGATGCCGATCCTGAAGAACCGTGATCCTTACAATCAGGTGCTGAACATGGGCTCGTTCTGGCTGATGACCAGCGGTATGGTCTTTATGACCTTCGTGCTGACCTTCGGCGGAACCGTACAGACACACATGCAGCGCGTGGTCGGAGACTACTTCATGGACGTGCAGGACCAGATCGCAATCTTCTACTGGATGCGTCTGGGTTCCGGTGTCGTCGTAGTCCTTGGTGCGCTGCTGTTCATCTACTCGATCTGGGTTCCCCGGAAAGAAGTTATTGAACCCGGCGCCGCCGAAACCCCTGCGGAGTGATGATGGATATGGATGGCTCCATAAAACTGAATGAGGGGGCGGCAAACGCCCCCTTCTACCTGCCCCAAGGCGATGAATGCGATGTGTTCACCGCGGCTTATAACAACGACTTGCCAGTTCTGCTGAAAGGTCCGACGGGCTGCGGCAAGACCCGCTTTGTGGCCCACATGGCCGCAAAACTTGGCCGCCCGCTTTATACCGTAGCCTGCCATGATGATCTGGCGGCTGCTGACCTGATTGGCCGTTATCTGCTGAAAGGCGGGGAAACCGTCTGGGTCGATGGCCCCCTGACCCGCGCAGTGCGCGAAGGCGCGATCTGCTACCTCGACGAGGTGGTCGAGGCCCGTAAGGATGTGACTGTCGTTCTGCACCCGCTGACCGATGACCGGCGCATCCTGCCAATCGACCGCACTGGCGAAGAGCTTGAAGCCGCACCTGGCTTCATGCTGGTGGCGTCGTACAACCCCGGATACCAGAATATCCTGAAAACCCTGAAACCCTCGACCCGGCAGCGGTTCATCTCTTTGGAGTTTGATTTCCCATCCGCGCAGATGGAAGCCGAAGTGGTCGCACAGGAAAGCGGTCTGCCGCTGGAACGTTGCAAGCCGCTGGTTCGGCTGGCGGGTAAGCTGCGCGGGCTTAAGGGTCAGGATCTTGAGGAAGGCGTTTCCACCCGACTGGTTGTTTATGCCGCAACACTTATCGCACAGGGCATGTCCACCGACCGCGCCATCCTTGCCGCCATGATCGAACCTCTGACAGATGACGAGGATATCAAACGCGGGCTCCTCGATCTTGTTACGGCTGTCTTTGGGTGAGGCCAGCCAATGGTCAAGATCGATTTTGAGCCATGGGAACCCGAAGAAACGATCGGGAAACTGTGGCACTCCCTTGCCAGCCGCCTCGATGCACCACAGGTGCACGATGGAGCCGCGGTCGACCTTTCTGAGGTCGCGGGGCGGCTGGCCGTCCTCTTTCGAGGGCTGGGCGGTGGTCCGGGCGTAGAATTGCGCCCGGTCTCGCCCGAGGTTTCACACCACCGTCTGGGTTGGCGTCGTCGTCTGGCAACCGAGGCAGAACTGATGCCCCGCGCCTCGTTCGACGGTGAAGTTCTGCGCCTACCGGACCGTCTGGCGGTTTTTCCGGCCCGCGAAGCCAACGGCGCGTTGTATGTCTGGCTGGCCGCTGCGGCTGCCCATGCCGGAACGCGAATTGATGAAGACGATCCGCTGCGCGCCGACCTGCGCGCGCTGATCGCCGCGCAGAGAATGGTTGATACGACGCTGGACGACGCCCCCGGCCTGCGCCCGCTTTACACCGAACTTTGCAAGGGCGTGCTGCATCGGCGCGATATCCCCAACCTGCCACCGATTGAGGACGCAGTTGAAGAGCTGATCCGCCATAAGTTGGGTGACCCTCAACCGCTGTCGGCGAAAGCCGAGCAGCTTCTGACACTGGACGAGGACCTGATCGCCCCTCGCGGCTATCAGCCTATGCGCCCGGTTCCCCTGTGGCCCGAACTGCGCGCAGTTGGCTTTTCCGAACATAACGAGGTGGAAAACCCCGAAACTGAAGGTCCACCCGAGGAATCCGGTGAGAAAACCCACCGCGCCCGTCGTCGCAAATCGGATCAGGCCGAGCGCAGCGACAGTTTCATTCTGCATAAGTTCGAAGCCATCCTCAGCTGGGCCGAGTTCCTGAACATCAACCGCCGCATCGACGATGATGATCCCGACAATGCCAAGAAAGCGGCCGATGACCAGGAAGAGATTGGCCTGGGTCAGATATCAAAAGCCCCGCCAACGCGGCTGAAACTGCACCTTGATCTGGCACCCGAGGATGTGAACCGGGAGCGTCTGTCCGGTCGCATCCTTTATCCCGAATGGGACGTGCGTTCGGGCCGATATCTAGCAGATCACGTCAACGTCCTGCTGTCGGATGCGGATATCCGCGACGATGCTGCCGCGTTTGGCAAGGACCCTGCCACCGCCCGCCGTATCCGCGCGGTCAAACGCCAGTTCGAGGCGCTGCGCCCTGGACGCGTGATGACACGCGGCCATCTGGACGGTGACCAGTTGGATATCGAAGCCGCCGTGCGCGCCGAAACTGACCGCATGGCCAGTGGCGAAAGCAACGACCGCATTTGGCAACAATCCCGCCCCGAGGCGCGCGATCTGGCAGTCTCGATCCTGCTGGATGTCAGCCGGTCCACTGAAAGTGCCGTAACCGGTCGCGCCGTGATCGACATTGAACGTGAAGCCCTGGCTGCTTTGGCCTGGGGCCTGAACGCCTGCGGTGACGATTTCGCCATTCATGCCTTCAGTTCGCTGAAACGTCAGCGCGTCTATATCCAGCGATGCAAACGGTTTGATGAGCCGATGGGCGCCAAAGTTGAACAACGTATCGCGTCACTGCGACCCGGTCACTACACGCGGCTTGGGGCCGCGATCCGCCACTGTTCAAAGGATCTGGCAAGTCAGACCCGCAAACGCCGCCTGTTGCTGGTGATCACCGATGGCAAACCCAATGACCTTGACCATTACGAAGGGCGTCACGGTATTGAAGACACCTGCATGGCCGTGCGTGAGGCACGCCGCGCCGGGCAATCGGTTTTTGGTGTCACCATCGACAAAACCGGCAAAAGCTGGTTCCCCCGCATGTTCGGACAGGGCGGTTTCGCTGTTATCCCAGACCCGCACCGCCTGACCATGGCGTTGCCGCAAATATATCGCCAATTGGTCGGTGCATGAGCGAAACCTCCTTCATCGACGAGCTTCCGGGCGAATTGCTGATGTGGGTTCTGATTATCAGTGAGCTGCTGGTTTTTGGTGCCGGGCTGATCGCGTTCATGGGCGTTCGCCTGACCGACCCTGCAGGCTTTGCCGAGGCGCAATCGCATCTTTATCGAACAGGTGCAGCCTTTAACACTGCAATACTGGTCACATCTGGCTACCTGGCCGCGCAGGCCCTGAACTGGCGCCGCGCAGCATTCCGGTTCAAGGCCAGGCTTGCCCTGACAGGCGCGGCCGTACTTGGGATCGCATTCCTGGTTATCAAAAGCGTGGAATATGCTGGAAAGGCGGGGCAGGGCATTACCTATGAAACCCACCCGTTCTTCATGTTCTACTACCTGCTGACAGGATTTCACGCGGCGCATGTTCTGGCCGGGGTGGGTATTCTGTTGCTGGTCGCGTGGCGCGATGATCCTCGTAACATCGAGGCGGGCGCACAGTTCTGGCACATGGTCGATCTGGTCTGGATCCTGCTGTTTCCCGTGATTTATCTTCTGGGATAAACAATATGCCGGCAACTTCATCTTTTGCTAAATACTCCCGCCGGAGGCGTCCGAACTCACTCACCGGCGCGTGGCTGGCGCTTTTGGCGCTCAGTCTGGCTTCAACGCTTTTGACCCTGATGAAAACGCCTGACGCACTCATTGCAGGCGGTATCCTGCTCCTTGCCCTGATCAAAACCCGTGTGATTCTGGCCCGATATCTGGACCTGGCTGAAAGCCCGGGCTGGCTGCGAGGCTTCACCTTGGTTCTGACGGGGTTCTCTGCTATGATCTTCGCACTTTACCTGATCTGAAAAAAGCCGCCCCTAAAAGGGACGGCAGGTTACCAAGCAAAGGGACGCTTAGGTTATTGTGCGGCCATTGGCATCCGCGCGATCTGACAGCGCTGCCACAGCGCCGACAGGGCGCCCACCAGATGATCGATGTCCTCATCCGTATGAACGGGTGACGGCGTGATCCGCAGGCGCTCGGTTCCTTTTGGAACTGTGGGATAGTTGATCGGCTGAATGTAGATGCCAAACTCCTCAAGCAGGGTGTCCGAAATGAATTTACACTTCACAGGGTCGCCAACCATTACCGGGATGATATGGCTGGGGTTGGGCAAATGCGGAATGCCCTCGGCATCCAATCGGGCGCGTACCTGCGCCACGCGAGTCTTTTGCAAGTCACGCTCTGCACTTGAATGCTTCAAATGCCGGATCGATGCGGCAGCGCCGGCTGCAATCGATGGGGGTAGGGCAGTCGTGAAGATGAAGCCACTGGCAAAGCTGCGGACAAAATCACACAGCGCGGCTGAGGCCGCGATATACCCACCAACCACGCCGAACGCTTTGCCCAATGTACCTTCGATGACCGTCAGGCGATCCATCAATCCATCGCGTTCAGCAATCCCGCCACCGCGCGGGCCGTAAAGGCCGACGGCATGAACCTCGTCCAGATAGGTCATCGCGCCGTATTTGTCAGCCAGATCGCAGATTTCCTTGATGGGAGCGATATCGCCATCCATGGAGTAAACCGATTCAAATGCGATCATTTTGGGTGCGTCGGGATCCGCTGCGGCCAATTTGGCGTCCAAATCCGCCAGATCGTTATGTTTCCAAATCACCTTCTGGGCACGCGAATGCCGGATACCTTCGATCATCGAGGCGTGGTTGAGCGCGTCAGAAAACACGATCAGCCCGGGAATTCGCGCGGCCAATGTCCCCAAAGCAGCCCAGTTCGACACATATCCCGAGGTGAACAGCAACGCGGCTTCTTTCTCATGCAGATCAGCTAACTCAGCCTCAAGCAGAACGTGATCATGCGTGGTGCCCGAGATATTGCGCGTACCGCCAGCGCCTGCTCCGCAGCGATCCAGTGCGTCGTGCATGGCAGAGATCACCGAAGGGTGCTGACCCATGCCCAGATAGTCATTTGAGCACCAGATCCGCACATCCCGCTGAACCGGCCCGTCGGTTTGACGCGCGTTCGGAAACGCGCCACGACGGCGTTGCAGGTCGATGAAAATCCGGTAGTTGCCTTCGTCTTTCAAAGTGTCGAGGCTCTGGCTGAAAAATTGCTCGAAGTCCATCTGGCGTGCTCCCCGGATAACTGAAATTTCGTTGAACCTATGCCAGTGGCGCCCGCCCTTACATGACAATAGTCAAGTTGGAGACTGAGAAAAGGGTGGCACCCCCGCGCTGGCTTTGGCATAGCATATCTCGGGGTTGATCATCCGGGGGTGTTCCCGGAGCGGACGAATAAGGGGCTGCCTTCTTGTCACACGAGGCACAAAAGATAATTGCGCGGCAGTCACTGCTCTTGCGAAGCCTGCCAGAGCAACATGTCGATACTCTGCTGCGTCAGGCCGTCTGGCGGCAATACGACCGGGGCGAGACGATCTTTCTGCAAGAGGAAGAGGCCAAGGCCGTACATGTTGTACTGGCTGGTTGGGTCAAGCTGTTTCGCATTTCCCCGACCGGTGCCGAAGCCGTGGTGAGCGTTTTCACGCGTGGTGAAAGCTTTGGCGAAGCCGTTGCGCTGCGCAATGTGCGCTATCCCGTTTCGGCCGAGGCGGTATCTCCCTGCGAGATCATGCACATCCCAAGTCCGGTGCTGCTGTCGCTGATGAAGCAAGACCCGGAAATCTGCGTATCGATCCTGGCGGCCACATTCACGCATCTGCATTCCCTGGTGGCGCAGCTCGAACAGCTCAAAGCCCAGACCGGTGCGCAGCGTGTCGCGGAATTCCTGCTGAACCTGTGTGATTGCGATGCCGGCCAGTGCGAAGTTGAACTGCCGTATGACAAGATGCTGATCGCCGGGCGTCTGGGGATGAAACCCGAAAGCCTGAGCCGCGCTTTTTCGAGGTTGAAACCAGTCGGGGTTAAGATCAACCGAAACCACGCGGAAATTGCAGATATGGATGTATTACGGAATTACGCGGAAAGCGACCCGAGCGAGAAATAGAGCCGCGTGGCCGTTGCTCTGTGCAGTAAACTGGCCATTCCCGGTCTGCGATCTTTCCGGCAATCACTATCCTTCCTATTCTTGCTGGACATGCCCTATCGGGCGCGATCCTGAGTGGGTGAGTTGATGGAACACAGACATGACGATTGAACAGCTACTGGTCGGTTTTCCCCGCGCGAGACTGATGACAGCTGCTACGCCGGTCGAACGGCTCGATCGTCTGTCCGACCAGCTTGGTCTGGATCTGTGGATCAAGCGGGATGATCTGACAGGGTTGAGCTTTGGCGGCAACAAGACCCGGCAGCTTGAATTCTATATGGGCGAGGCACAAAAACAGGGGGCAGATACCATTCTGATCACCGGCGCTGTGCAATCCAATTTCGTGCGCACGGCTGCCATGGCTGCATCGAAGCTTGGGATGGAGGCCGTGCTTCAATTGGAAGAGCGTGTGCCGGATATGGGAGACCATTATTATTCCTCGGGAAATGTACTTCTGGCCCGGCTTCTGGGTGCCGAGCACATGCACTACGGTACCGGAGAAGACGAGGCCGGGGCCGACAATGCCCTTCACGCGCGGGCAGATCAGCTGATCTCTGAGGGCCGAAAGCCATATGTAATTCACTTAGGCATCGATCATCCGCCCTTGGGGGCGTTAGGTTATGTGGCCGGGGCTGCCGAACTACTGGATCAGATCGCCGATTTCGACGTGGCGGTGGTGCCATCCGGCAGCGGTTCGACCCACGGCGGGTTTTTGGCCGGGCTGCGGCTGGCTGGCAACACGGCACCTGTTTATGGCATCTGCGTTCGCCGCGACCGCCACCTGCAACATGCGCGGTTGCAAAAGGTATTGGAACGGTTGGCGGGTATGATGAAGTTTGACCCGGCTCTGGTCATGAAAGACATCATCACATGGGACGGCGCATTGCCCCCTGGATACGGGCGGATAGGTCCGTCCACACAGAGGGCGCTTGAACAGATGGCGCGTGCCGAAGGTATTTTTCTGGATCCTGTCTACTCGGCCAAAACCTTTGCAGGTTTGTTGGAATTACTTGAAAACGACACAATTCAACAGGGCCAGAAAGTTGTGCTGTTGCATACGGGTGGGCAACCGGCGCTGTTCGCATATCAGGAAGAGCTGTTCCCGGCCTGAGAGCCATCCGAGAAGCCACTATAGCGGAAGTCGCGCTTGGCCAGCCAACCCGTCGTTTCGAAGCGCGCGACGCGGTTTCACGTGACCTATGTCAATGACAGTACCGCGGATGTCGTGTCGGTTGAGCGAGCCTAGCCCACCTTAGAATGGATGGAAGGCATGTTCGCAGAGTTGGAGGCTGGATATGGCTGATGGATGCGGCTGTGATCGACACGCGCATGTGTATCTGAGCGTGGATGAGGCCCTGCTCCGTGGCCTGTCCGCTGCTGATCCGATCACAGAAACGGAAACGCTGCCTTTGGCCGCTGCAATTGGGCGAGTATTGGCCTGCGACTGTTTCAGCAAGGTCGATATGCCCGCTTTCGACAATTCGGCAATGGATGGCTATGCGGTTCGAACAGCCGATCTTGGCGATACCGACCTGTTCCAGATGCCGGTGGCGGGTCGCATCGCGGCGGGGGACAGCGGATCTCATGCTGCTCCTGCGGGTAGCGCGCTGAGGATTTTTACCGGAGCGCCCGTTCCCTCTGATTACGACGCCATCGTCATGCAGGAAGATTGTGATGTTGTAGAGGGGCAAATCCGCTTCAGCCGCCGTCCAAAGCCCGGGCAACATATCCGGCGTGCCGGTGAAGACCTTCATGCCGGAGCGCCGATCCTGCGGCTCGGCTGCGAGATTGGCCCGCGTGAGGTGGCAGCCCTTGCTTCCGCCGGGTATGGCGAGGTCGTGGTCCTCCGCAAGCTGAAGGTTTCGATCTTTTCAACCGGCAGTGAGTTGCGCCAACCGGGTGAGCCCCTTGGGCCGGGGCAGATCTATAACTCGAACCGTTACATGCTGCTTGCGCTGTTGCAGAAACCCTGGATTGACCTCACGGACCGGGGGCAGGTCGAAGATGACCCCGAGCTTTTGAAACAGGTCTTGCTGGACGCGACTGAAACCTCTGACCTGATTATTACAACCGGTGGTGTTTCTGTCGGCGATGAAGATCATATGCCGCGTCTGTTCACCGAGATCGGTGGCGTGACGGATGTGATGAAAGTCGCAATGAAACCGGGCAAGCCCATCATGTTCGGTCGGCGTGGCCGTGCGCTTTACATCGGTCTGCCGGGTAACCCGGTTTCTGCTTTTTTGACCTGGCAAATTATCGGATCGCAGATGATGGCGCGCCGCGCCGGTCTGCACCACACACCGCAGGCAGCCGTGCAGGCAGTTCTGTCGGAACCTTTGTACCGTACCGCAGGCCGACAGGAATATCGCCCGGTTCAGATTGACGGTTACACACCGGACGGACGGCCCCGATTGCGTCTGATGGAGCCGTCCTACAGTGGCCGCGTTGCTTTGCTTGCACAAGCGGATGGATTGGCGATCATCCCGGCAGAGGTGACGGAATATCCCGAAGGGCAACGCCTTGAGCTATTGCGGTTTTAAGCCCTAAGCGCTTTTCCTGCGGCATCAAAGGGCGGTTCATGCAGGATTGTGGCCCTGTGTGGGCGCCCCAGAACCATAACCTCGACCTCATCACCTGGCTGGGCATTTTTCACATATCCCAAGGCCAACGACATTCCGACGGTGTAGCCATAGGTGCCCGAGGTCACCCGGCCGATCCCTTCACCGTTCTTGAAGATCGGCTCGCCACCGGTCGCGTCGGCGTTAGATGCTGTCACATCCGCTTCGTTCAGGTGCAGGATCACCAGGTGTTCCCGAGCCGGGTTCTGCAATACTTTCTGCGCAGCCGC
Organism: Ruegeria sp. O5; assembly: GCF_056535105.1. NCBI lineage: Bacteria > Pseudomonadati > Pseudomonadota > Alphaproteobacteria > Rhodobacterales > Roseobacteraceae > Ruegeria > Ruegeria sp. O5. The sequence continues at coordinate 51,719 of NZ_JBQERN010000013.1, read as the reverse complement.
CTTGTTGAGGAAGTCCTTTTTGAATTTGCAGAGACGATCAAGACCAACTTCCTGCGGCCAGTACTCCGGGCTGTATTCGCGGCTCCAAGACCCATAGCCCTTTTCGACCCGCATAGACATCAGTGCCCGGCTGCCAACAGGGCCAGCCCCGAACTCTTTTCCTGCCTCAAGCAAGGCATTGTAAAGCCGGGCCTGATCTTGGGTGTCGCAATGCAGCTCCCACCCCAGATCGCCAGTAAAGGAGACGCGCAGGGCAAGGACCTGGACTCCCGCCAGCTCGATCTTGGCGGACCGCATGAACGGGAAATCTTCGGTTGCCAGCGATGTGTTGGTCAGACGTTGCAGGATGTTGCGGGACTTGGGGCCGGCCACGTTAAAGCCGCACATCGCTTCGGTTTTGCTTTCGAAAGCGGTGCCTTCAGGCAGCGGAACCTGTTTGAAAAAGCGTTTGTGATACCGCTCTGCCATGCCTGAGCTGATCACCCAGAACTCGTCATCAGCCACGCGGGTAACGGTAAAGTCGCCTGCAATACCGCCGCGCTTTGAAATCAGTGGGGTCAGACAGGACCGACCAACGGTTTTGGGCATGGTGTTGGCAAAGACGGCGTTCAGCCAGTCTGCCGCACCCGGACCCTTGCAGACATATTTGGCGAAATTCGAGATATCGATGATCCCGGCACGGTCGCGCAACATCCTGCATTCCTCGCCCACCGGTCCCCACCAGTTCTGACGGGTAAAGCCATTGGTGTCTTTGGTGCCGGGCGTTGCGGCAAACCACAGCGGATGTTCCCAACCGGCGTTCAGGCCAAAAACCGCGCCCATGGCTTTCTGCTCCTCATAGATCGGGCGAACCCGTGCCGGACGACCGGCGCTGCGTTCTTCATTGGGGAAATGGATCGCGAACCGATGACTGTACTGATCTGCCACGCGCGCTTTGGTGAATGCCTTGGTGGCCCAGCTGTCAAAACGCGCCAGATCCCAGGCGAACATGTCGTATTCCGTTTCACCCTCGATGATCCATTGCGCTGCCATCTGGCCCATGCCACCCGATTGCGAGAAGCCGGGGATGATACCATTGCAGCAGAAATAGCCGTCGACCTCGGGCACCGGCCCCATCAGAACGTTCGAATCCGGAGACCAGATCATTGGGCCGTTGATGACACGCTTGATCCCGGCTTCACCAACCGCGGGCAGGCGTTCGATGGCGTTCATCATGTTCTCTTCGATCCGTTCCAGATCATCAGGGAACAGGTCGTGGGCAAAATCCAGGGGTGTGCCTTCTTCGGCCCAGAACCTCATGTCTTTCTCATAAGCGCCGACCAGCAGGCCGTTGCCTTCCTGACGCAGATAATACTCGCCATCCCGGTCTGACACAGATGGCAGGCGGGTGCCGTGGCTTTTCACATCCGCCATGGATTCGGTTACGAAATACTGGTGCTCTGTAGGTTGCAGTGGCAACTCGATCCCAGCCAGTGCAGCAACCTCGCGCCCCCACAGGCCCGCTGCGTTTACCACCCAGCGTGTCCTGATGTCACCTTTTGGCGTTCTGACGATCCAGCTGCCATCCTCCTGCTGCTCGGTTGCGGTGACCGGAGTGAAACGGTGAATCTGCGCCCCGCGTTGACGTGCGCCGACCGCATAGGCGTTGGTCACGCCCGACGGGTCCACATTGCCGCCATCAGGTTCGAACATCACGCAACGGATGCCGTCGTAATTGACCAGCGGGTTCAGCTTCTGGGCTTCCTCAATGCTGATCTCATAGAAATTCATGCCATACAGCCTGGCCTTTGCGGCCTGTAGCTTCAGCTGATGTTCGCGCTCTTCCGTCTGTGCCAGGTATAGCGAGCCGGGCTGGAATACTCCGCAGCTTTGACCGGTTTCAGCTTCCAGCGCTTTATACAGGCTCATCGTGTAATGCTGGATGCGGCTGATATTGGTACTGTCGTGCAATCCGTGAATGTTTGCGGCTGCGTGCCAGGTTGACCCCGAGGTCAGCTCGTCCCGCTCCAACAGAACAACATCCGACCATCCCAGTTTGGTCAAATGATACAGGATCGAGCACCCGATCACTCCTCCGCCGATGACCACGGCTTGAGCTTCGTTTCGCATTTTGGCTATCTCGCGCGTTTTCGTTCGCGCTTGTTCTTTCATGAAGACGGGCCCATCGACAATGTCGACAAAATTCGAGATCGAATGAAGTCAGCTAAACTCAAACTATTGGGAATTGCCTGACGGCGCGATACGCTTATGCAAACGAATTCGTCAGAACGTCAATCGGTGTGCACGGCCGCGTTCTAACAGCTTTAGGTTCAACTCATCTGCTTCCGGCGCGCCGTATTCCAAAGCAAACACAAATGCGTGGGTCAGATAGAAACACGAGGCTTCATGATGCTGGCGCTCTTCGGCCAGAATCGCCGCTTGGTGATACAGCCGGATCAATGCGGGTACATCTTTTTCCGCATGGGCCCGCAAGAGTTGTTTGTCGAGTTCGTCCAGATCCACTGTGACCCTTTCGGTGAATTCACACCGGCTGTCCTCTAGGAGACAAAAGACTGCAACGCGGTCCCGTCTGCTGTTGTTACAACCGATCCGCGATCTGGTCAGAAGGGCCTGACCAGATCAACATTTTCAGGATTGCTTACACTTCAGCCCGGGCTTTTTCGATCTGAGTTGCCACCCAATGATGAAAACAATGGGTCGGGCCGTCCATCGCGGGCGAGAAACGGCCGCCATCGAATTTCACGCCGTGACGGCCTTTCTGCATGCCTTCAACCACAAAGACGTCTTCCTCGAACACCGTTTTCCACAGTTGCGCATTCTTGGCACGCAGCGCTTCGTGTTCGGGTGCGTCTTCGGGTTTTTTGGCGTAGTAGAGCTCAATCCGTTCGTTCGAACGCTCATGGGTGATCGGATCGATGAGGAAGGCAAAGCCGTGGTCGCGCTGAACACCCAGCAGGGTATTCGGGTAAACGACGATATATTCCGCGCCGTCATTCCACTGCTCACTCAGATTCTCGAAATCATCCAGCTTTTCGCCATCGTGACCTTCGAACTGGCGGTAGACATAGGTGCCCTGACCCGAATATTTGCCCAACTCGTTTATGTTGTAGTGATCTTCCAGACGCGAATAGCTGTTCAGGCCGGGATGAACCCAGGGCAGGTGATAGCTTTCGCAGTAGTTCTCAACAGCCAGTTTCCAGTTCGAGTTCAACTCAAGATAAACCGATGCGCCAGCGCCACCGTGATACATCGGTTGATCGAATTCTTTCCAGCGCTCCATCAACTCGCCATGGACATCTTCGAATTCCGGCGCGTCGCCGCTGACATTGACAAAGACAACATCCCGCCAGACATACGAGCGGATGCGGATAAGGCCCAACTCGGCGAAATCCAGATCTTCATGGGTGTTTTGCCCGGGGCCACCGACATGAGGGGCAGTCCGCAGTTCACCATTCAGGCCATAGCACCAGCTGTGATAGGGGCAGCGGATCGCGCCGCGGATCTTTTGCGGCTTGTCGACCAAAATCATGCCGCGATGGCGGCAGGTGTTCTGGAACACACCGATCTGACCGTCGCGATCACGAACCATCAACAGCGGCACACCCAGGAAATTGATCGGATACGCATCTCCCGCCTCGGGAATGTCTTTGCCAAAGCCGATGCCGGACCAGTTCGCAAACAAGACCGCATCCCGTTCTTCGGCAAAAACTGCGGGATCAATATAATGCTCGTTCGGCAGACCCTTTGCGGTGTTTACCGGTGTCAGAACAGACGAAAGCGGTGCGTGCTTGTTCATCGGCCACTCCTGAGTGATTTTGAATGAGTTTATCGCTGCATCCATTGGCGGCTGAGGCCGTCCACGTTCAATACTAAAAATCCTAATGGCAAATTGAGGCAGGCTAAACCGAGCCCTGAGACAGTTCGTTAAGCAACCAATTCTTGAGAGCCAGCGCCCCTTCCGAGAGCTGATCGTCCGGGCGACCGACAAGATAGAAATTGTCCGGGGCGGGCAGGCTGAACTCCTCTAATGCCACGAGTTTCCCCGATGCGAGCATGGGCTGGACCAGACGTTTCCACCCCAACGCAAGACCCGCGCCTTTACGCGCGACCTGAAGGGCAAGCGCATAGCTGTTCACCCGCGATCCCACAGGAACAACCCCGGAAAATCCGAGGTCATGGAACCAGGATGACCAGGTCGTCCAGGTGCTGTCCTGCGTTTCAAGATGGATCAAACGCCGCTGCACGAGGTCTTCAAGACTGGCCCCTTTAAGGTCCGCGGCCATCTGGGGGCTGCAAACGGGTGTAAGGATATCGCGGTACAGTTTCGTGTGCGTGAGTTGCGCGTTCGCGTCCCGGCCATAGCGGATGAACAAGTCGATATCCGGCCGGTCCGTGAACGCCTTGTCTTGTGCCATCTGGTTCACTTTTACGTGCGGATAATCCTGCCAGAACCGGATGACAGACGGCGACAGCCAAAGTGCGGCGACTGCAGTGGTTGATCCAACGGTTACGTGGTTCTCGGAATCATTGCTGCGAATCTTTTCAAGTACCTTTGAAATCTGCCGGAACGAAGTGCCGAGTGCCTCAAACAGGTCTTGCCCATCCTCGGTCAGTTCCACGCCGCGGTGTTTTCGGACAAAAAGGGCTGCGCCCAGCTCGCTTTCCAGCGCCTTAATCTGATGACTGACGGCACCAGGCGTCACGGAAAGCTCGCTTGCGGCTTCTTTGAAACTGAGATGCCGAGCGGCGGCTTCAAAGGCCGATAGTGTGGTAAGTGGAGGAAGGTTGTAGTGGCGTCGAGACATGGAGGTTTGTTGGCTTTTGAACTCTGGGTGAGCTCAATTCACCCGAATGTTAGAAATTTTGCAATTGAAATCTATCTTTTTTCCTGTTGTTTGCTGAACGACGCAGAATGTACGCCACGTGAGACCGAACAGGACAAGTGATGGATACTCAAGTTGCCCGCCTTGTGCGAAAAACACCACTCAGCCCCGACACCTCTGATTTCTGCTTCGAGATCGAAAGCGGGCGCTTCACCAGCCTTGAGCCCGGGGCGCATGTGGACATCCATCTTGAAGACGGTCTGATACGGCAATACTCGCTGTGGAGCTGGAGCCAGGATGGACGCCTGATCAACGTGGCCGTCAAACGCGAAGACGAAGGGCGAGGCGGGTCACTGGCGATGCATGACCTGCAAGAGGGCGTGACCATGGAAATCGGCGGTCCCCGCAACCATTTCAAACTCGAAAGCCATGATCGACACGTCACTTTGATCGCTGGCGGTATCGGGGCCACACCATTGGTTGCAATGGCACGTGAGTTGCTGAACCGAGGGCAGGATTTTCGTGTCTACTATCTTGTTCGATCGAAAGAATACGCGGCGATGGATGCGCAATTCCGGGCGCTTGGACTGGATGAATGGTATCATTTGCATTGTGATAACACAGACGGGCTATTCGATCTGAGATCGGTCATGCAATCGATGCCGATGGGCGCAGACGTTTATACCTGCGGCCCGGAACCGATGCTGAATGCGGTACTGGAAGCGGGTGCCTTGCTGCGTGGCGGCGCGATACACTTTGAACGGTTCGCCGCCGCGTCGGACATTGAACATGCCCCGAACGCCGATTTCCAGATCGAGATCCAGTCGACCGGCGCGGTCTATCCCGTTGGAAAGGACCAATCTATTCTGGAGGTTTTGCAGGCCAATGGTGTGCAGGTTGATTTCGGCTGCTCCGAAGGGCTTTGCGGAACCTGTATCGTTGATGTCGTTTCCGGCGAAGTTGATCATCGCGACGGTATACTTACTCCGCAAGAGCAGGAAACGCATGAGTTCCTGTGCACATGCGTTTCGCGGGCCAAGTCGGATAAATTGGTATTGAAACTGTAGAAGGAACCACAATCACGCCCTTTACTTGTTCTCGCTAACACATGTTTCGAGTAACCGAGTGCGTCGTTTCGAGTAGCATAAGGGTCGGATTCTTGGGTGAGCTGCCCTAACCTCTGTCATAGGTTTTCCCGAATTGAAGGGCGCAACCACTTCTTGCGAAGCTGCTACCAGGTTCAACGGCAGACAGACTTGCCACAACGAACCAACAGCTTTTGCAAGCGAACACAATCTGGGAGGAAAAGAGCGGTGGGCGATCCCACATGGTGTGTGGTCTTCCCCGTAAGTCTCAGCTGAGTTGCAGTCAACTCGCTGATCGTTTGGTGCATTGGGCATGTTTGTTTACGCCGTCCCGCGCGGTGCACCCCAAGCAGAAATCAAAAGAACAAGAAACGGCGAACACACGGAGGAAAACGCAATATGTCGATACCCGATCCATTCACGGACGTTGAGATAAAGACGGCGGATGCCGGTTTTTATGAAAACTACAGCGTCCCAATTGCCCTGATCAGCAAGGCCATCATGGTTGCGCTGGTTTTGTGGGCACTAGTATTCCCTGCAAATGCAAACGGCACGCTTGGCAGCCTGAACGGGCGGCTGCTCGAGCTTTTCAACAGCTTCTACATTGTCATTGTCGGGTTGTTCCTCGTTTTTCTAGCCGTTGTCGCCGCTATTCCGTCCACGGGTCGCCGTGTGATGGGAACACCCGGTGAAAAGCCCGAGTTTTCGAACTTCTCATGGTTCTCCATGATGTTCGGCGCCGGCCTGGGTGTTGGTCTGATGGTTTTTGCAACCGCAGAACCGTTGGGGCTGTGGGGTTCGAACCCCGAAATCGTATCCGAGGCGGTCGTTGGAAATACACCCGAAGCACTGCAGTCGGCTTACCGCTATACCTTCTTGCACTACGGGTTTCACGCTTGGGCCATCTATGTGGTGACCGGTTTGTCGCTGGCATATTACGCTTATACCCGCGACATGCCTCTCACCATCCGTTCGGCGCTGACGCCTCTGTTTGGCCGCTTCGTCAATGGTTTCTTCGGCCATGTGGTTGACGTACTTGGCGTTGTTGCAACGATCCTCGGTGTTTCCGTCACCATCGGCTATGGTGTCAGCCAGTTCATCGACGGGCTTTATGCCATCACCGGTATGGAGTGGGTCATGGATCTGGGTGGTGAAGTTCCAACCCCCAGCAAAGTGGGTCTGATCACCGGTCTGGTCGTCATCATGTGCCTGTCGATTATTTCGGCCGTATCAGGCGTTGGTCGTGGTGTTAAATACCTGTCGAACCTGAACCTCGTATTGTCGATCATCCTGTTGGGCACGTTTGTTGTTTTCGGCTCGTTCGTCTTTGCTATGACCACTTATGGCACTGCAATGGTCGACTATATCCTGCATATCCTGTCGCTCAGCTTTAACGCCTATGGTCCACTGTCAGTTGAAGCCTTCGCTGCGGCTTTGCCTGCCGAAGCACAAGCCCATGCCAATGATCTGATGGGCGGAGCTACCAATGCGTGGGGCAGCTTTGACGGTTTCAAGAGTGGCCTGGAAGGGGCAGCAGCAGAGTTGGATGAAGCAACCCTGGCAGCCGTTTATGCGGCGGGTGAGCAGGGGCGTCAGTTCGGCTGGCAGTCGGGTTGGACCACGTTCTACTGGGCCTGGTGGATCGCGTTCTCGCCCTTCGTGGGCCTGTTCCTCGCGCGCATATCGAAAGGACGCTCTGTCCGCGAGTTCATCGTAGGCTGTGTGTTCGCCCCGGCTTTGGTGTGCTTTGCATGGATGACTGTTCTGGGAGGAACTGCGATTGATCTGGAACTGGCAGGCGCCGCAGAAGGTGCAATCATCGGTGCATCGAACACCAACAAGCTGTTCGTGACACTATCTTACATGATTGACGGTGGTCTGCTGTCAATGCTGAACGTGATGTGCGTGATCCTGATCATGACATTCCTCGTCACGTCGGCAGACTCGGGCATTCTGGTGATGAACACCATCATGTCGGGTGGCAGCCAGGAGACGGGCATCAAGCACCGCATCATCTGGGGTGTCATCCTGACGGCTGTGATCGGCGCGCTGATCCTCGCAGCCGGTGAAAACAACCCGATGGATGCGCTGCGAAACGCGATGATCATCGGTGCATTGCCCTTTACTGCTGTGATGGGTCTGATGTGTATTGCTCTGGCCAAAGCTTTGTTCCGCGACAGCCAGCGTGACAAACACGCCGCTACAGGTGCACAAGCCGCCGAATAAAGCGAAAGCTTAGTTTATGACTTGATCAGGCCGCCCGGAAATGGGCGGCCTGATTTCATTTTGCGCAGACACTGGCCACGACCCTCAAACAACGGAAAAGTGCTGGCCAGCCCGACCTTGGTGAGACACCCAAACCATATCTCAACGAAAAAGCCCCGGTAAAAACCGGGACTTTTGAGCATCTTGTCGTGAAATGCCTACATGCAGGCTTCAACGGCGCGTTTGGTCATGACCGACACAAGATGCGCCCGGTATTCCTTGCTGCCATGTAAATCAGCGATCATGTTGGCGGGGTTAATCCGAAGGTCCATCAAGGCGTCCGGGCGAAACTCCTTGTTCAGCGCCTGCTCGGCTTCGCTCCAACGGAAGACGCCATCCTCACTTGCCCCGGTCACCGCCACGCGCACGCCGTCCGTGAAACGGGCCAAATATACCCCAACAAGTGCAAACCGCGATGCTGGTTGCAGGAATTTTTGATAGCTTGCCGCCTGCGGAACCGGAAAGCGGATCGAGGTGATGATCTCTCCTTCATCCAGGGCTGTGGTGAACATGCCTTGAAAAAAGTCATCTGCCGCAATTTGACGCGCGTTGGTCACCACGGTTGCGCCCGATCCCAGCACACCCGCCGGATAACAGGCAGCCGGGTCATTGTTCGCAACCGAACCACCGATGGTTCCACGATTGCGCACTGCCGGGTCGCCAATTTGTCCAGCCAATGCCGCCAGCGCGGGATAAGATCCTGCAGCGTCGCGAGCAACGACAGCGTGAGGTGTTGCACCCCCAACAGAGACTGAGCCGTCATCATCAACGCAGACGCCTTGCATCTCGGCAATGCCGCTCACCGACACCAGTTTGGACGGTGCCGCCAACCGTTGCTTCAATGTCGGGATCAGCGTTTGTCCGCCTCCCAACGCCTGCGCATCCTCTGCTGCCAATGCTGCAACCGCGTCAGCAATGGTCGAGGGCTTCTCAAACTCGAAATTGTACATTTCGTTCTTCCTTTCCGAAAGGCGCTGATCCGCCCTTCATCTGGCTATAAATATCCCGGGGAGCGGGAGGGGCTGGCCCCTCGCACCCCAACCTCTCAACCATGCATCGCCGTCCAAACGCGTGACGGGCTCATCGGCATGTCGATATGATCAACAGCCCTTCCACCCGAGTTCAACGCATCCAGCACCGCGTTGACCACCGCAGGCGGTGAGCCGATCGCTCCGGCCTCGCCGCAACCCTTCACGCCCAGCGGATTGTGCGTACAGGGCGTCTGGCTGGAATGATCCACGCCGTAGAACGGGACGTCATCAGCGCGTGGCATCGCGTAATCCATGAAGGACGCGCTCAGCAATTGGCCGTTCTCATCATAGGCACAGTTCTCCAGCAAGGCCTGACCGATGCCCTGGCCGATACCGCCATGCACTTGTCCGTCAACGATCATTGGATTGACGATATTGCCAAAGTCATCCGCAGCCGTGAACTTCTCGATACTGACCTGACCTGTGTCTGGATCAACCTCGACCTCACAGGCATAAGCCCCTGCCGGGAAAGTAAAGTTGGCCGGGTCATAGAACGCGGTTTCCTCCAGTCCAGGTTCAACTTCCAGCGGATAGTTGTGCGGGACATAAGCCGTGAGGGTCACATCTCCCCAAGCTACAGACTTGTCGGTCCCCGCAACGCTGAACTGACCGTCCTTAAGTTCGATATCCGCCTCGGACGCTTCCAGCAAATGGGCTGCGATCTTTTTGGCCTTGTCGATCACCTTTTCGGTGGCCTTGACCATAGCCGAGCCGCAAACCGCCAGCGAGCGTGAGCCATAGGTGCCCATGCCAAACGGGATCTTCGAGGTATCCCCGTGCACAATCTCGACCATCGACTCATCGATACCGATCATGTCGGCCACGACCTGCGGGAAGGCTGTTTCATGGCCTTGCCCGTGGCTGTGTGCGCCAACCATCACACTGATCGAACCGGTGGCGTTCACCCGGACAGTTGCCGCATCATAAAGACCCGCCCGGGCCCCCAACATGCCAACGATATTCGAGGGTGCGATGCCGCAGGCCTCGATATAGCAGTTGACGCCGAGACCGCGCAGCTTGCCTTTGGCCTCACTCTGCGCGCGTCGTGCGGCAAAGCCCGCAAGATCAGCAGCAGCCTCCAGCTTGTCCATGGTCCCGTTATAATCCCCGGTGTCGTAAGTCAGCGCCACCGGCGTGTCATAGGGGAACTGCGTGACAAAGTTCTGGCGACGCAGGGCGATCGGATCGACACCCAGCTCGCGCGCGGCCTTGTCTATAACGCGCTCCAGCTGGAAGGTTGCTTCGGGTCGACCAGCACCGCGATAGGCATCCACGGGCACCGTATTTGTGAACATCGCTTTCACATTCACCTGAATGACCGGGGTCTTATAGTTGCCAGCCATCAGCGTCCCGTGCAGCCATGTCGGAACCGAGCTGGAGAAAGTCGACAGGTAAGCGCCCAGATTGGCATAGGTGTTGGTCCGCAGGCCGATGAAGTTGTTATCCGCATCCAGAGCCAGCTCAATCGTGCTGACATGGTCACGACCCTGCGCATCCGACATGAACGCCTCGGACCGGCTGGCCGTCCACTTGACGGGGCGGTTGCAGGCCTTGGCGGCAAAGGTGCAGAACGCTTCTTCTGCGTAATGGAAAATCTTGGTGCCAAAACCACCCCCCACATCCGGGGCTACGACGCGGACTTTATGTTCCGGCAGACCCAGAACGAACGCGCACATCAACAAGCGGATGACATGCGGGTTCTGCGACGTGGTGTAGAGCGTATATTCATCCGTGCCCCGGCTGTACTCGGCCACAGCCACGCGCGGCTCCATCGGGTTGGCGACCAGCCGGTTGTTCACCAGATCCAAAGTGGTGACATGCGCCGCATTGGCAAAGACGTTATTCACCTTGGCGTCGTCGGCCTCACCCAGCTGCCAGTCATAGCAGATGTTGTTTTTCAGATCGTCATGAACCAGCGTCGCGCCCTCCTGCGCGGCGGATTTCATGTCGATCACGGCGGGCAGTTCCTCGATATCCAGATCAATAGCCTCGGCCGCGTCACGGGCCTGTTCCAGGCTGTCAGCCACCACGGCAGCGATCGGATCACCCACGTGGCGCACCTTGCCCTGTGCCAGAATTGGGTGTGGTGGTTCCTGCATCGGCGCGCCGTGCTTGTCGGTCACTTCCCACCCACAGGGCATTCCGCCCACGCCTTCAAAGTCTTTGCCGGTGAATACTCTGACCACACCGGGCATACCTTCGGCGGTTGATGTATCTACAGAATTGATCCGACCATGCGCGATGTCGGACCGCAGGAAATATACGTAAGCCTGACCACGTACGTTGATGTCGTCGGTATAGTTGCCTGCTCCGGTCAGAAAGCGGACGTCCTCGCGCCGCTTGGAACTGGCTCCGATGCCACTGTCTTTGGGCATTGCTTGTTCTCCTCCCATAAACGGATGCTACTGCACCCTTCACTTGTCCCACGGGCGCAACGTTTACGCCCGCAGCGGCATCATTCCGCGGCGATACTGCCGACGTCCTGGCCTGAGGCGGCCATGATCGCCTTGACGATATTGTGGTACCCGGTGCAGCGGCACAGGTTGCCTTCCAGGTACTTTCGGATTTCGGCCTCAGATGGGCGCGGGTTGTCTTTCAGCAGCGCTGCGGCGCTCATCACCATACCCGGTGTACAGAACCCGCATTGAAGGCCGTGATGATCCTGAAAGGCTTGCTGGATCACGTTCAGCGAACCGTCCGCATTTGCCTGACCTTCGATGGTGCCAACATCAGCACCGTCGGCTTCGACCGCCAGCATATTGCACGACTTCACGGCCTGACCATTCACATGTACAACGCAGGCGCCGCACTGGGCCGTATCACAGCCGACATGCGTGCCCGTCAATGAAAGTTGCTCGCGCAGAAAGCCGGACAGTAATGTCCGGCCCTCGACCTCGCCGCTTACGGCCTTGCCGTTCACGGTCATGGAAATTTTCATGACTTTCTCCTCCCTGAGTTCCAACTGTTCAACCGCCCAATACGCGCTTGAACCAACCTTTTTTTGCTTCGTCGCCTTCACCCTCGGCAGAAGGTTCAGCTTGAACCTGATCCGAGGTTTCCGGATCGGGTGTTTTTTCGGGTTCGACCGCGTTCTGAAAATTTTCAAAGAACCGGCCGGCCATTTTTCTGGCGACGCCATCGATGACCCGGCTTCCCAGCTGGGCCAACTTGCCACCGACACGTGCGTCGACGGTATAGGTCAGCAGAGTACCTTCGGGCACATCAGACAAACTGACATCGGCCGCACCCTTGGCAAAACCCGCAGCCCCACCCTTACCTTCACCCGAGAGCTTCACGCTTTCAAGCGTTACGATATCAGAAAGGGTAACGGCCCCTTTGAAGGTCGCTTTTACGGGGCCGACTTTCTGCACCACCGTTGCTTCGAACCCGTCATCGACCGAGCCGGTCATTTCCTGACATCCCGGAACGCATTCTTTCAGAACCTCAGCCGACAGAAGCGCGTCCCAGACCTTGGATCGCGGCGCGGCAATGACGCGGCTGTCACTAAGCTCCATTTCTCTTCTCCAGGTGTTTTTTCTTACGCTACGTGGTGTTTTTCGCCCTGCCTATTAGACCTTGGGTGTAGGTGACGCCGAGCCGGTCTTATGTACGACTTTGGGCCAGTAGGCGCAGATTACTTTCGTTGTTAGGATTGGGTAAGCTGGGGACAATCTGATTGAAAAAAGGCAATACCAAATGCTTGCTGACTCCGTTGTAAGGTCTGGCTTCGAGAAAGTGCTGATCGTCGATGACCACCCCCTGTTTTGCGACGCGCTGTCGATGACCTTGCAAAGCGTGGCGCAGATCGGCGAAATCCATACCGCGGACCGACTGGAAGGCGCGATGGAACTTCTGTCAGGGGGGCTGAAACCGGACGCGGTCATGCTGGACCTCAACCTGCCGGATGTGGAGGGGCTGGACGGCCTTGTCCGTCTGAAGGCTGCTGCGAATGCCCCGGTTATTGTGGTGTCCTCGATGACGGATAATCGCGTTGTCAGTCAGGTGATTCAGGCGGGCGCATCGGGTTATGTACCCAAGCATAGCCAACGCGATGTGTTTCGCCTGGCATTCGAGACAGTGCATTCCGGCAAAGTTTTCGTGCCCGAAGGATGCGTTCTGATCAATGTTGAAGAGGATGAACACGCCGACGCGGTCAATCGGCTTGCGACGCTGACAAATCAGCAGGCCCGCATTCTGCAACTGATCTGTGAGGGCAAGCTGAACAAACAGATTGCCTATGACCTGTCCATTGCGGAACCCACGGTCAAAGCGCATGTCACGGCAATCATGCGGAAACTGGGTGTGCAAAGCCGGACGCAAGCCGTTCTGATTGCAAAGAAAGCTTCGTTTGCCAGCGTCTTGCAAGACCAAGGCTAAGCGTCATACTCTCACCACATCGTCGCGCTTTAGGGAGGAGGCTCGATGGACCAAGCAGTCGGGTGGGCGACAGCCCGGACCGGTGCGACAGGCATCGTCAAAACGGCTTTCGCGCGTTACGACACCGGGCAGGCGCTTGGGGTGCTCGTACGTCAACTCGGGGCTGAACCGCTTGCGCTGGTGATACTTTTTGTCAGTCCAAACGCGGACGCGGCTGCGGTCATTACCAAAGCCGAGCAGGTGTTTGCGCCTACTCCGGTGGTTGGCTGTACCACCGCCGGAGAACTTGCGGATAGCGGTTATTGCGAGGATCAGATCGTCGCGATTGGCCTGCCACAGTCCCATTTCGACACGCGTACGGTCCTGGTTTCCGATCTGAACGATTTTGAGGCGGAAAGCATCATCAATGAGATGATCCACAACCGAAACGACATGATGGTCACGGCGCCCGACTGGAACCATGAGTTTACTTTCCTGATGATCGACGGATTGTCGACCAAAGAGGATGCGTTGACCTCCGAGTTGGCCGTCGGTTTGGGGCCGGTGCCATTGTTTGGCGGATCGGCCGGTGATGGAACCCGGTTCGGGCGTACCTATGTGCTGCATCAGGGCAAGGCGCTGAGCAATGCTGCCATACTGACTCAGGTTCGTACGCGGTGCCCGATCAAGGTGTTCAAAACCGATCATCTGGTACCAACGAACCGGCGCATGGTGGTGACCAAGGCGGACCCGGCAAAACGCATCGTTCAGGAAATCAACGCCGAGCCCGCCGCTCGTGAATACGCCCGTATCCTTGGCAAGGATCCGGAACAACTGACGACATTCACATTTGCGGCGCACCCCGTTGTTGTGCAGATTGGCGGGCAGCATCACGTCCGCGCCATTCAGCAGGTGGCGGGCAACGGGGACCTCGTCTTTTTCTCGGCCATTGATGAAGGGCTTGTGCTGACGCTGGCCGAACCAAGGGACATGGTCGAGCATCTTGAGGAAGAAATCGGCCTTCTGACCGAGAAACGGCAACCCGACACCATTCTGGGTTGCGACTGCATTCTCCGCCGACTGGAAGCGCAGGAAAAGCAAAAGACCCGCGAAATCTCGGACATTCTGGCCCGCAATCACGTTGTCGGATTTTCAACCTACGGAGAGCAGTACAATTCCATCCACGTGAACCAAACTCTGACGGGTGTTGCTATATATCCACCCGAGAAAGAGTAACGCATGATCGAGCATCTTACAGATCCCACGGACTCGGTTGATCGCCAGAACGAGAAACTTCGCAAGATTGCCGAAGCGCTGATGCGCCGGGTAGAAGAATCCACCGATGCGTCAGGCGCAGCTTATGCGCAGTTTCAGCGCGCGGCCGTGCTTGAACAAGAGGTCCGCGCCCGGACGAATGATCTGGAACGTGCCCTTGAATTGCTGAACGATTCCAATGCCAGACTGGCACAGGCGAACAAGGACACAGAAGCCGCACGCGCTGACCTGGCCAATGCAATCGAAACGGTGCAGGAGGGGTTCGCCCTTTTCAATCGCGACGAAAAACTGGTGCTGTGCAACAGCCGCTTTGGTCTGCATATGCCTGACATTCAGGAGCGGCTGAGCCCGGGGCTGAGCTTTGCCGAATATGTTGAACTGGTCAGCCGATCCGGGTTTCTGTCCCTGCCTGAAACGATGACACCGACAGACTGGGCCAAAAGCCGTTTGGACCGGCATACGGACGATCATGTGGTGTTCAACGTCCGGCTTGTTGGCAATCGGTGGTCGCAAGTATCCGAACACCGCACGCCGGATGGCGGCACTGTTATCCTGCAAACCGATGTGACCGATATCATGCGGATCGAACGGCAGGAGCGTGACCGGATACTGGATGACAAGGCCAGGCTGATCCGCGCGACGCTGGAACATATCGAACAGGGCGTTTGCATTTTTGACAACAAACACCGTCTGATCGGGTGGAACAACCGCGCCAGCGAGTTGCTGGCCATTCCGATCGCACAGTTTCAGATGGGGACCCGGTTTGAATCGCTGTCCAATCGCCTTGGCACGAACATCAAGTTCCAGAAGGGGGTAACGGAAGCCGATCTGCTGGATTGGGTGACGCGGCAAACTTATCGCCGTCCTCTGCAATTTCAGATGCACCGCGGAAGGTCAAAAATTCTTTCGGTGTTTGCGCAGGAGATGCCGGACCGGGGCTTTGTGATATCCTTCACCGATGTAACCGCAGAACGAAAGTCCGCTCAGGCCTTATACGAAGCCAAAGAGCTGTTGGAACAACGCGTAACATCTCGCACAATGGAACTGGCTGACGCGTTGAACGAGGCCGAGCGTGCAAATGCATCCAAGTCGCGATTCGTGGCAGCTGCCAGTCACGACCTGTTGCAACCTCTTTCCGCGGCAAAGCTTTATGTTGCATCGCTGGGCAGCGGCCTGGATAAAGACGACGCAAAGACCGTTGCAGGCAAGGCTGAAAGTGCGCTGAACAGCGTTGAACACATTCTGGAAGCGCTGCTGGATATCTCGAAGCTGGATTCAGGACGGGCCACCGCGCATTTGTCGACCATATCTGTGAGCACGCTGTTTTCGCAGATGGAAGACGCATTTCGCCCGGTGGCGCAGGCAAAAGGGCTTGAGCTCTCATTTGTTGACACGAACGCGCGTGTGACCAGCGACGCCAGCTATTTGCGTCGGATTTTGCAGAACCTGCTGTCGAACGCGATCAGATATACCGAGACCGGAAAGGTTCTGGTCGGTGTGCGGCGTCGCAAAGGCGCAATTGCCTTGCAAGTCTGGGATACAGGTATCGGTATCGCGTCAGACCAAAGAGACATCGTCTTTCAGGAATTTCAGCGCCTGCATTCTGATGCCAGCGCCGCAGAGGGTATGGGATTGGGCCTTGCAATCGTGGAGCGCGCCTGTGGGCTGTTGCAACATCCAATCCAGCTGTTTTCCGAAGTAGGCAAAGGCACTGGATTCTCGGTCGAAGTGCCGTTGGCGCAGGAAGAGCAGACCACATCCAGCAGCGCCCCTGCGGCCCACGATCCGGGCTCCAAGGTACTTGGTAACACGGTCGTATTGTTGATTGAGAATGATGAAAACCTTCGTAGCGCACTGACCATGACCATCGAATCCTGGGGGGTCGAGGTTTTGGAGAGCGAAAGCGAAGACGAAGCAATCAATCTTCTTCGTGAAATTGACATTCTGCCCGATGCAATAGTTGCCGATTTTCAGTTGAATCACGATAGAACCGGTGTCGACGCGATACATGCCCTGACGAACGAGTTTGGACCTCTGCCCGGCTGCGTTATTTCGGCCAACCGATCATCTGAACTGGCCAGGCGCTGCAAGCGCGCCAATCTGCCTTTGCTCTACAAACCGCTTGATGCGCAACTTTTGCGGTCAACGCTGGAGTCATCAATTGAACAACGCAACTGAGCAGCACTGGAAACGTGTATGTTTTCAGGCGATTTCTGTCTGTGGGTTGGCACCTGTTCGATGCAGCATCGACAAAACCTCAGCCTTCCAGCCGGCTTTGATCTGCAACGCTAGCTGGGACGGAGGCCGGTGGTTCGGTGACAGGATCGCATATTCATACCTCAACGGTTCACTGAAGGGCAAAAACACGACACGGTCGTTTGAAATGTTCAACTCCCGCTCGGTAACGACTGTCAACGGATCGACAATCGTGCAGCATTGGCCCGATCCGACAAAAGGGATAAGCGGCAGAAAATATTGGCAGGTCACGGTTGGCGTATAATTCGCCGAGACCATCTGAAACGCTTGTCGCACTTTTTCCTGAAACGGATGCGTGTCATGCAGCCCGCCCATTGGAACTCCGTCAAGATCGGATATCGTAACGGCGCTTTCTTTCGCCAGAGGGTTGTCTCTGTCCAGCGCGCAAAAACAGTCGCCGCTTATGATCTCGGCTGAGAACTGTGGTTGCTTACCTGTCGGATGCTCAAAATCCGCAAACCCGAAATCGATGTTCTGAGTACCCGCCAGTTCCATAATCTGCGGAGAGCTGCGGGTTGAAAGTGTAATTTGTATATCGGGGTTTCCACCAACTGAACGGCTGATGAAATTCGGAAAGGCAAAAGTGGAAGGGCCTGGCATCGCTGCAATATTCAAGCTACCGGAACTCCCTTTCAGAAGCCCGTGCATCGTATTGGAAATCGTAGATAATCTGTCCAGAATACCAGTGGTTTCTGACAATAGGTAGTGCGCTTCCGGTACTGGAATCAAACGGCGCCCTCTTCGTTCGAACAGGATCAGCCCCAAACTTTTTTCTAGGTTCTTGAGCGCAAGGCTGATGGCCGGCTGTGTCCGGTTCAGCTTTTTTGCGGTTTGAGAGATAGAGCCGCTTTCCATCACCTCACGAAAAACAGTCAATTGAGTAAGGTTCATTCCACATCCATAAGCCAAACTTCAGTTTAGTTAAATATAACAAATTTGTATTTATGGTAAATCTCCATAGGCTGATTGGATCAGAGTTCGGACAAACCGAATCCAATGATCCAAAACTGGGAGCTTACGATGAGACTGATGAAATGCCTGACAGGTCTGGCTTTGGCAGGCGCTATGGCCGCGCCTGCACTTGCACAGGACCCAACTTTTTTCCGTATTGGCACCGGTGGTGCAGGCGGCACTTATTTTCCGATTGGCGGAACTATCGCAAATGGGATCTCGGCCCCTCCGGGCTCGCGCCCCTGCGAAGAGGGTGGTCAGTGCGGCGTACCCGGCCTGATCGCGATTGCACAATCAACAACTGCGTCAGTCTTTAACAACGCGGCAGTGGAGAATGGCGAGCTTGAGGCCGGTCTGGCCGCCGCTGATGTCACCCGTTCGATGTATCTGGGCGAAGGCAAGTTCGAAGGCAAGCCGCATCCCAAGCTGCGCATTGTAGCAAACCTGTTCCCAGAGGATCTGCATCTGGTTCTGCCCGCAGGTCAGACCATTGGTGACCTGAGCGATCTCAAAGGCAAGCGCGTGGGTATCGCACAGGCGGGTTCAGGCACACAGGTGGCCGTGCTGCAGATGTTGGATGCATGGGGCGTAAACCGCGATAACATGGACGAAGCAGAGCTGAACAACAGTCAGAGCGCCGAGCGTCTGGCCGATGGGCAGCTGGACGCGTATTTCTACGCAGCTGGCTGGCCGGTCGCCGCTATGGTGCAGTTGTCATCGACAAAAGGCATGAACCTGCACTCGTTCAGTGACGAAGACCTTGCCAAGATTAACGAGATCATTCCGGCCTATATCCCTTCCGCCATACCGGGCGGTGTGTATGAAGGGATTGACTCCGAAACCAAGACCCCAGCGGTCAGCGCTATGCTGGTTGTGTCGTCGGATCTGTCCGAAGAACTGGTCTATCAGCTGACCAAAGCACTGTGGAACGACAACACCCGAAAACTGCTGGACAACGGTCACGCCAAAGGCAAGCAGATCACAGCTGACACAGCTTTGGACGGGGTCGAAGCACTGGGTGTCCCGCTGCATCCTGGTGCAGAGAAGTTCTATAAAGAAGCAGGCCTTCTGCAGTAATCGAACCTCATTGAAGCCTGTCGTCGGTGCCCCTGTGCGGGGCACCGCACTCTCCTTACACGCGCAATCAGAGGGCCATCATGTCCGAGACCGAAACACGCGATGACCACGACCTGACAGCCGAAGAACTGGCAGCCATCGAAGAACAGTTCGACGAAGGCGCCGCAGTACGTCAGGTTACACCGAACACGGCCAAGGTTCTGCGGGTTGTTGCCCTGTTATTCGCGTCCTATGAATTCTTCACCGCAGGTTTCGGCTTGCCGGCGGACCACTGGCACATGGGCATTTATCTGGCCCTGTTATTCATACTGGTTTACGCGACCATTCCGATTGTCGGGGCCAAAAACCTATATGCGCTCAAAATCAGCAGGTTTCGTATCGGGAACGTCCCGCTTTATGACCTGGTATTCATGGCATTTGGCATCGTTGCGGCGCTTTACGTTGGATTTGCCTGGCGCGGTATTCCCTTTCTCGGGATCGAGGAACAGACTTTTCGTATGGGTAATCCCAACAATTACGATGTCTTTCTTGGCGTGGTTATCATTCTGCTGGTACTTGACATCGCCCGTCGCACGCTGGGTTGGGTGCTGCCGCTGATTATCTGCGTATTCATCTCTTACGCTCTGCTTGGTCCTTATTTTCCCGGTTTGTTGCAGCATCCCGGTGTAAATTTCAAAACCTTCGTGTCGTCGATGTACTTTCCGCAGGAAGGCATCTATGGCGTCACGCTTTGGGTCGTTTCGACCATAGTCTTCCATTTCGTTTTGTTTGGTGTGATCGCGCAGCGCACCGGGTTGGGACAGTTGTTTATCGACAATGCCACCATTCTGGCGGGTCGCTATACAGGTGGCCCGGCCAAGGTATCGGTCGTTTCATCGGCATTCTTTGGAACGATCTCGGGGTCTTCAGTCGCCAACACGGTTTCAACCGGAGCGCTAACCATCCCGAACATGAAACGCCTGGGTTATCCGGGCCATTTCGCGGGCGGGGTCGAGGCCGCTTCCTCGGCGGGCGGCCAGATCACCCCGCCCATCATGGGAGCCGCGGCCTTTATCATGGCCGAGTTCCTGGAGGTGCCTTACACCACTATTGTCATTGCGGCGATCTTCCCGGCGCTTCTGCACTACGTGGGTGTCTTTGCAGTTGTGCATCTGATGGCGCGCAAGCTGAACCTGAAGGGTCTGACGAAAGAGCAATTACCGCAGCTTAAAGCTGTCTGGGCTGAAGGTTGGGCCAATATCGTGCCCCTGATTGGCCTGCTGGTGGTGCTGTTTACCGGTTACACGCCATTCATGTCGGCCTTCTGCGGCATATCGCTGGCGGTGATCGCGGGTATGTCGCGTATCAAGCAGCCACCAACGCTGATTTACGCGGCGGCGTTTCTGGCCTTTGTGTTGTGGAAATTCTCGGATGGCGGGTTCGACCTGACAATGACCGCGATACTCTGCGCGCTGTCTGTGACAGCCACACTGAACCCACAAAAACGTATCGAAGTGCCCGAGATGCTGGCTGCTGTCGAACTGGGCGTAAAATACTCGCTGGCCGTGGGTGCCGCTGCCGCCGCTGTGGGTATCGTTGTGGGTGTGATTAACACCACCGGTATCGGCTTTCGTATCGGATTTATGGTCACGCAAGGGGCAGGCAATCTGGCGGCGGATCTTTATAATATGATCTCGTTCGGCAGCTTCCAGCTGTTTGCAATCGAAGACCTGCAACTGTTCATCTCACTGATCTTCATCGCTGTCGTCTGCATTTTGATGGGGGCGGGTATTCCAACCACCGCGCTTTACATCATGCTGGTTTCGGTTGCGCAGCCCGCGCTGGCCCAGTTGGGTGTTCCGCCCATCGCAAGCCACCTGTTCGTGCTTTACTACGGTGTGGTATCCGAAATTACACCTCCGGTCTGTACCTCGGCTTATGCGGCAGCTGCGATCGCCAACTCAAATCCGTTCCGCACCGGGCTGTCCGCGTTTACGCTCGGGTTGGGCAAGGTGATAGCGCCGATGGCATTCGTCTATGCGCCGGTTTTGTTGTTCGTGTCCTCCACAGGGTTTGATTTTTGGGAATTCACATATACTGCGGCAAGTTGCATAGCGGGGGTCATCGCTCTGTCCGCGGCGGTCGTCGGCTATTGGCTGCAACCGCTCAACGTATTGTCTCGTATTCTGATGGCCTTTGCCGGGATCATCTTCGTGGCACCCACGTTAACGGCTGACCTGATCGCGCTGGCAGTGGCGTCACCCGTGATCGTTGCGCAGTTGATCGCCCGTACCCGAACTCAAGCAACGGCCTGACATGTCTGAACGTGTTACCATAATCGGCGCCGGGATCGTCGGCATCTGCTGCGCGCTGTCATTGCAGGAACGTGGCAAAACCGTGCAGTTGATTGACCGGGGAGAGCCCGGGCAGGAGACCTCATTCGGTAATGCCGGTGTCGTCTCGCCATGGTCAGTGATCCCCCAAGCGGTTCCCGGTATCTGGAAGGCAATTCCCCGGATGCTGCTGGACCCCAAAAGCGCCTTGTCCGTCAGGGCCTCGTTCTGGCCGAGGATGGTCCCTTGGGGCCTGAGGTTTTTGAAAGCATCTGATGAACGATCGGTCCGCCGAATCTCGGATGCGATGGAGCTTCTTTGCAGACCGTCGATAGAGTTGTATCGACGTCATTTGCAGAACACTGGTTATGAAGACCTGATTGTCGATTCCAACTACATCCATGCTTTCCGACACCCGAATCAAGCTGACCTGAAGGCGCTGGGATATCTGATCCGACAGGAGAAAGGTGGGCAACTCGAGAGGATCGACGGCCCAGAGTTGCGCCGAATTGAACCCGCTCTATCCAGGGATTTCGAAGCAGCGATCCTTATCAAAGGTCAGGCACGGATTACATCACCCGGTCAGGTTGGCGCGGTTCTGGCTGAAAAAGCGCGCCAACAAGGCGCTGAGTTTATTCGGGCCGAAGTTCGAAAACTGAACCGTACCGACGAGGGGCGGTGGCATCTGACAACCCAGACCGATACGCTTCAGGCTGATACAGTCATATTGGCTGCAGGTGTGTGGTCTGCCGAGCTTTTGAAACCCTTGGGTCTGTCTGTGCCGCTGGCTGCTGAACGTGGGTATCATGTTCAGTTCCCCGCACCTTTGGCGAGCCTTCAGAATTCGGTTATGGATGTGGATGCCAAAGTGGTTGCCAGTTCGATGCAGGGCGGGCTGCGTGTGGCAGGCACCGCCGAGTTTGCGCGTGTAGATGCCCCGCCCGATCCACGAAAACAGGCGTTACTGACGCGACAAGCCAAGGCAATGATACCGGATCTTAATACCGCCGACACGCAATTCTGGATGGGGCGCCGCCCATCGTTTCCAGACAGCTTGCCTGCCATCGGGCCGATTGACGGACATCAGGGATTGTTCAGCGCTTTCGGTCATTCCCACTATGGCCTGATGATGGCGCCTAAAACCGGAGAGCTTGTGGCCGATCTGGTAGCTGGACAGCGTCTGAACATCAGTCTGGACCCATTTGCCTTGTCGCGGTTTTGAAACACGCGAAGCGACTTCTCGAGAAGGATCACAACGTCATGCCGATCTACCCAGGTGGACAGAATATCTGCGGGGCATCCATCGGGGTTTTGTGCCTGGAAAGCTATTTCCCCAAACCTCCGGGCCATATCAAAAACCCATCGAGTCTTCCGTTCCCGGTGCTGTATGAGATGATTGAAGGCGTCACAGTACCAAAGCTGCTGAACAACCCGACACCAGAGTTGCTGGAGCCCTTCATCAAAGGCGCGCAGAGGCTTGAATCCGAAGGTGTGCGGGCCATCACTGGCAGTTGCGGGTTTCTTGCATTGTTCCAGAAAGAGCTGGCCGAAGCCGTGTCCGTGCCCGTTTTTGCCTCAAGCCTGATTCAGGTGCCGCTGGCTTATTACATGACCGGTGCCAGTGCACCGGTAGGAGTGATAACCGCCGATTCCTCGGCGCTGACGCAACGCCATTTCGATGGGGTTGGGGCAGGGGACATCCCCGTAGCTGTGCAGGGTCTTGAGAACACGACCGAGTTCGCCGAAGTCATCCTGCGCAATACGCGCACCCGAATGGATACCGATCTGATTGAGGCTGAAGTTCTGAATGCTGTACGCAAACTGAAACGCGATACACCGGAAATCCGTTCGCTGGTACTGGAATGCACCGATCTACCGCCTTACGCGGCCTCAATTCAGAAGGAATTGAGCCTGCCGGTTTATGATCTGGTGACCTTGGCACATATGGCCCATTCGGTAAGCACGCGTAGCCCGTATCGCGGACTTATGCCGTGGGTTTGATGTGGACACTGCCTGGCGTGCTGACTTGATGAACAGCCAAACTGAAACGGCCTGACTGCGGAGTGAACCAAGGGTCTTCCCCTTGCCGAAACGGCTGGTTAAGAAGTTCTTCCACCGTCGCTTCAGGAGGCACCATTGGACCGTATCGCCCGCACTATCGCCACCGAGATTAAGGCACGTTCCGAGCAGGTCGGTGCCGCGATCAAGCTACTGGACGAAGGAGCAACCGTGCCTTTTGTCGCCCGATACCGGAAAGAAGCAACCGGAGGATTGGACGACACCCAATTGCGCCTGCTGTCTGAGCGGCTGACTTATCTGCGCGAGTTTGAAGCGCGGCGTGAAACCATTCTGAACTCGATCAAGGATCAGGGCAAACTGACCGACGATCTGAGTAAATCCATTGCGCGCGCGGAAACCAAAGCGCAGTTGGAAGACATTTATCTGCCGTATAAGCCAAAACGGCGCACCAAGGCGATGATTGCACGCGAAAATGGGCTTGAACCTTTGGTTGACGCTATTCTGGCGGACCGCAACTGCGACCCTGAAATATTAGCCGCGGCGTACCTCACCGAGGCGGTAACAACGACCCGGGATGCTTTGAACGGTGCGCGGGATATTTTGACCGAGCGGTTGACAGAAAACGCCGCTCTGCTGGGCGAATTGCGCAGTTTCATGCAGCACGAGGCTCTGCTCAGCGCAAAGGTCATAGAAGGCAAGGAAAAGGACGGCGCCAAGTTCAGTGACTACTTTGACCATTCCGAATTGTGGGCGGACGTGCCGTCACATCGGGCATTGGCGATGCTGCGGGCATC
Organism: Ruegeria sp. O5; assembly: GCF_056535105.1. Lineage (NCBI taxonomy): Bacteria > Pseudomonadati > Pseudomonadota > Alphaproteobacteria > Rhodobacterales > Roseobacteraceae > Ruegeria > Ruegeria sp. O5. The sequence goes on along the minus strand of NZ_JBQERN010000013.1, from coordinate 27,475 downwards.
CAAAGAGGGCATCGTCACGCTGGATATCGCGCCTGAACCGGAGTTTGGTGCCGCGCGGGCCGAGACGATTGTCGCCGCCCATCTACAGACACGTGGCACTGGGCTAGCAGACGTGTGGTTGCGCAAAGTCGCGGGCTGGACTTGGCGGGTGAAACTTTCGCTGTCCATGATGGTCGAACTGATGGCTGACCTGCGCAGCCGGGCGCAAGACGAAGCCATTCAGGTCTTCTCGCGAAACCTCAAGGATCTGCTGTTTGCCGCACCGGCAGGTGCCAAGGCGACCTTGGGTCTGGATCCGGGCATTCGTACGGGCGTAAAGGCTGCTGTTGTTGATGCGACCGGCAAGGTTGTCGCCACCGACACCTTGTACCCGTTTCAGCCGAAGAATGATCTGCGAGGTGCACAGGCCAGTATCCTCAATCTGATATCAGCTCATCGGATCGAACTGATCGCAATCGGGAACGGGACGGCCAGCCGTGAAACCGAAAGGTTGGTTGCAGACACTCTTGCACTTCTACCCAAGACGGTGAAAGCACCAACAAAAGTGGTGGTGTCAGAAGCTGGCGCTTCGGTTTATTCCGCATCTGAACTGGCTGCGCGCGAATTTCCTGATCTGGATGTCTCGCTACGTGGAGCGGTCTCGATTGCGCGCCGATTGCAGGACCCTTTGGCCGAGCTGGTTAAAATCGAACCGAAATCCATCGGTGTTGGCCAGTATCAGCATGATGTGGATCAGCATCGCCTGTCACAGTCGCTGGATTCCGCGATCGAGGATGTGGTGAATGCTGTCGGGGTTGATTTGAACACCGCATCTGCCCCTTTGCTGTCACGCGTGTCTGGTCTGGGTCCGGCGCAGGCCGAAGCGATTGTCACCCACCGTGATCTGAATGGGCCCTTCCTATCGCGGAAGGATTTGCTGTCAGTCGCCCGCCTTGGACCACGTGCGTTCGAACAATGCGCCGGTTTCCTGCGCATCAGGGACGGTTCCGAGCCTTTAGATGCGTCTTCAGTGCACCCTGAAGCCTATGACATTGCGCGCCGGGTCGTTGCCGCCTGCGGTCGCGACATCCGAAACATCATGGGCCATGATGGCGCGTTAAAGGGGTTGCGGGCGGAACAATTTGTAACTCAGGATTTCGGCCTGCCGACAGTTCGGGACATCTTTGCCGAACTGGAAAAGCCCGGTCGCGACCCCCGCCCCAGTTTCGTCACCGCATCTTTCACCGATGGCATCGAAGAAATCACCGATCTGAAGCCCGGAATGGTTTTGGAAGGCACAGTCACCAACGTCGCCGCCTTCGGCGCTTTTGTGGATATCGGCGTGCATCAGGATGGGCTGGTTCATGTCAGCCAGCTGGCGGACCGGTTTGTCAAAGATCCGCATGACGTGGTTAAAACCGGGCAGGTGGTTAAAGTACGTGTCGTCGATGTTGATGTCGCGAGAAAGCGCATTGGGTTGACCATGCGAAAACAAGGGGGTGGAGGAAACCGTCGCGGAGGATGAAGTGAACTGTGCTTCGGAACCCGTGTTTGACAGCGTCAGCTTAGTGCCTTGCACGTGTTCCAATCCATGATTACGACTAGGTTGGCAGGAATGAAGGTGTTGTTGGCACCCCGGAAAAATTGGGCTGAACGATCTTTTCTTCCATGGAGATTTGCAAAAACCGGGGTTCGTAGCGGTTGGCTGGCTCGTAGTCTTGGGTAATGTCTTAAACTCAACCTTGTACCAGAGCGGATCAGTAAACCTTAGGAACTTCACCTTTTCGCAAACCAGAGGATATGCATGACACATGTCGTGACACTGAATGCCGGATCGTCTTCGATGAAGTTCGGCCTGTTCGAACTGACAGAAGACGATCCAGTCATGGTGTGCACCGGTGTGGTCGAACGGATCGGTGAGCCTGAGCCAATCGTCAAGGCGCGGTCATCTGGCGGTGGAGTTCTGGCGAATGGCACGGCAGGAGATATTCACGATCACGCCGCCGCCCTGGACTGGGTACTGAACCTGTTGTCACGGGCCTTCCCCAGTTGCGAGGTCACCGCGGTTGGGCATCGTATTGTTCACGGCGGACCTGAGATCGATACGCCTTTGCCGTTGACCGCCGCTGCTTTGGAGGAGTTGGACAAGCTCTCTCCGTATGCACCTCTGCACCAGCCGCACAACCTGGCTGGCGTCAAGGCAGCTATGGAACGTTTTCCGAATGCCGCCCAGATTGCCTGTTTCGACACGGCCTTTCATCGCAACCACCCCTGGGAGAACGACGTATTCGCCCTGCCGCGCGAGTATTACGACAAAGGCGTCCGACGCTATGGTTTTCACGGGCTTAGTTATGAATACATCTCAGACCATTTGGCCAAAACCGCGCCGCTTTTGCACGCGGGGCGGGTTGTGGTTGCGCATCTGGGCAACGGTGCGTCGATGTGTGCCATGATCGGGGGGCGATCCGTCGGTTCGACCATGGGGTTTTCGTCGTTGGACGGTCTGCCGATGGGATCCCGTTGCGGTCAGCTTGATCCCGGTGTTTTGTTGTATCTGATGGATCAGGAAGGGTTGAGCGCCTCAGAGATTTCCGACCTTCTGTTTCGCAAATCAGGGTTGCTGGGTCTTTCGGGACTTTCAAGCGACATGCGCACTCTTGAAAAAGCAGATACCCGCGAAAGCCGACAGGCCATTAGCTATTTCACTTTCCGCATCCGCCGCGAACTTGGGGCAATGGCCGCAATATTGGGCGGTATTGATGCCTTGATCTTCACAGGTGGTATCGGAGAAAACTCGCGCCTTGTACGCGACAGGGTATGTTCCGGAATGGGCTGGCTGGGGATTGAACTGGATCCCGATGCCAACGCGGACAATGATCGGATCATCTCGACAGACCTGTCCCGAGTGGTCGCCATGGTTATCCCGACAAATGAAGAGCTGGTTATTGCCCGTGCGGCCGCCGATCTGTTGGCAAATCGATCCCATCGGAAAAGCGCTTAACCCGGCTGGTACGTCCAGCGATATGAGGGTGGGGTCGGCCCTTTGTTGCGACCACCTTGCTGCATCTGCTCCCAGGCATGTGCCAGAATACCCACTGATCGGGACAGGCAGAAAAGGCCGCGCGCCAATGGTGGCGCAAACCCAAGCTCGGCATAAATAACTGCGGTTGCGCCATCGATGTTCATCGGGACGGGTTTACCCTTACGCCGCGCAATTTCTGCCTCGATCTGCTGCGCAATGCGCATGAATTGCCCATCGCAAGCACCGGTTTTCACCGCTTCGGCGACCAAGTCCATCAGGCGCGGCGCGCGGGGGTCTGTGGGCGTGTGAAACCTGTGTCCAAAACCCGGAAGTATCTTTCCGTGGCTTTCGATCCACGCATCGATTGCCTGCGCCAAAGTGCCAGGGTAATGGCCCACAAAGTGGTAGAGTTCCACGGCCTGCTCGCCAGCCCCTCCATGAATGTCGCCCAACATGTTCACAGCGCTCGCCATCGCGTTGTTGAGAGGCAGGCCACAGGTAACCGCCATGCGCGCGGTTGCAATCGACGGTGCCTGAGGACCGTGGTCGACTGCCGCGACCAGCGCGGCTTCGAACAATTGGGCCTGCGCTTTTGATGGGCGGTCGCCGCGTACCATAAACCAGATCATCTCCGCAAAACCAAAGCGTCCGATCAGGTTTTGAATCGGCTCCCCGCGCAGGTCTATCCGGCCAGGTTCCATATCGATGATGGATGTTGCCCACCAATCTGACACATCGCTCATATGATCCCCTCTCTGCTCAGCGCGTCGACTTCCGCGTCGGTCAATCCGATTTCGGACCACACCGCCTTGTTGTCGGCCCCAAGTTTTGGTGGCGCGATTTGCGGCATTCGCCGGGCGCCATCCATTACGACGGGACTGCCTGCAAGTTGCATTTGTTCGCCGTGAACCAACAAAGAGCCAATCAGACCGCGATCGGAAAGTTGCGGGTCTGCAAGGGCCTCGGGCACGGTCAGAACTTGTCCTGTCGGTACCCCCAATGCGTTTAGTTCACTCGCCCACTCGGACGCGGCCTTCGTCTTTAGGGTGCGTTCCAGTTCTGTACGTAAGGCGTGGCGGTTTGTTTTGCGATCTTCACGCGTTGCGTAGTCGGGGTTGTCCAGCAGGTCATCCCGCCCGAGACAGCGGGCAAGTGCCTGCCATTGCTCGTCCCGATTGGCCGCGATGTTGATAGGGCTGTCCCGCGTGGCAAATGTACCTGAGGGGGCCGAGGTTGTGTTCTCATTCCCATGCGCTCCGGGCGTTACGCCACCCACCAGATAATTTGAAACAACCCAACCCATTGTCGAAATAACGGCTTCGGACATCGCAACATCCAGATAGGTGCCGCGTGGGTTGGCGTTCAATGCCGCCGCGACTGCAAAGGCGGCCGTCATCCCCCCGACCGTGTCCGCCAACGGATAGCCGACGCGATACGGTGCCGTGTCGGGGGCGCCGGTGATTGACATCACGCCGCTGATACCCTGCACAATCTGGTCATAAGCTGGATCGCCGCGCCGGGGGCCATCCTGCCCGAACCCGCTGATGGCGCAATAGATCAGGTTGGGATTAACGTTGCGCAGAACTTCATAACCAAGACCAAGACGATCCATTACTCCGGGCCGGAAGTTTTCCACCAGAACTTCAGCTGACTGGACAAGGCGTTTCAGCAGCGCCTTGCCCTTTTCCGATTTCATGTCCAGCGTAACAGACTTTTTTCCGGCGTTCTGCGCCAGAAAACTGATCCCCATCCCCGCCTTGTTTCTGGCGGGATCTGCACCCAGAACGCGAGCAAGGTCGCCACCATCGGGGCGTTCGACCTTGATCACGTCGGCACCCATCAATGCCAGTTGGTAGCAGCAATACGGACCCGCGAGGACATTGGTCAGATCGAGAACCCGTATTCCCGCCAGCGGGTCAGTCACCTTCGGCAACCCCTTCCGCCCGGGCCTGTGCACGGCGCGCGCGGTAGCTGGGTAGGAGCACCAGAAGCGCCGCAATAACCAGCAGACCCAGCGTCATCGGGCGTTCCCAGATAAAGGCGATACCATCGTACAACTGCATGGACCGTGAGAAGTTGTCTTCCATCATACCGCCGAGGATGAAACCGATCAGCAGTGGTGCCAGTGGGTAATCAGCAAATTTCAACGCCGTTGCACATACCCCAAAACCCACCAGTATCAGCAGTTCGGTTGCATTGTTCTGTCCGATATAGGCCCCCATCAGAGTAAAGAACAAAATAAAGGGGATCAGATAGTTACGCGGCACCGAGAGAACTTTGGCAATATAGGGGATCAGCGGCAGATTCAGGATCAGAAGTACCAGATTGCCAATGAACATGGACATAATGACCGCCCAAAAGATCTGCGGTTCGTCCAGCATAAGGCGTGGGCCCGGCGTCACGTTCAGGGCAATCAATGCGCCAAGCAGGATCGCCGTCGTTCCCGATCCGGGAATGCCAAGCGTCAGAAGCGGCACGAACGAGCCTGTACAGGCGGCGTTGTTTGCTGTTTCAGGCGCGGCCAGCCCTTTGATTGACCCTTTGCCGAATTCGTCCTGCTCGGCCTTTGGAGCGATGTTACGTTCGACTGCGTAGCCCAGAAAACTGGCAATCGTTGCGCCTGCACCGGGCAGAACGCCGATGAAGAACCCTTGGATAGACTGGCGGCCAATCACCGGAGCAATGGCTTTGGCTTCCTCCCTGCTTATGCGCAGGTCCTTGATTTCACCTTCTTCGCCCTTAAGGTCCTTGGGTTTGAGAACAAGAAACAGCGCCTCGGGTAACGCGAACATGGCCATTGCAAGTGTGATAAAGCCAAAGCCCGACTGCAAATCCATGATGCCCATGGTGAAACGAGGCATGTTGAACAGTACGCCTTCGCCAACAGTGGCCATGATCAATCCAAGGATTGTCATTATGATAGCCTTGGCAACCTGACCTGTTCCCGCAAAGGCGGCAATGGCCGACAAGCCGACAACCATCAGCGCGAAATACTCGGCTGAATGGAAAAGCAACGCAACAGAAGACAGGGCAGGGGCGAAGATCATCAAAAGCAATGCGCCGAACGTGCCACCTGCAAAGCTCGCGATTGCGGCAATGGTCAGGGCTTTGCCCGCTTTGCCCTGACGTGCCATTGGGTAGCCGTCAAAGCTGGAGGCGACGGTACCCGCGACCCCCGGCGCATTCAGCAGAATAGAAGAGGTCGAACCACCAAAAATGGCGCCATAATACACACCGGCCAGCAAGATCAGCGCGGCGGACGGATCGCCCATGGAAATTGCCACCGGGATCATGATGGCGATGATCGACATCGGGCCCAGACCCGGCAGCATTCCGATGAATGTGCCAATCAGACAGCCCGCGACGACCATCAGCAGATTTTGCAGTGAGAATGCCGTTTGCAGGCCTATCAGAAGTCCTTCAAGCATGTCAGCCTCCGAAAATGCCGGGCAAAGGGCGCATGTAAATGCCAAGGACTTCCTGAACCAGATACCAGACCGTACCAGTGGCGACCAGGGCGACGGGCAGCATGATATGCCATTTTCGTTCACCCAGGATAAAAGATCCAAAGATCAGGAAGGCCGAAGTTGAGATCAGGAACCCGACGGGGCGCAGGCATAGCGCATAGACGACCATCAGAACCAACAGCATGATCGCCTGACCAAGATGGTAATCGCCCAACCGCCGGTAATCGATTTCAGGTTCGCTGGGTTCAGCCTTTTCAAAGCCCAGCAGAATGATCGTGGCCGTGATGATCCCCAGAATTGACAAGACTTTTGGGAAAGTGCTTGGCCATATGGGGTTTCTTTGCATGAAAGGGGGTAGACTACTGTCCATCGTGAACCAAGCGGCGTAGCCATATGTTAAACAAACACCCAGAAGAATGAGCGCGATCCAGCGATCCAGCGCCATGAGACCCCCTCCTTTTTTTCGTCGTCAGGGATGGCAGAGCGGGTTACCGCTCTGCCCAAATTGTATTCAGAGGAAGCCCAGCTTCTTCATCAGATCACCGATCTGTTGTTCCTGCTGCTCAAGAAATGACCGGAAATCATCGCCCGAGTTGTGGATGTTCACCCAACCGTTGCGTGCACGAACCTCTTCCCATTCCGGGGTGTCGTACATCTTGGCAATCGCGGCCTGGTAGGCTGCAAGCTTGTCCTCGGGCAGACCCGGGGCCGCAAAGAAGCCACGCCAGTTCACAAAGGTGGTGTCGATGCCCTGTTCTTTCATGGTCATCGCGTCTGGGGCGGCATCTACGCGATCTGCCGATGTGACGCCGATGATTTTGACTTCACCTGCGTTGGCCAGATCGACGGCTTCAGAGAAACCTGTAGACAGCGCTGCGATCTCACCGGACAGAAGGGCAGCCATGGCTTTGCCACCCGCATCATATGGAATGTACTTCACGCCAAGCGCATCTTTTCCGGCCGCTTCCATCACCATGGCTGCGACCAGGTGGTCCATACCACCAGGAACCGAGCCACCGCCGATGGCCGTGTTGCCCGGGTCGGCGTCGAAGGCTGCCAGCAGATCACTCATAGAGTTGATGGGGCTGTCTTTGCCGACAACAATGGCTGCGTAATCACCGATCGTACCCGACACCAGCGTCAGGTCACGGAAGTTGTGAGGGAACACGCCAGTCAACGAACGGATCACGATTGGCGTGGAGTTTACCATCAATGTCCCATGGTTGCTGTCGGCGTTTTCAATCAGATAGCCGATGGCTTTGCCACCACCACCGCCTGACATGTTTTCATAAGACGCGGTGCCCACAAGACCGGCGTTCGTCAGCGCTTCGCCGGTGCCGCGGGCGGTACCGTCCCAACCACCACCGGCGCCGCCGGGGATCAGAAAGTGGATGCTGTCCACTACCTGGTCTTCAGCCAGAACAGGTCCTGCAAGACCTACTGCAGCAACAGCTGCGATAAGGGCGCGACGGCCCAGTGCGAATGTTGTCATGATGTCCTCCCATTTGACAACGGGCCGCATGGCGGCTCAGATTGGGAAGAACAAAAACACACCAACCTGACATCAACCTGTCACGCGCGAGAATAGTATTATAGTCCGATGAAATTTCTGCTTGTCGAAGACAATCTAGACCTCGCAAACGCGATCAGTTCCCGCATGAGGTTAGACGGGCATGTGGTTGATAACGCGTCTACATTAGGTGATGCTACTGCCTTCGTTGAAACTCAGGAATACGATCTGATCCTGCTGGATATCATGCTGCCGGATGGGGACGGTCGCGATTTCCTCAAGCGGCATCGCGCGAGCCATTTGGACACGCCGGTGATCGTTTTGACGGCCCGCAGTCAGGTTTCGGATCGAATCGGCTCGCTTGATCTTGGTGCTGACGATTATGTCACCAAACCGTTTGATCATGCCGAGCTTGAAGCGCGCTGCCGCGCAGTTCTGCGTCGTAAATCCGGGAATACGAAGACAACGATAGAAGTCGGCGGCATCGTATTCGATCCCCTGGCTGGCCATCTGACCGTGGGTGACGAGACCGTGTCGCTGCGCAATCGTGAACTGCGCCTGCTGGAATTGTTCATCAGCGCACCTGGTCAGGTTTTTTCGAAACAAAAACTAACGGACCGGCTGTTTTCTTATGATGATGATGTCTCTGATAACGCGATCGAAGTTTATGTGGGCCGTTTGCGCAAGCATCTGGAACCCTCGGACCTGAAGATCACCACGCTTCGTGGGCTGGGATACAGACTTGACCATGCCTCCTGATCCCAATGTGTCAGGATCGCTGCGGAACAGGCTGGTTCTGACACTGATCGGCGGCGCGGCCATACTTGCGTTCCTGCTGTTTGTCGCAGTCCGAAACTATGCTGCGCAGGTCGCGCAACAGGGGCAAGACAACATACTTGGTGCATCAGTGGCCTCAATCCTCGATGCGGCCGCTTTGCGGGAAGGGGAGCTGGAGGTCGATATCCCATATGCCGCCTTCGCGATGCTAAGCACCCCTGCGGACGACCGGATCTTCTATTCTATTTTTCAGGACGGCACGTTTCTTTCCGGATACGAGGATTTTCCACCGACCATTGGACCGCGTGACGGAAAGTCGCTTTTCAGTTCCAGTCAGATTCGCGGTGAAACCATTCGTCAGGTCAGCGCCAGCCGGACTTTGGTGGGATTGGATAAGCAAACCGAACTGGTGGTCGCGCTGGGGCAGACACAAGACGCGTTGGCCGAAACTCTGGACCAGATTTCGCGCAATGCAGCGATTCTGGGCGTAGGGTTCTTTGCCCTTGCTGCCGCTCTTTCCTTCTGGGCGACGTCCTCGACCATCGGGCAGTTGAATAGATTGACAACCTCTGTCACCCGCCGTGGGCCGCAGGATCTGAGCCCGTTCAAAAAGCCGGTACCCCGCGAAATGGCCCCGTTGGTTGCTTCACTGAACTCATTGATGGGTCGGCTTGATCAGTCACTCAGCCAGTCAGAAGACTTTATTGCCGAGGCGGCCCACCGTGTTCGCACCCCTCTTGCTACGGTCAGGTCCTATGCTGACGCCACTTTGCAAAGGGTTGAAAAAGAAGAAAACCGCGAGGCGCTGCGCTCGATGGTGCGCGCCATTGACGAAAGCTCTCGTGCAGCCGGACAGCTGTTGGATCATGCGATGATCACGTTCCGGGCTGACCACCTTGAGCGGGAAGACATTGACCTGAACGCTTTGGTCAGTGACCTTGTGCAGCGCCTGACACCAATTGCCGAGATGAAGGACTTGTCGTTGTCGCTTTGTGGCGACCCACAGGTCATGTATTCAGGTGACCCCATCCTCATTCAAAACGCCGTGCGCAACATGATTGACAACGCACTTAAATATGCTCCGGCCGACAGTTCTGTTCGCATCGAAGTCACGTCGGAGCCATGGGCTCAAATCCGGGTAAAAGACCGTGGCCCGGGGTTTCCCTTAAACGAAATTGACACTCTCACGCGTCGGTTTGAACGGGGTAAGAACGCAAGTGGTACCATTGGGTCCGGTTTGGGCCTGACCATCGCGCAGGACGTTGCAACAGCGCATGGTGGAGCGCTTGCCTTGTCCAACAGACAGGGAGGCGGCGCATGCGTTACATTATCGCTTTAGTCTTCCTTTGGTTTCCCGCTGTCACACAGGCGCAAGTCTGGGAGGATCGGCAAGTATTCAACGCCGAAGCAGACGAGGCACATATTCGGGTCATCTCAAGCACCGATACGTTTTTGTTTGAGCCTATGATTTCCAGCTTTATCAAGGAAAACCCTGACATTTCTGTCGAGTATTTGGTGACGGGTACTGCCGACATCGATCGGATCGTGCGCACCGCACCGGAAGATTTCGATATTGTCATTTCCAGCGCCATGGACCTGCAACTGAAACTGGCCAATGACGGATATGGACGCGTGATCGATGACATATCGCTGCCATCCTGGGCGCAGTGGCATCGCAGTCTTTTCGCCTTCACGTTCGAGCCCGCGACCATCGTGATTAACCGTGCTGCCTTTTCCGGTGCGCCTGTCCCAGAGACCCGACAGCAATTGATTGAAGCCCTTCGAATGCGACCGGACAGTTTTCGGGGCCGGGTGGGAACTTATGACATCCGTCAGTCCGGTCTAGGGTATCTGTTTGCGACGCAGGATGCCCGTGCGTCAGAAACGTTCTGGCGTCTGATGGAAGTCATGGGCGGGTTGGATGTGCGTCTGTACTGCTGTTCCGGCGACATGATTGATGATCTTGTTAAAGGTGAGATCGCCGTAGCCTATAATGTACTTGGCAGCTATGCGGATGCGCGCGCCGGGCACAAGGATACGCTTGAGGTTATCCTGCCGTCGGATTTTCAGACGACCATGATGCGCACGGTGATGGTTCTTGAAGGTACACCCGTACCCGAATTTGCCGCGTCTTTTGTTCGTCACCTTGTATCAAAGCAATCCACGCAGTCAGGTGGGGGCCACACCCTCCCGCCTTTGGCACCTTTTGACACGGACGAAGAACGTGAAACGATTGGGCTTGATCCAGCGCTGATGACGTTTTTGGACAGATTAAAACGCCGCCGTTTTCTGGCCGAATGGGAAAGCGCAGTTATCCAGAGATAGCCCTGCCGTCATTCCCTAAATGCACGATTGAAGTAATCGGCCATCGGCTTGACCAGATAGGACAACGGGGTGCGTTCATCGGTTTTGATCAGTGTCTCAACAGGCATACCCGGCAAAAGCTCCTGACCGTTGAGACGGTCCAGCTCGCCATCATTCATAACCACTTCGGCGCGATAGAATGTAAAGCCGGACTTTTCATCCGTGAATGTATCGGCTGACACGTTTTTGACCTGCCCGTCCAATTCAGGCGTTTCACGCTGATTGAAGGCCGGAAACCGCAGGGCGACAGGTTGACCCACATGCAGCTGATCCACATGGATCGCGTCAACGCGCGCGGCGACAAGCAATGGCGTATCCTGTGGAACAACATACATCATGGGTTCACCCGGCTGAACGACAGACTGAAGGGCAAAGACCTGACTTCCATATACTGTTCCGCTGACCGGTGCGCGGATGTCCAATCGTGTCAGCCGCTCGGACAGGGACAGTCGGCGTTCCGATAGTTCAGCAACTTGCGCCTGTACGTCCCGCAACGTGGTAATTGCCTCTTCCCGGCGGGTTGCAGACAGTTCAACGATCTGGATCTCGGTTGATGCGATCTGCCCTTTGAGGCGGGCGACAGCAGCTTCCAGTCGGCCTATTTCACCTGTCAGGCTGGCTTCTTCCCGTTGCAGGGCCAGTACACGACTGGTTTGCGTCAATCCTCGTTTCAACAGGCTTTGCTGGTCTTCCAGCTCATCCTCGATCAATTCAACCTGACGGCGCAGCGAAACGAGTTGGGCCTGCGTGCCTTCAATCTCGCTCTCGATCTGAACCAGCTGCTTGTTCAGCTGTTCTTGCTGTTTGGATAGGGTTTCCACCCGGGCGTCGAACAGGTTTTGCTGACCTTCGATCAGGTCCAGATCAATGCTGTATTCCGTCTGAACCTCGTGCAACTGCGCCGCCAACTCTTGCGACGAAAGCCCGTCGCGTTCGGCCTGAAGCCGGACACGCCGTGTCAGAAGCTCAAAAAGCTGCGCTTCCACAATCGTCTGTTCGGACGATAGGAAAGTATCATCCAGCCGCAACAGCATCTCGCCCGAGGCGACCACATCACCATCGCGTACAAATATTTCGCCAACAACGCCGCCATCGGGGTGTTCTACCACCTGACGGTTGCTTTGTACCTCGATCACGCCTGAGGATACGATCGCACCTGCGAGGCGCGTCTTCACTGCCCAAAGACCCAATCCGCCAACCAAAATGGCAAGTGCGGCGAATCCCACCAGGGCGGGAATTCTCATACTCCAGGCCTGCGCCTGCTTCTTGGTCGTCTTTTTTGCCATTATTCACCTACGGGGCTAAGCTTGCGCTTAATCGCGCCCGCGTTCTGCACCATTGCGCTGAGAACCTCGTCACGACTGCCGAACCTGACCACTTGTCCTTTTTCGACAACGGCCAGATCGTCACATTCCGAAATGGCCTGCGGGCGGTGTGTCATGATGATGGCGGCTTTGCCTGCCGCCTTGAGCCCCCTCACGGCCGCGTTCAAGGCTTCGGTGCCATCCGCGTCCAGTGCCGAGTTTGGTTCGTCGAGAATAAGCAGAACAGGGTCGCCATAGAGGGCGCGGGCCAGAGCGATGCGCTGTTTCTGCCCGCCTGACAACTGACTGTCATTGCCTTCAAGGAAGGTACCATAACCTTTCTCCAAAGACAGGATCAGGTCGTGCGCATTGGCTTTCTTGGCTGCGGCCACCACCGCTTCGGAATCCGGGTTTTCTGACATCCGGGCGATGTTCTCGGCCACGGTCCCGTTAAACAGGGTAACCTGCTGCGGCAAATATCCGATATGGCTGCCCAGATCGTTGGAGTCATATTGATCCAGAGTGGCACCACCCAGTCGAATTTCACCGGCTGCCGGATTCCAAAGCCCCAGCAACGCCTTGGCCAGTGTCGTCTTTCCCGATCCGCTTTTGCCGATGACACCCAGCGCCTTGCCCGGTTGCAGCTTCAGATTCACGTTCCGCAACGTTGGCGTTGTTGCCCCGGGGGGAATGACAGTCAGCGATTTGGCTTCCAGCTGCGCTTTCGGGATGGGCAAGCGAATCCGCTGCTCTTCGGGCGGGGTCTGATCCAAAAACCGGCTTAGGGAAGTCCAAGCCGTTCGTGCACGTTCGATCATACCCCATTGGCCGACCGCTTGTTCGACCGGAGCGAGGGCCCGACCCAAAAGGATTGAACCCGCGATCATCGCGCCCGGTGTCATTTCGTTTTGCAAAACCAGCCACGCGCCCAAGGCAAGCATTGCAGATTGAAGAAACAGTCGTAACGACTTGGTCAAAGACGTAAAACTGCCTGTCCAGTCGCTGGCCGAAATGGTTTGGCGCAAGGCATTCGAACGCTGGTCCAACCACCGCTTTGTCACGTCCGCCTGCATACCCTGTGAGCGCACAACCTCTGCCGCTTGTCTCGCATGTTCCGCAAAGGCGTTTGCCCGCGCTGCTGCAGTTTGTGCTTCAGCGACTTTTCTGCTGGTCAGAGCCTGATTGAGCAGTGCAATCACGACAAGCAGAACACCGCTTGCCACGGCCAGCCAGCCCAGCAAGGGATGAAACAGGAAAATCGCACCCAGAAAAACAGGCGTCCATGGAATATCCATCACCGCCAGCAGAACGGGGGATGAGCACAGGTTTCGAATGGATTCCAAATCACGCAAGGCCGTTGCCGGGGCAGATCGTATTTGCGGCAAAAGTGAACGCCGCAGCGTTGCTTCGAAGACGCGCTCATCCAACTGTGACTGGAACCGTGCGCCGAACCGGGCCACGATGCGTCCGCGGGCAAAATCCAGCATCGCCATCAGCGCATAAAGCAACGCCACCAACAAAAACAGCGCTGTCAGGGTTTCCACCGCACGCGAGCCCAATACCCGGTCATACACCTGCAACATGAACAATGGGCCCGTCAGCATAAGCAGGTTCACAAAAATGCTGAACAAGAACGCCAAAGCAAGGAACGCGATCCCCTGATTGCGCACATTGCGCAGTTCATGCCGGGGGGCCGCAGATACGCGGTGTTCAGGTTTCAATGTTTTAAATCCATATTATCCGGAGATGCGCCCCCGCATTTAAAAAGTTAGATCAGCCTTGCCAAGTTTGCACATCTTTTTTTGGGCAAGAAACCGCGGGTCCCTAGCGTAAAGAAGCACTATTCAGCCGTAGCTGACAAATACCTAACGGCAATTACAAGCGCCGCTGGGCGGGCGTTTCAGGATTACGGCAAATCGGGCGGAATACAGCAAATAGACGGACGCGCGAAGACCGCAGCCCGCCAACAAGCCGCAGGCGATTATGGTTGCATTGATCCCGCCGCGAAATGACCGAGACCGGATTTTTCGACTTCAACTGTAAGGATGACAAGCGTTTTTTAATGTCGGACATTATTGTTTATTTTGTCCTACATTAAATGTAAAAGTGAATGAAATACGAATCGGAGAAGCCGCGCGTGGTCAAAAGAACGCCCCCAAAAGAAAAAGCTGAGAGTGTCGGCAACACCTTGAAGGTGCTACCGGCTGGCAGCAGCGGCCGGGACGTTCTGGAGGCTCTCTCTGGGATGATCGAACTGGAAGGATTGAAGGTAGGCGATCGCCTGCCGCCAGAGATCGAAATTGCAAATCAGCTTGGGATCGGACGGGCGAAGGTTCGCGAGGCCCTGACAAGTTGGCAGAACATGGGCATCGTTGTACGGAACAAGAAAGCCGGGACGCGATTGGCGGCCGAGGTATCTGCCAATACGATCCATCTCCCACTCACGCTGAAGCTCGAAGCCGAAAGCCTTTTGCGAACACACGCCGTGCGCCGACCACTGGAAATCGAGGCAGCAAGGTTGGCAGCACTGAATTGCTCAGACGCGCAGCGGCTTTTGATTTCGGTCCGCGTTGCAGAACTCATAGCTGTGCATTCTGCAGGTGAGGATTGGCGGCCGGCCGATTACCGGTTTCACGCGGCACTGCATGAAGCGTGCGGAAATCCACTTTTCGGGCAGTTGATCCGGCAAATTCAAAAAGCTTTTCACGAAGTATATGACACGCCCTTCGGTCAACCACACTTGGGTCAGGCCTCAATTCCAATACATGCGCCGCTGGCCGAAGCAGTTGTCTCCGGCCGTGCGGACGAAGCCGCAAGTATTATCGGCGCGATCATGGACATGGTCGAAGCAGAAGTCCTAGAAATCATGGAAAGCCAGAATGTCTGACTACGAAGACCTTTCGACGCGTCTTGCAGCAACCTTCCCGGATGCGGCTGGTTCGGTCACGCCGCCGATCGTTCAAACTTCACTGTTTACTTTCGACAATTACCAAAGCTTTGAAGACCGGATGGCCGGAAGATCAGAAGCGGCCATCTACACGCGTGTGGAAAACCCGACCGTCGCCGCGTTTGAAACGCTTATGTCTGAAGCCGAACAAGGTCAGGCTGCCGTTGCATTTGCTTCCGGGATGGCGGCCATTTCCTCAACGCTGCTGGCATTTGTCAAACCCGGTGACCGGATTGCCTGCGTCGAACATGTCTATCCGGATTCATTCCGGTTCATGGAGCGCATCCTGCGCCCGTTTGGGGTGCATATCGACTACCATGCGCCGGAGCGTTTCGAGAACGACCCCGATCTGCTTGCCGATGTAACGGTGGCCTATCTGGAGAGCCCCGGATCGATCGTTTTTGAGGCGATGGATCTGCGTCGCGTCGCAGAGCATGCCAGACGCCACAATGTGTTGACGATGATCGATAATTCATGGGCAAGCCCGGTGTTCCAACGCCCCCTCGCATTGGGCATCGACATCGTCATCCACTCGGCCTCGAAATACATTTCGGGGCACTCGGACACGGTTGCGGGCGTGGTGGTTGCCTCCCGGGACCATATCGCCCGCATCCGTGATCTGACACTTCCTTTGCTTGGCGCCAAACTGGCACCTTTTGAGGCCTTCCTGCTGACGCGCGGCCTGCGCACGCTGAACGCACGCATGATGCAGCATCAAGCAACGGCCAACACGTTTGTTGATCGCCTGGCCACTGTTCCGCAGGTCAGGCGGGTCAACTCACCCGGTGTCAACGACGTGCCCGGGTTGACCGGGCGGTCCGGTCTTATGTCGGTTGAGTTTGATGACAGTGTCGACATCGCAAAACTTTCTGATGCCTTGAACCTATTCCGCCTCGGTGTGAGCTGGGGTGGCTTCGAAAGTCTGATCCTGCCTGCGCGCGTCGGGCTTGCTCAGGCTGGCGAACAGAACTCAATGCAGAAATTTGGGGTCTCACCCAATCTTGTGCGCCTGAGTTTGGGGCTCGAGTCGGCGGAAGATCTATGGGCCGATTTTGCTTCGGCTCTCGCCGAAAGCACGGCTTAGAACCGTTCGCTCAATAAAACCAACAGGAGGAAAACATGAAAAAACTACTAACTGGAATGACGGCTGCGGCCGTGCTCATGGGTTCGGCGTCTTATGCCGAGACCACACTGAAACTGGTCGAGGTTATTACAAGCCCCGAGCGTACAGAGGTGCTTCAGGGACTGGTTGATGAGTTTGAAGCCAATAACCCAGACGTCACTGTCGAGATTGTATCGCTACCCTGGGGCAACGCGTTCGAAAAGCTGGCAACAATGGTGGCAGGAGGCGACATCCCGGATGTGGTTGAAATGCCCGACACCTGGCAGGCCCTCTATGCGGGGTCCGATCAGCTGGTCAGTCTCAAGGATCATGTCGCCGGATGGGAACACGGGGCTTCGCTGACTGACAAGACAGTCGCCATGGGCAGCCAGGCGGGTGACCTTTATATGATCCCGTACGGCTTCTACCTGCGGGCGATGTTCTACAACAAGAAACTGCTGGCCGAAGCGGGTATCGACGCTCCCCCGACTACGATGGAGGAGTTCAAGGCAGCCTCGGCCGCGGTGTCCGAGCTTGAGGGCAAGTACGGATACTGTTTGCGCGGTGGTCCCGGTGGAACAAATGGCTGGATCATGTTCGCGGCAGCCATGAACGGCACCAACGAGTTCTTCACAGAAGACGGTGTCAGCCGCATCAACGAGCCCGGCTCGGTCGAAGGTATCCAGTTCATGATCGATATGTATCAGAACGGGTATGCGCCCAAGGATGCCGTCAGTTGGGGCTTTAACGAGATCGTGGCCGGCTTCTATTCCGGCACCTGTGCATTCCTTGATCAGGACCCGGACGCACTGATCGCTATTGCCGAACGGATGCCTGCCGAAGATTTCGCGGTCATTCCGATGCCTGTCGGACCATCGGGCAAAGCTTTCCCAACAATTGGGTTCGCAGGCTGGTCGATCTTCAATGCGACTGAACATGAAGACGAAGCCTTTGATCTGGTTGCGGCCTTGTCGACGCCCGAAGCCAACGCCACGTGGGCAAAACGCGTAGGCGTCATTCCGATCCATAAAGGCGCCGATCAGGATCCTCATTTCCAGACCGAGCAATTCAAAGGCTGGTTTGAGGAACTGAACGGCGAGCAATATGTGCCGACAACAATGCCAACCAACCTGGAACAGTGGGGCTATTTTGGCAGCACGCTTCTGCTGGAAACCAGTCAGGAAGCCCTGTTAGGGCAGCGCAGCGCGCAGGACGTCGCAGATGAGTGGGCCGAGTTCCTCACTGATGAGCACGCCAAGTGGAAGGCAAAACAGTGATTTCACGCACTCAGAAAACTGTCAGGCCCGGGGAAACCCGGGCACGACGCTCGCTCTACCTGCAATACATGGTCGAGCCGTTTTTCTATTTGTCACCCGCAATTCTTCTGATCGGTGCGGTGATCATGGTTCCGCTAATCATCGGAATCTCATATTCGTTCCAATCCATTGAGCTGTTGAAGCCTTTTGCTTCTGGCTGGATCGGGTTTGAAAACTACGTTGATCTGTGGAAAGACCGCAAGTTCTGGATCGCAATGGAGAACACGCTGTTCTGGACCTTTTGGTCGATAACGTTCCAGTTTCTGCTTGGCCTTGGTCTTGCCATGCTTTTGAATACGCAGTTCTATGGAAAGAAACTTTTTCAGGCGCTTGTTTTCCTACCCTGGGCTGTCCCGACCTTCCTTTCTGCGCTGACATGGGCGTGGCTTTTTAACCCTGTCATCGGCCCGCTACCGCATTGGCTGGCCGCCCTTGGTATTCTGTCAGAGCCCTACAATATCCTTGGCGATCCCAAGCTTGCCATATGGGGCCCGATCACTGCAAATATCTGGTTCGGCGTTCCTTTCTTTGCGATCACACTGCTGGCGGCTTTGCAATCGATACCCGGTGAGCTTTATGAGGCCGCAGAAGTCGATGGCGCGACCCCCTGGCAGACCTTCACCAAGATCACGTTGCCGTTTCTTGCTCCGATGATCGCGATCACCGTGATGCTGAGGACGATCTGGATCGCCAATTTCGCCGACCTGATCTATGTGATGACCGGCGGCGGGCCTGCCAATTCGACGCAAATCCTGTCGACCTACATATTCACCACCGCTTTTCGCAAATTGGACTTCGGCTACGCGTCAACCATTGCTGTGGCGCTGTTGCTGATCCTTCTGATTTACGCCGTTATCCTGCTCTGGCTTCGCAAGAAGCTGGTCAAGATTTGAGGAGTTGACCATGTCAGCTGTCAGGAAACCCAACCCCCTGCTGGTTGTGGGTAAATACGCGGCACTTGCGTTCTATCTGATCTTTGCGTTGTTCCCGCTTTATTGGTTGCTCAAGATCGGGTTGACGCCGGACGCACTGATCTTTTCAGAGGGCACCCGCCTGTTTCCAAGCGAGGTGACCTTTTCAAACTTCAAAACGGTTATCTTTCAGACCGATTTTGTGGCCTATTTCCGGAACTCTCTTGTGGTGTCGCTGGGCGCGGCGTTCTTTACGACCTTGTTCGCGGCTGGGGCGGGTTATGCCTTTTCCCGCTTCGTTTTTGCGGGCAAACGCATCATCATCGCCTTGATGCTAGTCACCCAGATGTTCCCCCTGCTGATGATCATCGCACCCATCTACAAGATCATCGCGGACCTGGGGCTGCTGAATTCGCTGACAAGCCTTATCGTGGTCTACACTGCGTTCAACATCCCCTTTGCAACATTCCTGATGCAGTCATTTTTTGATGGCATACCCAAAGATCTGGAAGATGCGGCGATGATGGATGGCTGTACACGGTTTCAGGCGCTGCGCAAAGTGGTGTTCCCGCTGACATTGCCCGGGTTAGGGGCGACGCTTGGGTTTGTCTTTACTGCCGCGTGGTCCGAGCTGTTGTTTGCGTTGATGCTGATCTCGAAGAACGACGCGATGACATTCCCGGTTGGCTTGTTGACGTTTGTTTCCAAATTCTCGGTCGATTGGGGGCAAATGATGGCAGCCGGCGTGCTGGCGCTGATCCCAAGTTGCCTCTTCTTCATCTTCATTCAACGCTATCTCGTGCAGGGCCTCACGTCCGGCGCGGTCAAAGGATAGGAGGCCAGATCATGGCACGTATCGAACTTCGTGACGTTGCAAAACGCTATGGATCCGTCGAGGTCCTGCGCAACATCAACCTTGAAATTCAGGATGGTGAGTTCATCGTTCTGGTCGGCCCGTCGGGCTGCGGCAAATCCACTTTGCTGCGCATGGTTGCTGGTCTTGAACCGATATCAAGCGGCGACTTTCTGATCGATGGCGAGCGTATGAACGATGTGAGACCAAGGGACCGGGACATCGCGATGGTGTTCCAATCCTACGCTCTCTATCCGCATATGGATGTCGCGCGAAACATGGGTTTCTCAATGGAAATCCGCAAAGCTCCGGTGGCTGAACGCATATCAAAGGTCGCCCAGGCGGCAGAGACGCTGGGATTGACCAAATTGACGGATCGCTTGCCCAAAGCCCTTTCAGGTGGTCAACGTCAGCGGGTTGCTATGGGACGGGCCATCATCCGAGACCCGCGCGCATTTCTGTTTGACGAGCCATTGTCAAACCTTGACGCCGCTTTGCGTGTCGAGATGCGGCTGGAGATTGCGCGGCTGCATCAAAAGCTCAGCGCGACCATGATCTATGTGACCCATGATCAGGTCGAAGCGTTGACGCTGGCAGATCGGATCGTTGTTCTGAACGCAGGCGACATCCAGCAAGTCGGCAGCCCGCTTGAGCTTTATGAAAGACCGGCCAACAAGTTTGTTGCGCAGTTTATCGGCTCACCCACCATGAATGTTGTGCCTGTATTGGGAACTGAAACTGGTGTGAATGTCGGGAATGGGGTTGAAATAAAAATCCTCGATCAACCCCTTACCGCTCAGGCCAAAGAACTGGGTGTAAGGCCGGAACACATCGATGTCGTGGACAACGGTGCCGGTGATCTGTCGGCCGTTGCGGATGTTGTTGAACATCTGGGGTCGGACACGAACATCTACGTCAATGCCGAGGGGATCGGCCCCATGATGGTGCGCAAGCATGGCAATATCCCCGTGAAATCCGGGGATCGCCTCGGTTTGCGCATTCAAGCACAGAATGCACATCTGTTTGCCTCGGATGGTACAGCGTTGCGACGGGCTTGCTGAGATGATGGGCAATTTGGAAGATCGGGCCAAGTCGCGCACGACAGGACTCCATCCGCGGGATATTTAGATGAACGACAATCAGTTATTGCTTCCGGGGTCACAGTCCGAGACCGGGTTTTGGATTGAAACGCCAAGACACCGCGATTGGTTGATGAACCAGGCCAAGCGGCAACTTACGTTCTTCAGCGCGAGTTGCCGGGATGAGCCCGGGTTCTATACACTTGGTCACGATGGTCGCCCGCTGCCCGGCAAGCTGCAGGAGCTGCACACGACAACCCGGTTGATTCATTCTTATGCATTAGGACATCTGTCTGGTTTTCAAGGTGCTGAACGGATCATTGATCACGGTATGGCATTTCTTGAAAGCCATCACCGAGATCGCGACCACGGCGGATATCTTTGGGCGCTGGAAGGGGATCAGATCAAGGATGACCGCAAGCTTGCTTATGGGCACGTCTTTGTCCTTCTTGCCTCGGCAAGTGCGAAAATGGCGGGTCACCCGGATGCAGACAAACTAATGACAGATGTCCGAAATGTTCTGGAAAAACACTTCTGGGACGAAGAAGCGGGCCTGTTTCGCGATGAATGGAACAGGGATTGGACGCCGTTTTCCGCATATCGTGGAATGAATGCCAATATGCACGGCGTTGAGGCGATGCTGGCTGCCTTTGAGGCAACAGGGGACGAAACCTACCTGTCCCGCGCCGGTCGCATTTTGGACTTTTTCATTGGCAAAATTGCACCCGGTGAAAACTGGCGGCTTCCCGAACACTATTCGTCTGATTGGCAAATTAACCGGGATTATGCGGGCGATCCGATGTTCAGGCCTTCCGGAACAACGCCGGGGCATTCGTTCGAATTGGGTCGGCTTCAGCTTCAGCATTGGGATTTGTCAGGCCGAACGAGCCCTAATGCTCCGAACACGGCGCGCCACCTGATTGCGCAGGCTTTGAAAGATGCGTGGCTGCCTGATGGCGGGTTGGCCTACACACTTGATTTTGATGGCCGCGTTGCCAACGCTTCGCGGTTCTGGTGGCCTATCACCGAAGCCATCGGGGCGGTTGCCGCTCTGATCGTGCTAGACAGAAGGCCAGAAGACGAGGAGTGGTACAGAAAGCTCTGGACCTATGCGAATGAAACATTTGTCGATCATCAGCATAGCGGCTGGTATCCAGCAGTAGATGGGGCAGGGGCTGTTGTGACATCCATCTTTGACGGCAAGCCGGACATCTATCACTCGTTGCAAGCCTGTCTGTTTCCACTGTCACAACGTCTGTCGAGGATGATGCCGCTTTAGAAACGTATATGTTTCGAAAAGCCTCAGATTCAGCTTGTTTTATCTGGGTACGGACCCGGTGCAGGGTCTTGTCGAATACCCGCAAACTACAAATCGTAGCCTGCGGCGGTGTCCGAAAGTCCCGGGCGCGCTCGGTTGCCCTTGCATTCCAGCGTTATGCATTCCAAACAACCTCGAACTCCTCGCGAAACGCAAAGCGTTTCAGGTGGTCCTCTATAACACCCATCCAAAAGTTCAAATCCTCACGAGGGCCGACTGAAGCAACTATTTCAAGCCCTTCGTCCGTCGCTTTCATCGCAACCGCGCGCCGGTTTTCAAACGAAACGTTTCCTTCAGTTGCGTCAAATTCGACTTGCCCTTTGTGGGACCAGTGCTTGCATAACTGCTGAAGATACTTGCTGGCCATTTCTGTTCGCGCATTTCCAGACGCGCACTGGTCTGGCAACATTTCCAACGCAGTTTCGGCCGCCCCGCGCATAGACTTGGCAAAAAGTGTTACGTCGATATTCGTGGCCAGGAACGTAACCCCAAGATCCAGACACTTGCGCTGCATCACGGGGTCCAACGTTAGGATGCCCGCTGCCTTGCCCGCGGCCACGATCCTTGTCAACGCGTCCAAAACCGCTTCGACCACGTCGGGGTGGCCAGCATTGCCGATGTGCCCCATATCCGCAGCCAAATCTGACGGACCGATAAATACGCCGTCGACATCTGTCGTCAGAATGTCATCCAGTGCATCCAGGCCAAGGCGGTTTTCCACCTGAACCAACAGGCAAATCTGGTCGCCTGCCGTTGTCAGGTAATCCGGGATCGCCGCGAAACGCGAAGCACGCGCCAGAGCAGACCCAACGCCTCGAACTCCATGTGGTGGATATTGCACCGCGCGCACCAATTCCCGCGCTTGATCGCCGCTTTCAACCATTGGCACCAATATGCTTTGGACGCCAGCATCGAGATATTGCTTGATCATCCAGGTCTCGCCAATTGGCAGGCGCGCTACCGGTTGGCTACCTGTGCCTTCGATGACCCTCACTTGCTCAAGGATAGACCGCAGATCGTTCGGGGCATGTTCCCCGTCAACAAGCAGCCAGTCAAATCTGGATGTGGCGGCGATTTCGGCGGCATATGCATTGGCCATCCCAATCCAACATCCGATCTGGGGTTTTCCGGCTTTCAGTGCGGCCTTGAAGGGGTTTGTTGGCGCGGGCATTAAGGTGCTCCTTCAATCAAATTTGATATCGACCGAGCCGAAGGGTCCGAAATCGGCGTGAATTTCTGTGCTTGGCGGGCATTCGACGGGGCGAATGAAGCTGCCCGACAGGATCACTTGTCCGGGTTCAATACTTTGTCCGTATTGCGCCATGCGCCGGGCCAGCCAGACAACACTTTCAACAGGATCATTCAATACGCCGGCCCCAAGGCCGGTTTCCTCAATCTCACCGTTGCGGAAGGTCAAGGCACCAACCCAGCGCAGGTCGAATTCGTCAATCGCGTGGCGCTCTGTACCCAGCACAATCCCTGCATTGGCGGCATTGTCGCTGATCGTGTCAAAGACGGTTCTGGCCTTGCCGGTCTCGGGGTCCTGACGCTGAATACGTGTGTCCAGAATTTCAATCGCCGGTGAGACGTAGTCCGTGGCGGATACGATGTCGTCGCGGCTGACATTCTCGCCACCGACGGCGGATTTCATGATAAAGGCGATTTCAGCCTCGATCCGGGGCTGGATGAACCGGCCCGCAGGGACCATACCACCGTTTTCAAACGCCATATCATCAAACAGGATGCCGCTGTCGGGAATATCGATGTTCAGCGCATATTGCATCGCTTTCGATGTCAGACCGATTTTCCACCCGATGACCTTGCGCCCCTCGGCCAGCTTCTGGCGATAGATGGCGTTCTGCACCTCATAAGCGTCGTCCATACCCATCTGGGGGTGGCGCAGGCTCAGCAGACCGATCTGGTCGCCGGTGCGTTCGGCCTGAAGCAGGTCGGCTGCTGCGCGGGCGTGCTCTGCCGGTGTCATGCCTTCTCATCCTCGACTGTGTTGCGCAGGGTGCCGATACCTCCGACAGAAACCTCGACCACGTCACCCGGTGCAAGATATTTTGGCGGGTCAAAGCGCGCGCCCGCACCGGTGGGGGTGCCGGTTACGATAAGGTCACCCGGCTTCAGGGTCATGAAGGTCGAGATATACTCGATCTCGCGCCGGATCGGGAACATCATGCGGTCGAGGGTGTCGTCCTGACGCAACTCACCATTGACGCGGGTTTGAATGCGGGCGTCATCCAATTGCGCCGGGTCGGTGAAGGGCACCAGCCAAGGGCCGATCGACCCTGAATTATCCCAGTTCTTGCCCTGAGTTACGTTGAACTTGGCATGGCGCACCCAATCGCGGATCGTGCCTTCGTTGCACAGCGTCAACGCGGCGATGTGCTCATAGGCTTCGTCCTGCGATATCCGGCGACCCGCCTTGCCGATTACAATGGCCACTTCGCCCTCGTAATCCAGCGTGTGGTTTTCCGGCGGACGGATCAGCGGGCGGTTGTGGCCGGTAAAGCCGCTGGCAAAGCGGGGGAACAGCGACATATATTCCGGTTGCGCGCTGCCATCCTTGTATTCCGCATTTCTGTCCGGAAAGTTCACGCCGACGCACAGAATGCGACGTGCATCCGGCATCACCATTTCATAGGTGAAATCGGAATGGGTCACAGGCTTACCCTCGGCCGCCGCAGCCAACCGGCTAAACTCACCCGCAGCGATGACCTCATACAGGCTGGAAAACTCGGGGAAATCACCGTTCAGGGCAATCGCACCATCATCGGTAATCGCGCCAAAGAAGGTATCCCCTTCGGCGGTATAAGTAGCAAAGCGCATTAAGCCTCCTCGGCGGTGTCGATGCCGCCCATGCACAGGTATTTGAGTTCCATGAAGTCATCCAGCCCATGGCGCGAGCCTTCACGGCCCAGACCAGACATCTTAACCCCGCCAAACGGAGCTTCCGCAGTCGAGATCAGGCCGGTGTTGATTCCGACCATGCCATATTCCAGCTTCTCGGAAACTCGCCAAACGCGAGCCAGGTCGCGGGAATAGAAATATGAGGCAAGGCCGAACTCGGTGTTATTTGCCGCAGCGACGACTTCGCTTTCGGTGTTGAACTTAAAAAGGGGTGCAACCGGGCCAAACGTCTCTTCGGTCGCGACCGCCATCTCCGAAGTAACACCGGTCAAAATGGTTGGTTCAAAGAATGTGCCACCCATGTCGTGTGACTTGCCGCCCAGAATGACTTCGGCACCTTTCGAGGTCGCATCAGCGATGTGTTCGGCAACCTTGTCGACAGCCGCCTGATCGATCAGCGGACCAAATATGATACCTTCGTCAAAGCCATTACCAGTGGGCAAAGTCGCTACTTTGTCGCGCAGCTTGGCGGCAAAGGAATCGTAGACACCGGCCTGCACGTAAATGCGGTTGGCACAAACGCAGGTCTGACCATTATTACGAAACTTGGCGATCACCGCTCCTTCCACAGCGGCGTCCAGATCAGCATCATCGAATACAATGAAGGGCGCATTGCCACCCAGCTCCAACCCCAGTTTTTTGATCGTTGGCGCGCATTGCGCATATAGAAGCGTTCCGATCTCGGTCGAACCGGTAAAGGTCAGTTTCTGCACTGTCGGGTTCCCGGTCATCTCGCCGCCAATGCCACGGGCTGAGCCGGTGACGACCGAGAACAGCCCCGCAGGCAGGCCCGCTCTTTCGGCCAGAACCGCCAACGCGATAGCTGAGAATGGAGTCTGGCTGGCCGGTTTCAGAACCATGGAGCAGCCCGCCGCCAGAGCAGGGCCAGCCTTGCGCGTGATCATAGCGTTTGGGAAATTCCACGGCGTAATCGCGGCTACAACCCCGATGGGTTGTTTGATCGTCAGGATGCGTTTGTCTGGCGCGTGGCCTGGGGTGACATCACCATAGGCGCGGCGGGCCTCTTCTGCGAACCACTCAATGAAGCTGGCACCATAGGCGATCTCACCTTTGGCTTCGGCCAGTGGCTTGCCCTGCTCAGCTGTCAGGATGGCACCCAGATCGTCCTGGTTCTCCATCATCAGTTCGTACCAGCGACGCAGAATTTGACTACGCGTTTTGGCGGTGCGTTTAGCCCACCCGTGGCGCGCGGTCTCGGCGGCAGCAATAGCTTCGGCGGTTTCGGCGGCGCCCAGATTGGGAACATGACCAATAACTTCACCGGTGGCAGGGTTGGTGACGGCAAGGCCGTTGGCCGGGTCAGCTTCAATCCAGCGTGTACCTACAAGGGCAGCCTCTCGCAGCAAACCGGGGTCTTTCAAAGGAAACATTTGGGGACCTGCATCAGTTCGAATTAGATAGATCAACGGCTTGCCCCGCCAAAAGGCACCAGGGGCAAGCAATCGGTATGGGAACCGCGACCCTCAGACCGGGAATATGACGTTAGTCTGACCGGTGCCCGAGGACGGGAAATACTCGGTCACAACCTCGCATTTCTTGTCGTAAGCGTCCCAGCCGAGTGCGCCGTATAGCATCGCGGTATCATGCATCGAACCTTCACCGCAGCAGAAGTTGGCATAGTCACCCAGCATCTTGAGGAACGTAGCGTGATCGCCGTTTTTCCACATTTCCAGCACGTGCAGATCCATCTGGCGATTGAATTCTGAGCTGATTGTGAAAGTGCCGTTATTGGCGGCATAGTCCTTGTTGGCCCAGATCTTGTGCGACAGCGAACCCGACGCAACCAGCAGCACCTTTTCGTCGCTGGCCTCGACTGCTTCGCGGATTGCCTCGCCGACGATACGGCTTTCGTCATGAGCGTGCACAGTGCACCACGCACCGATCGACACCACTTTCATTTCGTGTTCACGGCTCATGAACCGCATCGGCACCAGCGTGCCGTATTCCACCTCAAGGCTGTCCAGGTGATGGGCCAACGTATAAGCACCCTTTTCGGTCGCAATCCGCGCAATCGCATCACCCAATTCGGGATTGCCCTCATATTTATAGGGCAGGTCCTGAATGAACTGGGGGAATTCATTCGATGTAAATAGACCCTCAAAATGGTCGTTGGCGTTTATGTGAAAGCCCGCGTTCAACACCCAATGCGTATCACAGATGACAACAGTTGTTGCGCCCAGTTCCTTGGCGCTACGAGCAATCTCCCGGTGGCCATCAATAGCCGGTTGACGCTTGCCTTTGATCGGTCCTTCCTGCTCGGACATGAGCAGGGTAGGCACGTGAGTCATTTTGGCGGCAAGTACGATTTCTCCCATGGTCTCCTCCTGGAGTTAGAGTTTCTTAGCGCGTATTTCGAGTGCAGTCGTTTTCACTTCCCCAGCTGCATGATGTTGTGATTTCCGGTTGCGAAGCCGACGTGTTTTTGTTCCATGTAGAACTCGAAGCTCCAGTTGCCGCCGTCGCGGCCGATACCGGAAGCCTTGACGCCGCCGAACGGGGTGGGCAGGTGGCGGACGTTTTCCGAGTTCACCCAGATCATCCCGGCTTCAAGCTTGTCGGTGAACCGCAAGGCGCGGGTCAGGTCATTGG
>NZ_JBQERN010000012.1:0-118440 GCF_056535105.1 Ruegeria sp. O5 | reverse complement strand
TCCCCCGTCAACCGCGTCGACAACGCATACGGCGACCGAAACCTCGTATGCACATGCCCACCAATGGACGCATACGAAGACGCCGCTGAGTAACACAACCAAACCCCGCCGAGACATCGGTGGGGTTTTTCGCCAATCGGAAACGCGTGTTCTGATTTGTGCCCGTTTCAGATGTCGTTTTTACCCGGTAAAGCGTCTTTTCCGCTTGCTGCAGGTGCGAAGGCCCCCTAGGTCTGTCCGTGGGACACCCCTCCCCAACGAGGGGCGTGTATCTGGAAGGGTAATACACATGACGATCGAACAACCGGCGACGCGGCCGGCAAATCCGCGCTTTTCTTCGGGCCCCTGTGCCAAACCCCCCACATTTGACCTGACAAAACTGGCCGATGCCGCATTGGGCCGGTCGCACCGCGCCGCCGTCGGCAAGGACAAGCTGAAGGCGGCCATCGAAGGCACGCGCGAGATTCTGGGTATTCCGGCGGATTACCGCATTGGCATCGTTCCCGCCTCGGACACTGGCGCGGTTGAAATGGCGCTGTGGTCTTTGCTGGGTGCGCGCAAGGTCGAGATGCTGGCCTGGGAAAGCTTTGGGTCCGGCTGGGTGACCGATGTGGTCAAGCAGTTGAAAATCGACGCCGAGGTGAAAACCGCGGATTACGGGCAGATCGTTGATCTGGCCTCGGTCGATTTCGCAAATGACGTGGTCTTTACATGGAACGGCACCACCTCGGGTGTACGGGTACCCAATGGCGACTGGATTGCCGATGACCGTCAGGGCCTGACGATCTGCGATGCAACCTCGGCGGCCTTTGCGATGGATCTGCCCTGGGACAAGCTGGATGTAACGACCTTCAGCTGGCAGAAAGTGCTGGGCGGCGAAGCGGCCCACGGGATGCTGATCCTCAGCCCGCGCGCCGTTGAACGGCTGGAAAGCTATACCCCCGCATGGCCGTTGCCCAAGATTTTCCGCCTGACCAAGGGCGGCAAACTGATCGAAGGCATCTTTACCGGGGCAACGATCAACACGCCGTCAATGCTGGCAGTCGAAGATTATCTCTTTGCACTGGACTGGGCCCGCTCGGTGGGCGGATTGCAGGGGTTGATCGCGCGTGCGGATGCCAATGCGGGTGCGGTACACGCGTTCTGCGACCAGAACGGCTGGATCGCAAACCTGTCAGAGGATGAGGCGACACGGTCGAACACTTCGGTCTGCCTGAAGTTCACCGACGCGCGTATTCAGGACGGTGCAGCCTTTGCCAAGGCAGTCGCCAAGCGGCTTGAGACCGAGAATATCGCGCTGGATATCGGCGCCTATCGCGACGCGCCAGCAGGTCTACGCATCTGGTGCGGCGGTACGGTTGAAACCTCGGATATCGAGGCGATGCTGCCCTGGCTGGCCTGGGCCTTTGCGACCGAGATCAAAGCGCAGGCGCAGGCTGCCTGAGTTTCATGTGCCGGGCTGAAGCCCGGCCTACCCCATCACTGATGTAAGGCGGGCGTCAACCCGCTACCCCCTGAAGAATTCAAAGGACCAACCAAAATGGCTCCCAAAGTACTCGTATCCGACAATCTCAGCGAAACCGCAGTGCAGATTTTCCGCGACCGTGGCATTGACGTGGATTTCATGCCCGAGCTGGGCAAAGACAAAGACAAGCTGGCCGAGGTGATCGGTCAATACGATGGCCTCGCCATCCGTTCGGCAACCAAGGTTACACCGACCCTTCTGGAAAAAGCCGACAGGCTGAAGGTCATCGGCCGCGCCGGGATCGGCACCGACAATGTCGACAAAGAGGCGGCCTCGAAAAAAGGGGTGATCGTGATGAACACACCCTTCGGCAACATGATCACCACCGCCGAACACGCCATCGCGATGATGTTCGCCGTGGCGCGGCAAATCCCCGAGGCCAGCACCTCGACCCATGCGGGCAAGTGGGAAAAGTCCAAGTTCATGGGGATCGAGCTGACCAACAAGACACTGGGCGTGATCGGTGCCGGTAACATTGGTGGCATCGTGTGCGAACGTGCGTTGGGCCTGAAGATGAAAGTCATCGCTTATGATCCTTATCTGGGCGAAGAGAAAGCGTCCAAGATGGGCGTCGAAAAGGTCGAGCTGGACGAACTGCTGGCGCGCGCCGATTTCATCACCCTGCATGTGCCGCTGACGGATCAAACCCGCAACATCCTGAGCCGCGAGAATCTGGCCAAAACCAAAAAGGGTGTACGGATCATCAACTGTGCCCGTGGCGGTCTGGTCGATGAAGTGGCTCTGGCCGAAATGCTGCAATCCGGTCATGTTGCCGGAGCGGCCTTTGACGTGTTCAGCGAGGAACCCGCCAAGGATAACGCGCTGTTCAACCTGCCCAACGTGGTCTGCACGCCCCATCTGGGCGCGGCGACCACCGAGGCGCAGGAGAACGTGGCCTTGCAGGTGGCTGAACAGATTTCGAACTACCTGCTGACGGGCGCGGTCGAGAACGCGCTGAACATGCCCAGCGTGACAGCGGAAGAAGCCAAGCTGATGGGGCCGTGGATCAAGCTGGCAGGTCATCTGGGCAGCTTCATCGGCCAGATGACGGATGAACCGGTCAAGGCGATCAACATCCTCTATGACGGTGTGGCCGCTGAAATGAACCTGGCTGCGCTGAACTGTTCGGTGGTCGCGGGGATCATGAAAAAGTTCAACCCCGAGGTGAACATGGTCTCGGCCCCTGTGGTCGCGAAAGAGCGCGGGATCAAAATCTCGACCACCAATCAGGACAAGTCGGGTGTTTTTGATGGCTATATCAAAGTCACAGTCGTAACGGACAAGCGTGAACGGTCGATCGCTGGCACGGTGTTCAGCGATGGCAAGCCGCGCTTTATCCAGATCAAGGGCATCAATATCGATGCCGAGGTCGGCGCTCATATGCTGTACACCACCAACGAAGACGTGCCCGGCATCATCGGCACGCTGGGTCAAACCATGGGTGAAAACAACGTCAACATCGCCAACTTTACCCTCGGCCGCGCAGAGGCCGGAGGCGAAGCCATTGCATTGCTCTATGTCGACGAACCGGTCCCGGCCGAAGCGCGGGCGAAGCTTGCCGAAACAGGCCTGTTCACGCAGATCAAGCCGCTGGAATTCGACGTCGCCTGATTGGGGCTGTTGAGTTTGAGGAACAGTTCGCGACCCGGTTGCACCTGCGATCGGGTCAATTGTTCTCTCCGATAGCGATCTGGGGCAAAAGCAAGCGAAAATTACATCCGGAGTATTTCTATGACACAGCCTGTCTATGTTATTGGTGATCTGCACGGGCAGGTGGCCGAGCTGGAGCGCGCGCTGTCCCTGATCCAAAGCGATGGCGGCGCCGACGCTCAGATCGTGTTTCTGGGTGATTACGTGGATCGCGGCCCTGACAGTCGCGGGCTGATCGACCGCCTGATTGCCGGGCGCGATGCGGGTCGGAATTGGATCACTCTGCTGGGCAATCACGACCGCATGTTTGCCTGGTTCATGGAGGACACGCCGCGCCACGATCCGCATTTGTTGGTGGGATACCACTGGCTGCATGACAGGTTGGGCGGGGTCGAAACCCTGCGCAGCTATGGGGTGGAATTCGAAGGTCAGATCCGCCTTGAAAACCTGCACCGGATGGCACAGGCAGCCGTGCCGAAATCGCACCTGACCTTTCTGCGCGATCTGGTGGTGATGCATCAGACGCCCGAGATTGCCTTTGTTCATGCGGGTATCCGTCCGGGTGTGCCACTGAATGAACAGCAGGCAAGTGATCTGATCTGGATCAGACAGGACTTCCACGACTACCAAGGCCCGCATCCCAAACTGATCGTTCATGGACACACGCCTGTGGATCAGGCGACGCATTATGGCAACCGGATCAATCTGGACACGGGGGCCGGGTACGGACGACCGACGGGCGTCGCGGTATTCGAGGGACAGAATTGCTGGGAACTGACCGAACAGGGTCGAAAACCGTTGACGCCCTGACTGTCCCGCATGGGTATGACACTGGAGATTGGAATATGTACGTCGCCACTTTGCTGACCAACCCGGCTGCACCCTCACTGGACCGCGCCCTGCCGGAATCGCTGCGCAACGCGTGGGGCGGTGGGGATGTCCTGTGGCTCAGCCCGGACGAGGCGGTCGAGTTTGACCTGCGCGACATGCCCGCCAATCGCTGGGACGTTTGGGCTGATCTGCAAGGCATGGGCGTGGACCTGATTGTGCAGCCCGCACAGGGGCGGCGTAAACAGATGCTGCTGGCCGATATGGACAGCACCATGATCCAGCAGGAATGCATTGATGAACTGGCGGACGAAGCTGGCGTCGGCGAAAGGGTCAAGGACATCACCGCCCGCGCCATGAACGGAGAGCTGGATTTCGAAGGTGCCCTGATCGAACGGGTTGGTCTGCTGAAGGATCTGGATGAAAGCGTCATTGGCAAAGTCCTGCGCGAACGGATCACCCTGATGCCCGGCGGACAGGCGTTGCTGGCAACAATGCGGGCCAACGGTGCCTATGCTGCACTGGTGTCCGGTGGCTTTACCGCCTTCACCGCGCGGGTGGCAGAACTGTTGGGGTTCGATGAAAACCGCGCCAACACTTTGCTGGCCTCAGATGGCAAACTGACGGGCGATGTGGCGCGCCCTATTCTGGGACGTCAGGCCAAGATCGAAGCGCTTGAACAGATATCCACACGCCTTGGCCTGTCCGAAAGTGACGTGATCGCCGTGGGCGACGGGGCCAATGATCTGGGCATGCTGGGGCGGGCCGGGACCGGGGTTGCGCTTCATGCCAAACCGTCGGTGGCCGCAAAATGCGACGTGCGGGTGAATCACGGCGACCTGACGGCACTGCTTTACCTGCAAGGGTACAGTCGCACGGATTTTGTCGAATCCTGACAGGGCTTTTCATTATTTAACATTTGTGTTAAATAGAGGTCATGAGCACGCTTCTGACCACCTTTTCCGCTTTGTCTGATGCCACCCGGTTCTCGATTGTCGAGCAACTGATGGAGCAGGGCGAACTGCCCGCCGGTGACCTGATCGAAGGGCGTGGAATATCCGGCGCTGCGATCTCGCGACACCTCAAGGTGCTGCGCGAGGCAGGGTTGGTGCAGCAGCGTGTGCGGGGCACCCAACGGATGTACTCCATCCGGCCCGACGGGCTGCGGATGATTGCCGACTGGACCATCTCCAAACGGCAATTCTGGGAGAGCAGCCTCGATCGCCTCAGTAATATTATCGAAAGGGAGAATTCATGGCCGACCTGAAACTGGAACGGGACTTCCCCGTCAGCCCAGAAGACCTGTTTGCATGGATCAGCGACGGCAGCCGGTTGTTGCAATGGTGGGGGCCCGAAGGGATGCACGTGCCTGAACACAATCTGGATTTCTCGCGCACCGGCCCGTGGTATTCGGTCATGGAAAACGGCGAGGGCCAGCAATACAAGGTCTCGGGCCACGTGACGCATGTCGACCCGCCAAACTCGGTGGGGTTTACCTGGGGCTGGCATGACGATCAGGATCAGCGCGGGGCCGAAAGCCACGTTTCCTTCACAGTCACAGCGACGGGCACAGGGTCACGCTTGGTTTTGGACCACCGCGAACTGGCCGATGCCGAAGCAGCCGCGAACCACAATCAGGGCTGGACGTCTTCGCTGCGCAAACTCGAAGCGAAGTGCAAATAAGGTTTCATCAGGGAGGAGCGATATGCCCCAGTATTTGTTTGTTTATCACGGGGGACACACCCCGACCGACCCCGCCGAGATTGAGGCGACCATGGCCGCTTGGGGCGCTTGGTTTCAGGGTATGGCCGAAGCGTTAGAGATCCCCGGCAACCCGGTCGGACAGTCCTATACGGTCAGCAGCAGCGGGGTTGTCGACAATGGCGGCGCAAACCCGGCCTCGGGCTTTACCGTGATCAAGGCCGACAGCATCGAAGCCGCGACCGAGATGGCCAAGGGCTGTCCGATGGTCGTCAATGGCTCGGGCTCGGTCGAGGTGGCCGAGGTGCACGAGATCGAGATGTAGGGGCCTTAGCCGGGGAAACCCGGCGCAGGTTTGATCACGCCGCATTCCAGCCCCCGGCGGCTGTATTGTGTGGCGTTCATGAATTTGCGGGTGGCCGGGTGATCGGCCTCCAGCACACCTAGGCTCACCAGAATAGCGGCGATGGCGCATTCGCTGGCCCGTGTGGTGCCATCGGTGATCTTCAGCGCAACGCCCATGCGTTTTTCCGGGATGATGGCCACAAACACCGCCTCGGCCCCGGTCTTGATGGCGACGCGCCCGTTCATGGCGCGCATCAGTTCGGTGCAGGCACGGGTCTCACCGGCAACCAGTTCCGGATGTTTCACCATGGCTGCCACCAACTGAACCGCCGCCTCGCTGGAACGGTCGGACCGATCCGAGGCGCTTGCGAACCACGCCATCGACCGGGCCAGCCCGGCCAGCGACACGGCGAAATTCGGGGCGGAACAGCCGTCAATACCGTAACCGGGGCTGGTTTCGCCTGACGTCTCTTCGATGGCAGACAGGCAGGCCTGCTGCACCGGGTGATCGATTTCCAGATATTCCGGCCCTGCGCCCAAATGCTGACCCAGTGTCAGGAAACCACAATGCTTGCCGGAACAGTTGTTGTGGATCTGGCACGGGGTGTCATCCGCCAGGATCAGCCGATCCCGCGCTGCGGTGTCCGCTGGCTCCTGTGGCCCGCAGCGCAAGTCGTGCTCGCTCAGCCCCAGATGATCAAGCCACGCCGTCACGCGGTCGGTATGGATCGCGGCCCCGTTGTGTGACGCGCAGGCCAGCGCAAGATGTTCGCTGTTCAATCCGTATTTTGCCGCGGCTCCTGACGTGACCAGCGGAAGCGCCTGAATCATCTTGGCGGATGAGCGCGGATAGATAACCGCTTGCGGGTCGCCCCAGCTGCGCACGATCTGGCCGGTGTCGTCGCAGATGACCGCGTGGCCAAGATGCAGGCTTTCCAGCAACTTGCCGCGCCACAGTTCTGTCATTGCTACGGGCTGCGTCATCAGGACCTCCGAAATTTATGCGCAAAAATCTGCCAATCGCCCTTTCGCCTGTGGCGAAACCTGCGTTAGTGTGTGTATGTCGGCAATCATCGGAATGCGCAACGGAATAGACGGGCCGGAAGGGTTCGCAGCCATGTCCGATGGATTTGAGGTATCGGTCGAGCTAGGAGGCTGGACAAATGGGATCAATGCTCGTTCGTACGATTGCGGGCCTGTGTGTGGCAGGCATCGCCGCAACGTCTGCACTCGCCCAACAGGCGACAAGCACAAACCGGGTTGCTGCAAAAACGGACTGGAGCGTTTTTGTCGAAGATGATCCCACCGAATGCTGGAGCGTTTCGGCCCCCAAGGAAACCGTGAACACCCGGGGCGGGCGTGTCGTATCCGTTCGGCGCAGCGACATCCTGTTGTTTGTGTTCTATCGCCCCAATGCCGAGGTCAAAGGACAAGTGACCTTTACCGGCGGCTACCCGTTTGCTCCTGGATCGACGGTGAACCTGAATGTCGACGGGTCCGAGTTTGAACTGTTCACCGAAGGTGAGTGGGCCTGGCCCGCATCAGATGCAGATGACGCCAAGATCGTCACCGCGCTGAAACGCGGAACCGAGGCTGTTCTGACTGCCCGGTCCGAACGCGGCACACAAACCAAGGACACTTTCTCGTTGCTGGGCTTCACCGCAGCAATCGAAGACGCCGAAAAGCGCTGCACCAAATAAGCACCCCGGCCTAAGCAAATGGTCCCGTCTTTGGCGGGGCTTTTTTTTTGATTGGCTACGGTCAACGGCGTTCAGCAATTGCTACGGCATTCCTGAAATGTCCGTTGGTTCAGGAGTTACCCCTGTCGCAGTGAGCATGGCATGTACCTGTCCCCGGTGATGGGTTTGGTGGTTGAAAAGCTGAACGACACAGACAGCTTTCGGCATTTCAATTTTGGCAGAGCCGTCCGGAGGGTACCATTTGATCGCGCCCTTGAGATCTGTGTCGGTTGTACTGGCTGCCCACCGTTCGATTTCCGCGTCTCGTTCTATGCGTAAGCTTTTGAACTCAGACCAGTCTGTTGGACTGGTTAGTGAGTGTGTGATCGTATCTTGTGGGCGTTCATTGCCTTTAATGCGCTCAAGGATAAGCGCGTCGGCCCAATAGAGGTGGTTCAATGTCCCGGCGATGGACTGAAAAAAAGCGCCTCGATCCATCCAACGCTCGGCATTTGTCAATTCGTTGGCCGCTGTAACGAGTGAGGAGTTTTGCCAGCTGTTGTAGCGTGCCATGAGTTGGCAATATTCGGCTGAAATCATTTTCAATGACCTTAGTTCTATTGAAGGGATTGTGGAAAGATGGGGCGCTTAGCATTGGCATTGAGCAAATTGCGCCTTCAAACGGGCAGGCTAGCGCGCCGCCGCGTGACGCCATGTTAGATGCGCCACCGACTTTGCGTAAGCTTTTTCTTATTTGTGCATGTCGGGGTTCAGTATCACCGAGCGCCGCTTTCGGTACGCTCCGCATTCAAACAGTATGCCACACAAGCGCTTCCGTCGTAGCTATGTTGAAACCCTCTGAGATGGGGAACCTTCAACACCGCAGAACTCAATCACAACGTGGAACAGCACTGTTACTCACCCCAGAGCGCAAGATGCAACTTTACGCAGGATCAACCCGTTTACTTGATCCGTATCAATGTGAGCTCTGACGATTTCCGAACTAATCAGTTCAAGAGAAACCAAGGAGTTGCCACCATGCTGAACAAATCTCTTGTCGCGTTGATGATGATATCAGCCATGCTGCTGAGTGCCTGCGAAAACAAGGGCGAGACATATCCTGTAACCGGCGAACAATGCGGACCGAACGATCCGGTCAAGACCCTGGATGCCGAAGATTGCTATGTCCCACCCGCGGGTGTCTGACGCGGAACAGCATTTCCGTTGGTTTAGGGGGCCAACCGGCATCTAAACCTTTCTGGCAAAACATGTTACTCTGGCCTGATCCCTGCTGAATAGATGAATGA
The DNA here is from genome assembly GCF_056535105.1 of Ruegeria sp. O5. Taxonomy (NCBI): domain Bacteria; kingdom Pseudomonadati; phylum Pseudomonadota; class Alphaproteobacteria; order Rhodobacterales; family Roseobacteraceae; genus Ruegeria; species Ruegeria sp. O5. The sequence goes on along the minus strand of NZ_JBQERN010000012.1, from coordinate 109,405 downwards.
GACGGCCATGCGTCTGATCTTGATCGCGCTGCTTTTGCCAGCCACCGCAACCGCCGACCCGGCGTTGGAATGTTCCGACGCCGGATCACAAGTCGAAATCGGATCCTGCGTCGGACAGATGGAAGCACGGGTCTCGCGCGCTCTGCAGGTGAGTTTTGATTTGGCGGTACAATCTGCCAAGGAGCTGGACGAGGTCACCGGGCGGAAAGAGGCTGAACCTGCCCTCATAGCGGCGCAGCAGGCCTGGGAAACCTATCGTGACACGCATTGCACCGCCGTCGGCGCGTCGTTTGGTGGCGGTTCGGGTACAGGTATCGCAATCACATCATGCCGGGTGAATTTAGGGCGGGCACGCGTTGAAGAACTGTTGAGTTTTGCCAACTGACTGAAACGATTCCTTTTGATCTTTGCACAGGTTCCTATATAGAGGCGCATCCCAAGCCAGAATCCTTGAAGATACGCCTCAGCAGGTACCACAATGTCGCCCAAAGCGCCGATCACTCAAGACTTCATGACCCTCCCTCGCAAATTGCCCGAGGGGAAGGTGAACCTTGTCGGTCTCACCCGCGACCGTTTGCGCGAGGTCCTGATCGAACATGGTACGCCCGAAAAGCAGGCAAAGATGCGTACCGGTCAGATCTGGCAGTGGATCTATCAATGGGGCGTGCGCGATTTTTCCCAGATGACGAATCTCGCCAAAGCGTACCGTGCGCAACTGGCCGAAAACTTTGTGGTCGAGATTCCTGAGGTCGTGACCCGACAGGTGTCCGAGGACGGCACCCGCAAATATCTGTGCCGGATCGCGGGTGGGCACGAGGTCGAGGTGGTCTACATCCCCGAGGAAGATCGCGGAACGCTGTGCATATCGTCTCAGGTCGGATGTACGTTGACATGTTCGTTTTGTCATACCGGCACCCAGAAACTTGTACGTAATTTAACATCTGCAGAAATTGTCGGGCAGATCATGATGGCGCGCGACGATCTTGACGAATGGCCGACCCCCGGTGCGCCAAAGGATGAAACGCGCCTTCTGTCAAACATCGTTCTGATGGGAATGGGCGAGCCGCTATACAATTTCGAAAACGTCCGCGATGCGATGAAGATCGCGATGGACCCCGAGGGGATTTCCCTGTCGCGCCGCCGCATTACGCTGTCGACCAGTGGAGTGGTACCCGAAATTGCGCGCACGGCTGAGGAAATCGGCTGTCTGCTGGCGATCTCGTTCCATGCAACCACGGATGAAACCCGCGACGTTCTGGTTCCAATCAATAAACGCTGGAATATCGAGGAGTTGTTGCAGGCGCTGGCCAGCTATCCCAATGCCTCGAACTCCGAGCGGATCACGTTCGAATACGTGATGCTGGACGGTGTGAATGACAGCGACGCGGATGCCCATCGTTTGATCGACCACATCAAGCGTCACAAAATTCCGGCCAAGATCAACCTGATCCCGTTTAACGAATGGCCCGGCGCGCCGTACAAGCGCAGCTCGAACAACCGCATCCGCGCTTTTGCCAACATCATCTATCAGGCAGGCTACGCCTCTCCCATTCGCAAGACACGGGGCGAGGATATCATGGCGGCGTGCGGTCAGTTGAAATCGGCAACCGAACGTGCCCGCAAATCGCGCAAACAAATTGAGTCCGAAGCCGGTTTAACCCCGTAGTTTTTCTGTTCGGTTCATCATGGATCGGGTGGTCGTGCTTTGATTGTCCAAGATGACCGCCTGCACGCATGAAGTGTGCCTGTAAACTTAATGTTTCAGATGCTGATTCAATATGCATAATTTGCTATATTTTAATGATTCAATGCCGCAGGATGCAGGTTCAAATCGATGCACAAGGCGGTGAGATTCCGGGACCTGAGCTGGTAAGAGTTCCCGGAGCCGCTACAATAAGAACACTGTCGTCACGTGGCGCTCAGGCGAACTGATTTTCAGGTGGGTCGTAATAATGGACTCGTATCTTCGAATAATTCTCCAGCACAAGGCCATTGCGTGCGCGATACTTCTGATTTCTTCAGGACTGGCAACGGCAGATGGTCACAACGCCCACATAGCGATCGAAAACCCGGCAGAGCTAAGCAAGGATGAGGCCGCGGCCCACTACCATTCGCTCAGCCGCCGCATGGCACGGGGGTATGCTGCGGCGCAACTGGATCTGGTTCTAAACTACCAAAGCTGGCCGCTTTTCAACGACGCGCCATATATCTCGGCCACACACGGACAGCGTTTCGTCAACACGTATGCCAACCGAATGGCGCACAACTATGGGACATTGCGACAGGGCGAAGAACTGCCCGTGGGATCGGTGCTTGCCAAGGACAGCATGACGGTGACCGATGAAGGTCACATACATCCCGGTGCCATGTTCATAATGGAAAAACTGCCAGAGGGTACCAGCCCGAACACCGCTGACTGGCGTTATATCATGGTGCTGCCGGACGGGTCCTTGTTTGGCGATACCATGGGCGCCCGTGCCAGCGAAGTTGCCTATTGCCACGTCTGTCACGAACAAGTGGCGGATCGCGACTATACGTTCTTTATCCCCGAAGAATATCGGGTGGGAAACTAAGCCGGTTCACCCGGCAGCTTGAGTTCTGTCGCCTCACGGCGGCTGAGCTGTTCGCCTTGCTTCCGTTTGGACAGCACCTCGCGGGCCAACGCGTATTTGTCATCTTGCCAGAAGATCAGGCATCCGTTGCAGCCCTTGCCGCAGCATCCTTCCGTGCCGATGCGGTTTGTCTTGAACCGGCGTTCGTTACCGTCTAGGCCAATCTTTTCAATCAGATCATCGCGACGGCCTGCATAGGCAGTTGTGTTGTCGCGACCGGTGGTTTCCAATCCCTGCACGAGCTTGTCAAAGCGAATGCGGCTCCAGTGTTCGTCGGTCAGGGCGCGTTCCTTGCGCAGCACTGAATAGACCGGAAAACGGGCGCGCAGATCGTCGATATCCTCGTGATCAAACAGGGTGAAAGGCATCCGAATGATGGTTTTTGTGCTGCCATGCACGACGTCCAGCCGTGCGCCATCATGGGCGCGTTCGAAATCATAAACCCGCAGCAGAACCGTGTCGCGCGCAACTGGCGAGACGAAATCCAGCACATCACCCGGTTCCAGCTTGTTCTTCACCTCGACCAGAAAGGCATCCTCGGTCACTTCGGTGACGATCCCGGCATATTCCCATTGCGCGATGGATGCGGTGTGTTCGTAATCATGGGCGTAATTGGTCAGCCGCCCTTCGTGGAAGGCCAGCGTATAGCCGCGATTCCCGACGGTTTCGAGCTCACGCATGTAAGGCTTGGGGTCCCAGTTTTCGGGGTCCGCGAAATAGTCATCTATCGCCATACGATAGGCCCGTGCGACGATCGCGGCGTAGTATTCCGATTTGCCGCGCCCTTCGACCTTGAGGCTGTCGACACCGATTTTCAGGTACTCATCCAGCTTCGGCATGATGCAGAGGTCGCGTGAGTTGAGGATGTACGAGCCGCGATCATCCTCTTCGATGGGCATCAGGTCACCGGGGCGGCAGCCTTCTTCCAGCAGGAATTCGAACAGGTCGGCGTTTTCCTCGGTGATACGCAGCTCCTGATGTGTGCCATCCTTGAGGCGCAGTTTCAGACCATAGTTCCAGCGACAGGAATTGGCGCAGTTGCCCTGGTTGGCCCCGCGTTCGGCCATGAAATTCGACAGCAGACAACGGCCCGAATAGGTCATGCACATAGCACCGTGCACGAAGGATTCTAGCTTGATATCAGGGCACTTCTCACGGATCTCGACCAGTTCGGGATAGGAAACCTCACGCGCCAGAACCACCAGCTCGGCCCCCTGATCCTGCCAGAACTTCACCGACAGCCACGAACAGATATTGGCCTGGGTCGAGATATGCAGCGGCAGTTCGGGCGCGCGCTCGCGGACGTATTGGAACACGCCTGGATCGGCGATGATCAACCCGTCGGGCTGCACCTTGCGCACCGTGTCGATGTATTCGTCCAGCTTCGGGATGTCTTTGTTATGCGAGAACAAGTTCAGTGTCAGGTAGGCGCGCCGACCATGGCTGTGACAGAACTCGACCCCTTCAATCACCTCGTCCAGCGAAAACTCGGACTTGGTGCGCAGCGACATATCCGGCGTACCCAGATACACGGCGTCTGCCCCATAGAGGATGGCGAGCTTAAGTTTGCGCAGATTGCCCGCAGGCATCAGCAATTCGGATCTGGGCTGGGTCATGGAAGCTACCTGACAAAGGATCAAGGCGGCCTTCTACGCCAAAATCATTGCGCCCAAAACCCTGTTATCTGCGACGGAACCGCGCTGTGCCAATGACCTCGATCAGTTGTTGGCGCACCGGCTCGGGTTGCGCCTCGACTGCGTTCAGAACCTCACGCAGTTCAGCGCGCAGCCCATGCATCTGATCAATCAATGAGATCATCATCGACAGCGCATCGGCCTCCATGTCGTATTGCTCGTGCAACTCGCAAGCCAGTTCCAGCCGGGCAACGTCGATACTGTGATAGACCAGCCCCTGCTCCGATTGTTCAGGGATCACGATTTCGGCCGCAAGATACTCGGTTAGGCGGTCCGAGGTCAGGCGCGAGACGGTTTCGATCAGTTCCTTTTCGGTCAGGGTCATGACGGCATTCCTTTCCGCGGATCGTAGCGGTGCGTTTCGCGCCATGTCTCCATGAACTGCCTGAGATCATCATCGATCTTGTCGGGCATCGAGACAGTCAATTCGATCAGTTGGTCTCCGCGCAGGGACGAGCCGCGTTTCTTCACCCCCTTGCCGCGCAGGCGAAGGGTTTTGCCGCTGCTTGTGCCCGCCGGAACATTGACGTTCACACCGCCATCGATGGTGGGGGCGGCGACTTTCCCGCCCAGAATGGCCTCATCGATGCTGATCGGCAGCGTGATATGGATGTCGTCGCCCTGACGGTCAAACACCGGATGTTTGGCGACCGTGACGGTCACCAACGCATCCCCCGGAGGGCCTTCGCCATAACCCGGAGCACCCTTGCCGCGCAGACGGATGGTCTGACCTTCTGTTATGCCGGCGGGGATCTTGACCTCGATCCGGTTGCCGTCTGGTAGCGTCAGTTTCTGGCTGGCGCCAAACACGGCATCCAGAAAGCTGATCTGAAGGGAATAGTTCAGGTTATGCCCCGGCGCATGAAACTCATGCCTTTGCTGGCCGCCAAATCCACCGCGGCCGCGCATGAATTCAGCAAAGATGTCCGACATGTCGTCCGGGTCCGCCTGACGCCCGCGATAGGGGTTTCCAGCGGCCTCGGCATAGTCCCGGTAATAGTGTTGTTGCGGGCGTTCCTGACCCGATGCGTCGATTTCGCCATTGTCGTAACGGGCGCGGGTTTCAGGATCTTTCAGCATGTCATACGCTGCAGCTGCGGCCTTGAATTTGGCCTCGGCCTTGGCATCGCCGGGTTTCAGGTCCGGGTGGCACTCCTTGGCAATACGCCTGTAGGCTTTCTTGATTTCGTCGGCACTGGCGTCTTTCGATACGCCAAGGACGGAATAGGGATCGTCGCTCATCTCACACTCACGGGTCAGGGACAGGTCTGATCTTGATGAATGTGTTCTACCACGTGTTTTCAACGGGTCAAAAGGAAGAGGCGATTGAATTGTCTCGAAAAAACTCAGAAGCCTGCTAATATCTTCATATTTCTGATTGTAGATTGACGGAGGCCATCCCATGTCGCGCAGAATCAAATCCGCTTTGGCCCTGCTGGCCGGCAATGCCATCGGGCTGTTGCTGGCTTCGCTGATACTGTCCGGTTTCGCGATCAAACCGATCTCATTTATCGTGGTTGTGATCGTTTTCACCGTCGTTCAGGTGATCGCCGAGCCCTTGATACTGAAGCTTGGCGAAAAGAAAGCGCCCGCATTGAAAGGCGGGATTGCCCTGGTCGTGACATTTGTGGGCCTGCTGGTGACCGACCTCATCGCGTCGGGGCTGACCGTTGGTGGTATCTCGAACCTGCTGGCGGCGACGCTGCTTGTCTGGCTGGGGGCGCTGATCGCCAGCGTGGTGCTGCCGATCTACGTTTTCAAGGACCTGCGTGCCGCGAAGAAGTAATCACAGCGCGTTCAGGCTGGCCTCGATCGCCTGCCACAGTTCGTCCACCGGTTCGCATCCAACGGACAGGCGGATGAAGGCCGGGTCGACCATATCACCCCATCGCGCGCGGCGTTCGGCCGAGCTGTGAACACCTCCGAAGGATGTGGCGGGGCGCAAAAGCGGGCAGGTGTTGATGAAGGCTTCGGCCTTGTCTTCGCTCTCCAAAGTCAAGGATAGCAGAAATCCGAACCGTGCCGTTTGTGCCTGCGCCAGTGCGTGCGATGGATCATTGGCCAGCCCGGGATAGCGGACCTGTTTGACCGCTGGGTGAACTGCCAACCGTTCTGCTATTACCTGAGCCGAATTGCACATCCGGTCGAACCGGACATCCAGCGTTTCCAACCCGCGATGCAGCAACCATGCCTCATGCGGTCCGGGGATCGAGCCGGAGACCTTCCGCCATTCCTCGACCCGTTCCATGATGTCACTGTTGCGGCTGGCCACATGGCCCATCAGCATGTCGGAATGCCCGCCCATCGCTTTGGTGTCGGACGACACGACCACGTCGATGTCCAAATCCAACGGACGCTGACCCAACGGCGTCATCGTCGTATTGTCGGCAATCGTCACCCCGCCAGCAGACCGCACCTGTTCGGCTGTGGCTTTCAGGTCAATCATGTCCAGACCGGGGTTCGAAGGGCTTTCGACGAACACAACGTCAAACCCGTCAAAACCACCTGCGGCAAACGCAGTGGTCGGGCGCTCTTCAACTGTCACGCCAAGACGCGAAAGGAACCGGTCCGCCAGCAGACGGGTGACATAGTACCCGTCCGAAGGGATCAGAAGGCGCGAACCGGCTTGCACCGTTGCAAACAGAGCCGCAGAAATCGCGGCCATGCCGGACGGGAAGCTGAGGCAAGGCGCGTCTTCCAGATGCGACAAAACATGCTCAAGATGTACCCAGGTGGGGTTATCGACACGGCCATAGGTCGGGTGGCCGTCCGGCGCACCGGGCAGATGGAACATGCTGCTTTGCGTCAGCGGAAGGGCGACGGGTTCGCCTTTTGACAACGCGTTGCCACGCAGGTGGAGCATTTCGCCTGTCTTTGGAGTTTTCATCGCTCAGCGCCCCGGAATTTCGTCGCGGGGCGGGGCGGGTTCCCAGTTCTCGATGATCTCGGCCGCCTCCTGCGCGGTATCGACAAAGCGGAACAGGTCCAGATCCTCGTCCGAGATCGTACCGGCATCCGCCAGTGCGTCCCAGTTGATGACCTTTTCCCAGAACGCGCGGCCAAACAGCAGGAAAGGCACACGATCCATTCTGCCGGTCTGGATCAGGGTCAGGGATTCGAACAGTTCATCCAGCGTCCCAAACCCACCGGGAAAGATGGTGATGGCGCGGGCGCGCATCAGGAAGTGCATTTTGCGGATCGCAAAATAGTGGAAATTAAAGCTGAGATCTGGCGTCACGAAGCTGTTTGGTGCCTGTTCGTGCGGAAGCACGATGTTCAGCCCGATCGAGCACCCGCCTGCTTCGTGTGCACCGCGATTGCCAGCTTCCATCACACCGGGGCCGCCGCCAGTGACGATCACATTCTCGCGGCATCCGGTTTCTTTCGATTTCACGGTCATCAGTCGCGCGAATTCGCGTGCCTCATCATAATATTTCGACAGACCGGCCAGGGTTTCTGTCCGCGCGGTGTGCTTTTGCGAGGGTTCGGGAATGCGGGCGCCGCCGAACATGACGATGGTCGACGTGATCTCCCGCTCGGTCATGATCATTTCGGGTTTCAGCAACTCAAGCTGCAAGCGTACAGGGCGCAGCTCGTCCCGGCACAGAAACTCGTCATCCGCGAAAGCCAGACGGTAGGCCGGAGAGCGTGTTTGCGGTGTGTCCGGAACCTCTTTTGCGGTCGAGCGGTCGGTCTGCGCATCGCGAAACGGACTGTGGCGGTCTTCTCTCATCGGTGATCGATCCCTGCTTGCGTGTTTGACAAACAGCTATAGGGTTCGCGGGCAGAGTGCCAGTCACGGAAAGACGAGAATGAATTGGAAAAGTGAAATATCGGCAGCACGGGACCGCATCGCGGGTTATGCGCAGGTAACCCCGGTTATGGAAAGCAACATTCCCGGCTATCCGGTTGAGCTGAAACTCGAGCACATGCAGCATACCGGCAGTTTCAAGGCGCGGGGTGCGTTCAATACGCTGCTCAGCTCGGACGTGCCGGCTGCGGGTGTGGTCGCCGCATCCGGTGGCAATCATGGTGCGGCGGCGGCCTATGCCGCGCAGACGCTGGGGTATCCTGCAAAAATATTTGTGCCGGAACTGGCGGGCCCGTCCAAGATCGCACTGATCCGGCAAACCGGTGCCGACCTGAGTGTTGTTTCCGGTGAATACGCGAACGCGCTGACCGCAGCGCAAGAGCATGAGGCAATGACGGGTGCAATGCAGATACATGCTTATGACGCCCCGGCCACGGTGGCGGGGCAAGGGACCTGTTTTGCCGAATGGGACGCCCAGGGCTTGCAGGCGGATACGGTACTGGTCGCTGTTGGCGGCGGCGGGCTGATCGCCGGGGCGCTGGCCTGGTTCGGTGGCGCGCGCAAGGTTGTGGCGGTCGAGCCGGAAACGTCCTGTGCGTTGAATGCAGCGTTGTGCGCTGGTGAGACGGTTGATGTTTCCGTGTCGGGGATCGCCGCAAACGCGCTGGGCGCGCGGCGGATCGGCGAAATCTGTTTTGAACTGGCACAGGGTATGAGTTCGGTTCTGGTGTCTGACGATGCCATCGCTGCGGCACAACTGGCGCTTTGGCGCGCGCATCGCATTCTGGTAGAACCTGCGGGCGCGACCGCATTGGCAGCCTTGACCTCGGGTGCGTATCGGCCTGAACCGGGTGAACGCGTGGCCGTTCTGGTGTGCGGTGCAAATATCGCGCCGGACCCGTTCGCTGGGTAAATTATCGGGTTGTGGATGTGGATGGCGGATTTTATCTATAATCCATGACTGCAATGATTTCCGACACGATTTACCAAAGCCTCAGCCAACGGATCATCACCGGAGAGCTGGCGGCCGGTGAAAAGCTGCGGCAGGATCATATTGCCCGAACCTTCGAAACCAGCCATGTTCCGGTGCGCGAAGCCTTGTTGCGGCTTGAGGCGCATGGGTTGGCCCGGCATGAACCACGCAAGGGAATGCGGGTTACGGCGCTGGACCCGGCAGAGGTTCGGGAGGTGATCGAAATGCGCGTGGCGTTGGAAACGCTGGCGTTGCAGCAATCGATGCAAAACATGTCTCCGGTCGCGCTGGAGAAGATCGAAAACGCACGCATCGCCTGTGACGAGGCGCAGTCGATGCCGCAATGGGAGGCTCTGAACAGAACGTTTCATCGCGCCATCCTGACACCTTGCGGGTTGCCTCGGCTTTTGCACGCAATCGACGATCTGCATATCGCAAGCGCACGCCATTTGTTCGCGCAATGGCGGTTGAAATGGGTGCAACGGGCTGACACGGATCATGCGGCCATCGTGCGGGCGTTGAAGCGCAAGGAAATGGCCACAGCAACGGCGATCCTGACCCGCCATATCCGGCGCGCAAGCTGATGACCCTTTGCCTCAGACGCAATTGGGCCCGTCTACGTCGCATTGCGCCATGGGTCGGGCTTGCGTATAGGCCAAATCAACGTGAACAGATTCTGTAGGGAGACACCCCATGTCCAACGCGCAACTGGAAGCCGCCATCGAAACCGCCTGGGAGGCACGCGAGACCATCACGCCCGCCACGACAGGCGAGCAGCGCGAGGCGATCGAGGACACGCTGAATGCGCTGGACAGTGGCTCGTTACGCGTGGCGGAAAAGCTGGAAACCGGTGACTGGCACGTAAATCAATGGGCCAAAAAGGCGGTTCTGCTGGGCTTCCGTATCAAGGACATGGAAATCCAGCCGGGCGGTCCGCAGGACGGCGGCTGGTGGGACAAGGTAGACAGCAAGTTCGCCGGTTGGGGTGAAAACCAGTGGCGGTCTGCCGGGTTCCGCGCGGTTCCAAACTGCGTTGTCCGCAAGTCGGCATATATTGCACCGGGCGTGGTGCTGATGCCGTCTTTCGTGAATCTTGGGGCCTATGTTGACGAAGGCACGATGGTTGATACCTGGGCCACCGTCGGATCCTGCGCGCAGATTGGCAAGAATGTGCACCTGTCGGGCGGCGTTGGCATCGGTGGAGTGCTTGAGCCGATGCAGGCTGGCCCAACAATCATTGAAGACAATTGCTTTATCGGCGCGCGCTCGGAAGTGGTCGAGGGATGTATCGTCCGCGAAGGCTCGGTTCTGGGGATGGGCGTGTTCATTGGTAAGTCTACCAAGATCGTGGACCGAGAAACCGGAGAAGTCATGTATGGCGAGGTTCCGCCCTATTCGGTTGTGGTCGCGGGTTCCATGCCGTCAAAGAACAATGTCAGTCTCTATTGCGCGGTGATCGTGAAGCGGGTTGACGAAAAGACCCGCTCGAAAACGGGCATCAACGAATTGCTGCGGGACTGATCGTTCTGGGAATGTCATAAGGCCGGAGCAGTTACGCTCCGGCCTTATTTGTTCTTTGGGTCAGGTCGGCTAAGGCAGATACCAAGCTTGTGGCCCTAGCCTGCCTTGAAGTGCTGCTTAGCGGCTCTCACCCTGCATGGCTTCCACTTCTGTGCTTCCTGCATTGGTTTCCGCACCATCGGCCTCACCACCGCCATCGGCCTCACCACCGCCATCGGCCTCACCACCGCCATCGGCCTCACCACCGCCATCGGCTTCACTGCCACCTTCGGATTCACCATCGCCGCCGGATTCGCCTCCGCTTTCGGCCTCACTACCGCCATCGGAATCGCTACCGCCCTCGGTTTCACTGCCACCTTCGGCCTCACCATCGCTGCCGGATTCACCTCCGCCTTCGGTCTGCGCGCCGCCTTCGGCCTCGCCGCCACCGGTGGTTTCGCCGCCTTCACCGCCCGCTTCTTGGGCATAAGCAGCATCACTTGTTACAAAGGACAGAATTGCAACAGCCGGTATACCGGAAAGTACAATCACGCTTGCTGTTGTTGTCATCAATCTGGACAGAACACTCATCTCAACTCTCCTTTGAAAATGACTTATGCAGTACCCACAGCGTAGGGCCGGCATCGACGCTTAGTTGTGAATTGCTGGCGTCGTGTCCCGGCTAGCGGGAATTGGCCTAAAATGATGAGGAAGACTGGCGCAAAAGTGCCGGATTCAACTCAACAGCTTTTCAGGCCGGAGACCTTCAATCAATGAGGGAGGCCGAGACTCGCGTTCACTGAGTCTCTCACCCAGCTTATCCCTTGATCGGATATCGGTCCGGTTCCTCGAAAACATCTATGACCCGTGTGCCAGCCCTGATTTTGCCGCCATGTTCCACGCCTGATGGGATCGAATAACTGTCGCCCGAGCGGTAGGTCCGGGTCTGCCCGTCGATGGTCAATTCAATCTCACCCTCGACCACTGTGCCCCACTGGGCTTTGTGAGAATGTAAGGGCAATTCGAAATCCTGAAGAAACGTAAAGAACGCTACCAAGCCCGCATCCGACCGGATCACGGCCGTTTGCACCACGTCGTCAGGGAATGGTACGTCGAGGCTGGGAAAACTTGCTATGAAATCTGGGTAGGGCATGAAGGCGTCCTTTGTATCCGGGATCGGTTTATTCTGGGTACTATGGGCGCAAGGCGGGATTCCTGCAATTGTTGGCTGCTTGACCGCGAACCGGCGTGGGGCTATGGCCCGGTGCATGGAGAAGCAAAAGAAACCCTCGCGTCAGCAAGTCTATACCCTTCTGGTCCAGATTGGCCGCAAGGAGGGCGACGGGCTGCCCGATGGGGCGACCGGCGCGGCGCTGATGTGCTATGCCAGCGGCGTGGATGAGGCCGAGGCCGTGCGTGAGACGGTCGCGATCCTGAAGCAGGCCGACACCGCACCGCTGGATGTCACCGGATACGGCACATTGGCCGAGCGTGAAGCGCAAGGTCACGATATCGAGGCGGACGAACGTGCGCTGATGCAAAGAGCATTGGATGAAAACGCAGTGATCGTCGCGCAGATGACACCGTTTTTCGGAGACGAGGCGCAGGCCTAGTTCCGCGATCCGAACCACTTGCGATAGATTTCGTCATAGGTTCCGTCTTCGCGCAAGCCAAGCAATGCCTGGTTTACATCCTCGACCAGAGGTGATCCGGTCGGGAAAGCGATGCCGTAGTTTTCGCGCAGGAAAACACCACCTGTCATCGACGCAATGCGCCGCCCTTCATGGGCCGCAAAATAGGACAGGATCGGCGCGTCGAATACGACGGCATCCAGATCTTCGGCCTTGAAAGCGTCCAGCATCTCATTCAGCCCCGGATAGCTGGTAAACTCGATCTCGCGCCGGTTCAGAAAACTTGCCGCAGTCGACCCTGATATTGTCCCGACAGTCTTGCCGTACAGGTCGTTCACCGAATTCACGCTGCCGGTAATGGCGTCCACAGTCATGACCGAGGTGATGCGGGCGGTGAACACCGAAACGATGAACAAGGATGACACCACCAGCACGACACCCAACATTCGACCGAACGGAGTGCGCGGCATTCGCTCTTCGAACCCGCCATTCACAACCAAGTTCAGCGCCCACCAGAACGATGGGAACCACGCTTCGTTCAAGTCGCGGTCGAAATAGGGTTGGGCGCGGCGTTCAAAGCTCCACATCAACATGCCGCCACCGAGGAGAATGGCAAAGGCCAGCCCTATGGCGATGAACAGTTCTTTCGAGAGCAGGGCCTGCAACAGCGATGGTTTTCGTACCGCGTCCGAGGGTACCATGATCTGAAGACCCGCTTCGAAGATCGGCTGAGAGAAATCCATTTGCGTTTCACGCAGGGCGGTGATCGAGATATTGGCGATGGCAAGGTCTGCAGATCCGCTCTGCACGGCACCCAACATGTCAGAAAACGCCTCGACGCGGTTGACCGTGTAGTCCCAGTTCAGAGCCTCGGCCAAAGCCGCCAGCAAATCCATAGAGAAGCCGGTTTCGTCGCCATCCTCGACATAGGAAAATGGCGGGCGGGTCACGGTTGTGACCGAAAGGGACTGTGCCAGGCTTTGCTGTGCGATGACGGCGAAAGTCAGGCAGATCAGTGCGAAGAAGGCGCGCTTCATATTCAATTCACCTGTTTCGCGGCCCTGTAACGCGAATTTGTGGCGGGCGGCAAGGTGGTCGCAGGGTAAAGTGTCATGTTTTATTGGGGTGTCGCTTTGATATCTAAATATTCGGATGACCGTTTTTTTACGGATTGGGGTTGGAAAACCGGCCAAATCGTTGAATCTGTGCGCGAACCCGCGTCAGACACAGTTCCAGAGGCCCCCGCATGACTGATCCCGTCCAATTGACAGCCGAACTGATCCGTTGCCCTTCGGTCACACCCTCAGAAGGCGGAGCACTTGTTTTGCTTGAGGCGGTGCTGTCGGAGGCAGGTTTCGAATGCACGCGCGTTGATCGCGGCGGCATCAGCAACCTTTTCGCGCGTTGGGGGCAGAAAGGTCATGCGCGCAGTTTCGGATTCAATGGTCACACGGACGTCGTCCCTGTCGGCGACGAAGCTGCCTGGACTGCGCCGCCCTTCGGGGCCGAAGTGCGGGATGGGGTGATGTTTGGGCGCGGCACTACCGATATGAAATCCGGAGTTGCGGCTTTTGCGGCTGCCGCAATGGATTTCGTGCGTGACACTCCTCCGGATGGGGCAATTGTCCTGACGATTACCGGTGATGAGGAAGGCGATGCGTTGGACGGCACCACTGCGCTTCTCGATTACATGAAAGGCGCGGGTGAGCGTATGTCGGTCTGTCTGGTAGGAGAGCCAACATGCCCGAACAAAATGGGTGAGATGATCAAGATCGGTCGTCGGGGCTCAATGACTGCGTGGTTTAAGATTACAGGTGTGCAGGGGCATTCGGCTTATCCCCATCGGGCCAAAAACCCGCTGCCCGCCATGGCGCGGCTGATGGATCGGCTTGCCAGCCATGAACTGGATCAGGGCACGGACCATTTCGACGCCTCCACGCTGGCTGTTGTCACCATCGACACTGGAAACGCCGCGACCAACGTGATCCCGGCGCAATGCAGCGGCGCGGTCAACATCCGCTTTAACGATCTGCATTCCGGAGCCAGCCTGAGTGACTGGTTGCAGTCAGAAGCGGATCTGGTGGCAGCTCAGTACGGTGTCGAAATCGGTGTCACGATCAGTATTTCGGGTGAAAGTTTTCTGACCCCGCCGGGGCCTTTGTCGGATCTGGTGGCCAAAGCGGTCGAAGCCGAAACCGGCGTTACGCCTGAGCTGTCGACAACCGGCGGCACCTCGGACGCGCGCTTTGTCAAAGACCATTGCCCGGTGGTGGAGTTCGGCTTGGTCGGGCGCACGATGCATCAGGTGGACGAGTGTGTTGAGGTTGCGCAGATCGAGCAGCTCAAATCGATCTATACCCGTATCCTGACGGATTATTTCGCCTGATCCATGCAACGCACATTGGTGATCATGGTCAAGGAACCCAGACCGGGTCGTGTCAAGACGCGGCTGGGGCGCGATATCGGCATGGTTGGTGCCGCGTGGTGGTTTCGGCATCAGACCCGCGCCTTGATCCGCAGGCTACGTGATCCCCGTTGGCAGATTGTGCTGGCCGTGTCGCCCGATGCGGAGGGCCTTGTAAGCCGCGTCTGGCCCGTTGACCTGCCACGCGCGCCGCAGGGGTCCGGCGACCTGGGTGGCCGGATGAAGCGGATGTTGGGCGGAATGCCCAAGGGGCCGGTTTGCCTGATTGGTGCGGATATTCCGGGTATTTCGTGTGCACATATTGCCCGTGCATTTGGTGCGCTTGGGCGATCCCAGATGGTGTTCGGCCCCGCGCCGGATGGCGGCTATTGGCTGGTCGGTGCGCAGCGTTATGGCGCGCTGCCCGCAGGTCTGTTCCACGATGTGCGCTGGTCGACAGAACATGCTTTGGGCGACACACTTGCCTCAATCCCAAACTGCCGTGTGACCCTGCTGGACCAGCTACGCGATGTGGATACAGTTGCTGATCTGAAACCCTGAGGTTTTTTGGTCATGACGCGGTCGCAAACGCGTGCTACGCCGGAAGCATGACTCGCATCCCCACCAAGCAGGAGGTCCTTGACTGGATCTCGGCGAACCCCACCCTGACCTCGAAACGCGACATCGCCAAAGCCTTTGGTATCAAGGGCGCGGATCGCATTGACCTCAAGCGCATCCTCAAAGAGCTTGAGGCCGAAGGACACCTTGAAAAACGCAAGCGCAGCTATCGCGATCCAGACCGTCTTCCACCTGTCAGTGTCTTGCAGGTGAAGGCCCCGAATGCCGATGGTGATCTGTTTGCCCGCCCACTGGAATGGCATGGCGAAGGCGTCGAGCCCATCGTTCTGATCATCGCGCGGGCCAGCGACCCGGCCCTGGGTGAGGGTGACCGCATTCTGGCCCGCCTGACCGTCGTGCACGAAGAAGATCACAATTACGAAGCCCGCCTGATCCGCCGAATCGGGACCAACCCGCGCAAGATCGTGGGCATATTCCGCAAAGGGGCCGAAGGGGGCAGAATCGTCCCTATCGACAAGGCGGGCCAGACTGAATGGCTGGTTGCCGATGGCGCGGTGCATGGTGCCAAAGACGGCGAATTGGTCGAGGCCGAACAGGCCGGGCCAAAAAATCGCATGGGCCTGCCACGCGCCCGCATTGTTGAACGGTTGGGTGATCCGACCGCGCCCAAGGCTGTTTCGCTGATCGCGATCCATCAGCACGGTATCCCGGATGACTTTCCCGACAAGGTCATAGCCGAAGCAGACAATGCCAAACCCGTTGGCCTGAAGGGCCGCGAGGACCTGCGGGACATGCCGCTGCTGACCATCGACCCCTCGGATGCGCGTGATCGTGATGATGCCTGCTACGCGCACGCGGATGACGACCCGAAGAATCCCGGCGGACATGTGATCTGGGTCGCTATCGCCGATGTTGCTGCTTATGTGCTGTCTGGCTCGGCCCTGGATCGTGAGGCGCGCAAACGAGGCAATTCAAGTTATTTCCCTGACCGCGTTGTGCCGATGCTGCCTGATCGTCTGTCGGGTGATCTGTGTTCCCTGCATGAAGGCGTCCCGCGTGCCTGTATCGCTGTGCGGATGCAGATTGACGCGGACGGTAACAAGATTGGTCATCGTTTCGTGCGGGGGTTGATGCGTTCGGTCGCGTCGCTGAACTATGCCGAAGTGCAGGAGGCCATCGACGGCAACCCGAACGACCGCACCGGGCCATTGGTGGAGACGGTCTTGAAACCGCTTTATGCCGCCTATGCCGCGCTGAAGAAAGCGCGGGCTGTGCGACAGCCGCTGGAACTGGACCTGCCCGAGCGTAAGATCGTGCTCAGCGAAACGGGTCATGTTGAAAGCGTGGCGTTCCGTGACCGGTTGGATGCGCATCGGTTGATCGAAGAGTTCATGATCCTCGCCAATGTCTCGGCTGCCGAGACACTTATCGCCAAGCGCCGTCCGCTGCTGTTCCGCGTGCACGAGGAACCCGCGCCCGAGAAACTGGAAAGCCTGCGGGAAACGGCGCAGGCTGCCGGATTGAACCTCGCCAAGGGGCAGGTGCTGCAAACCCGCCACCTGAATGCGCTGCTGAACGCCGCCGCCGGGACCGAGGATGCGGAACTGATCAACCTGACCACCCTGCGGTCAATGGCACAGGCATATTACAACCCTGAGAACTTCGGCCATTTCGGGCTGGCGCTGCGGAACTACGCGCATTTCACCTCTCCTATCCGGCGCTATGCCGATCTGGTCGTGCATCGGGCGCTGATCTCAGCTCACGGTTGGGGCACGGACGGTTTGACCGAAGACGAGATTACCCGGCTCGAAGAAACGGCCACTCATATCTCGGATACTGAACGCCGATCCATGATGGCTGAACGGGACACGACTGACCGCTATCTGGCCGCGTATCTGAGCGAGCGGGTCGGCAATGAATTCACAGGGCGGATCAGCGGCATTGCCCGGTTTGGTGCTTTTGTCAAAATGGATGAAACCGGTGCGGATGGCTTGGTTCCGGTGCGATCACTTGGGCGCGAGTTTTTCCATTTCGACCGCGAGGCCGGGACACTTATGGGGGCGGACACGGGGCTGACTATCGCCATTGGTCAACGTGTCACCGTTCGACTGACCGAAGCGACACCAGTGACCGGGGGGTTGGAGCTGGAGCTGCTGTCCATTGACGACCAGGCCCTGCCGCGCGGACAGGGGCCAAAAGGGCGATCATCCCGGCGCAAAGCGATCAGCACCAAGCGCAAGAAAGACAAGATCAAGCGCAAGGTCGAACGCAAACGCCGTCAGAGGTGATAGGTCAACGCCCGGGCAATCAGCCATCCGTGGCGTGTTGGATCGATTTGTGTAGTGTCATCAAACAGAACGGCACGGTTCCCATCTATCTGATCCTCGCCCGGAAAGGCGGATGTGAAATCGCTTATCAACCGGGTTTGGCAGTGCACAAACAAGGCGAAACTTGCCGACTTGTGCGCGCCCAGCCGGATCGTTGACCCCTTGGGCGCAAGATAGGCGGGCTGACCCCACCGCAGCTCCTCTTGCACCGTGGGGGCGGCAGGCAGAGAGGCTGCCGTGTCAAACACAAGCGCCCGCAAGGCGAGAGCCCCCGCACGGGTTTGCGGGGGCAGGGCTTCAAAGGCCGAAGCGACCAAAGGGTTTTCAAAGGGTTTCATGCAATTGGTATCGCCTGTTCCAACCGATCCACGTAGCTGTTTAGCAGGTTATCCTGTTTGATCCGGCGGGTCAGGGGGGTGTCCGCAGGTGTGGCGCGCATTGCGGCAAGCATTGGACCAACGCTCATGTCCGCAGATGTCGGCCGGTCCCCAAGCAGGAAAGAGGATTGCCACAGATAGGCCGAGATCGCCTCGAGGTCACGTTCGATCCGGTCCAGCCGTTCGGACAGCGAAAACCGCCCGATTCCCTGCGACGTGATCCCCTTCAGAACGGATTTCCGGATCGCATTGGATGCGGGTTTTCGGATCAACGCCGGAATTCCGGTAAAGAACGTATCTCGCAAGATCGGCCAGACTTGGTCATTGCCCCAGCGATCCAGAACGATGTGAAAATACAGATGCTCTTCGGCCATGCGCACCAGGGCGCGGGACTGCGCCTTTTCGACATCCGTCAACCCTTTGTCGAAATCCGCGCCCTGCTGTTCCAACCAATCGCGGATCAGGTCGCTGTCCGGGACTAGGCGTTCCGGCGTCCGCAAAACGGGCAGCTTCTGGTGGGGCATCTTGCGGGGGTCAAGCATGTCCGAGCGCTGCCAGGTCTGGCCGGACTGCTGAAGCATCAATGCTGTCTTGACACAGAAGGGGCTGGCACTGAACAGGCCGAAGGCAGAGGGGAAGGTGAGAAGGGTCAGCATTATAAGGCTCCGTGTTATGGGGTGCTGACTGAGTATCGGGACCTAATGACAGTTTCTGTCATTAGGGATAAGCTATAATACATCATGTCCCGCACCGCCCGTTTGTTCCAACTGATGCAAGCCCTGCGTTCTGGCCCTTCGCCCAGAACATCCGAACAGTTGGCGCAGGATTTGGGTGTTTCGGCCCGAACAATTCATCGGGATATTGATGCATTGCGCGGACTGGGTGCCGTGATCGATGGCGAAGCGGGGTTTGGCTTTACGCTGATCGAGGACGCAACCCTGCCCCCATTGGGGTTCACTGATGATGAGCTTGAAGCGTTGGTTCTGGGCCTGCGCGAAGTTCAGGTGATTGGCGATCCGGCTTTGTCGGGCGCAGCGGGCACGGCCCTGCGGAAACTTCAGGGACGCTTGCCGCAACGCCAGTCCCACCGGCTCAGCCATGCGGTTCTGGCTGCTACGCGGTTCAACCGCCCGCCTGAACCCACGATTGACGTGGCCACTCTGCGGCAGGCGACGTGGGATGAGCGCGCGGTCGAGTTTTTCTATACGGACGCGAAAGGCGACGCTACGCACAGGCGCGTCAACCCTTTGAGCATCGTCTATCTGGATCACTCGAACGTGTTGTTGGGCTGGTGCCACCTGCGACAGGATTTTCGCGTTTTCCGGTTGGATCGCTTACAGGACATGTCAGTGACGGAACAAAGTTTCAGGCCGAACCGCGTGCCCCTGCTGCGCGAGGCATTGGAACGCATTCGGGCAGAGCGTGCTGCGCAGGAGCGAGAGGCGAACGTCTGAGCACTTTGTGAATTTCTGATTCTGCGCTACCCTGTGGTCGAGCAGTAATCAGGAAAAAACGGAATGCGAAAATGCGTAGGCGGCGTCATGACCGTCGCATTGTGGGCATCCATAGTGCAGGCGGAAACAACAGAAAACACCAGATGGGCAGACAGCGGGACTTCACGCGCAGCGCTGCAACTGGCTTCGGCGGATGTGACCGTTTCGATCCGTCCGGTCCCGCGCCCGTTGATTGAGGCCTTGCCCGTGGCTTCTGCGACAACGGCAAGGTTTCAGTCCTGGCTTGGCGCCTTTCAGGGACGCGCGCGGCGGCAGGGCATTTCGCAGGGAACACTGACTCAGGTGTTTTCGGGGATGAGCTATGACGAAGATGTCCTGGAACGGGATCGCAATCAGGCTGAGTTTTCGAAACCCATCTGGGAGTATCTTGAAACCGCAGTGTCGGAAACGCGCCTGTCGAACGGGCGCGCCGCCCTGCAGCGGCATCGGCAGGTGTTGAACCGGATCGAGGCTGAATACGGTGTCGAAAAAGAGGTGGTCGCTGCCATCTGGGGGCTTGAAACCTCTTTCGGGTCTTATCGCGGCAGCAGTCCAACGCTTCGTTCATTGGCAACGCTAGCCTTTGATGCGCGGCGGGCACAATTCTTTGAAACGCAGTTGGTCGCTGCCCTGCGGATTGTGCAGGCTGGCGATATCAGCGCCGGCAACATGCTTGGCAGTTGGGCGGGCGCAATGGGGCATACACAATTCATGCCCACGTCATATCTGGATCACGCGGTGGATTTTGACGGTGATGGCCGGCGGGACATCTGGTCGGATGACCCGACGGATGCGCTGGCTTCGGCGGCGTCTTATCTGGCGCGGCATGGTTGGACCAGGGGTCAGCCGTGGGGCGTGGAGGTTCGTCTGCCGACCGATTTCGATTACGCCTCAGCCCGTCGCGATTTTATGCTGATGCCGTCTGAATGGGCCGCTCAGGGTGTCGTGGCGCGGGATGGTACCGTCGTGCCGGATCATGGGAAGGCCGCGATCCTGCTTCCGGCCGGAAGTCAGGGCGTCGCGCTGATGATTTTTGACAATTTCAACGTGATCGAGGCGTATAACGGGGCCGACGCATATGTGATCGGCATCGGGCATCTGTCTGACCGGCTTGTAGGGGGCGCACCGTTTCAATCCGACTGGCCGCGCGGCGACTTGGTGCTGAGTTTTGCCGAGAAAAAGGAACTTCAGACCCGTCTGACGGATGCGGGCTTTGACACAAAGGGTGTCGACGGGCGCACCGGGCCAAATACGATCAACGCCGTTCGGGCGTATCAACTGGCGCAGGGGCTGGTCCCGGACGGATACCCCACGCCAAACCTGCTGGAGAGGTTACGGTAAAGAAAAGGCGGCCCGAATGGGCCGCCTTTGAAGACGCATAAATCGCTAAATCAAGATGCGGCTTTCATCAGCCCTTGCGCAATGATCTCGGCCTGTGCTTCGTCCAGCGACTTGTAGATCCGCACGAACATCTCGTCGATATCCGCGGGTGTCAGGATCAGCGGGGGTGAAATGATCATCCGGTCGCCGACGTGGCGCATGATCAGGTTATTGGCAAAGCACCGATCACGGCAGATATAGCCGACCGTGCCGGGTTCGGATGCGAATTTGGCGCGGCTTGCTTTGTTCGGGGTCAGCGCGATGGAGGCCATCATGCCAACGATCTTGGCCTCACCCACCAGCGGATGATCTGCCAGTGCCTCCCATTTCTCTTTCAGATAGGGGGCGGCAACGTCGCGCACGTGCTCAACGATCTTCTCTTCTTCGAGGATGCGCAGGTTCTCCAACGCCACGGCAGCCGCGACCGGGTGGCCGGAATAGGTATAGCCGTGATTGAATTCGGTACCGCCGATCACTTCGGCGATGTCGTCGTTCACGATGGACCCGCCGATGGGTGCATAGCCCGAGCTAAGGCCCTTTGCGATGGTCATGATATGCGGTTTGATGCCAACGGTTTCCGATCCGAACCAGTTGCCTGTCCGGCCAAATCCGCAGATGACCTCGTCGGCTATCAGCAGGATATCGTACTTGTCGCAGATACGCTGAATTTCCGGCCAGTATGTATCGGGCGCGACGATCACGCCGCCTGCACCCTGAACCGGCTCGGCGATAAAGGCGGCGACCCGGTCTTCACCCAACTCTTCAATCGCCTCTTCCAGCTCGCGCGCGCGGGCCAGACCGAATTCTTCGGGCGACATGTCACCGCCTTCGGCCCACCAGTTGGGTTGGTTGATGTGGTGGATATTCGGGATCGGAATGCCGCCCTGCGCGTGCATCCCGGCCATACCACCCAGCGAGGCCGAGCCCACGGATGAGCCGTGATAGGCGTTTTTGCGGCTGATGATGACGTTCTTGTCTGGCTGGCCCTTCTGGGCCCAGTAGGTGCGCACGAGGCGGATATTGGTATCGTTTGCCTCGGACCCGCCTGCTGCGAAAAAGACATGGTTCAGATCGCCCGGGGCCAGTTCGGCAATCTTGGCGGCTAAAGCAATCGCGGGGACGTGGGTCGTTTTGAAGAAGGTGTTGTAATAGGGCAGCTCGCGCATCTGGCGCGCGGCAACATCGGCCAGCTCATCACGCCCATATCCGATATTGACGCACCACAGGCCCGCCATCGCATCCAGAATTTCCTCGCCTTCGCTGTCGGTCAGATAAACGCCATTGGCACGTGTGATCACGCGCGCCCCTTCCTTCCCCAGCGCACCATTGGCCGAGAAAGGGTGAATGTGATGCGCGGCATCCAGCGCCTGCAATTCGGCGGTCGGCATGTGGTTGGTGATGGTAGACATCGGAGAATCTCCTACAAGAACGCAGTTGGGGAACACAATATGATCAAATTTTTTCCTGTCAATCGAATCAAGTTAGATCAGACAGACGTCAATGCTTCCGCCATCAGGTCCATACCCTGTTCGATGTCCTGGGCGGTTGCCTTTGCAGTCATTTCTGCGTCACCGGCGCGCAAAGCGGCAATAATGTCCTTGTGCCGATCCGGAAGGCTTTGTGTGCCGAAGCGCCCGCAGACAACACGCAAAGAGGGGCCAAACCGCAACCAAAGTCTTTCGGCCAGATCACTGAGGATCGGCGCGTTTGCGTAAGAATACAGCGTTTCGTGAAAAGCTTGGTTCAAACGCAGATAGCCACCGACATCACCATCGGTGATCATGCGATCCAAATGCCTGTCCAGGCGTTCCAGGTGATCAATGTCCTGCGCCTTCAGTTTGGCGGTTGCACGTCTGGAAAGCTCTGATTCTATTGAAATTCTGGCGAAGATCATCTCTTCAATATCGTTCGAGTTCAGCAGCGGTACACTGACGCGCCGATTGCCCTGGAAAACCAACCCTCCATCCGAGATCAACCGGCGAATCGCTTCGCGGACCGGAGTCATCCCAACACCCAGCGAATCAGTCAGGCCCTGGATTGTGACGGGCTGACCTGGGACCAGTTCACCGAACAGAATCTGTGATCTGAGTGTTTGGTAAACCTGCTCATGCGCGGGTTGTTTGCCCCCTTCGGTCGACGGCGCATATGCCTTATTTTTGATCAAATCCAATTGGTTCTTCCCATTTCGACTAAGCCTGACTTGTCAGGTGACTGGCCACGTGAAACCATACGCTGGATCGAGGGAAAACGCAAAACTTGATCAAATCCAAAAAAACGGGAAAATACCCGTACACTTGCAGGGAGAAGAATATGACAATCAAAACGCTGACTATGACGGCGGTCATCGCATTGGGGACTTCGGCGGCATTTGCCGAAGAGGTGCGTGTTTACAACTGGTCCGACTACATCGACGAAGAACTGCTGAGCAAGTTCGAAGCAGAAACAGGTCTAACCCTGATCTATGACGTGTTTGACAGCAACGAGGTTCTGGAAACCAAGATGCTGGCTGGTGGCTCGGGCTATGATGTGGTGGTGCCGTCAGGTACATTCCTTCAGCGCCAGATCCAGGCCGGCGCGTTTCAGCAGCTGGACCAAAGCAAGCTTTCGAACGCCGGAAACCTTTGGGATGTAATCGAAGAGCGAACCGCCGGTTATGACCCGGACAACGCGTATTCGATCAACTACATGTGGGGAACAACCGGGATCGGCGTGAATGTCGGTAAGGTCAAAGAGGTTCTGGGCGACGACGTTGCTCTGAACAGCATGGATCTGGTTTTGAAGCCCGAGAACATGGAAAAGCTGGCCACTTGCGGCGTGCATTTCCTGGATGCCCCGGCCGAGATCATTCCCATGGTGCTGCAATACCTTGGAGAAAACCCTGACAGCCACGACGCGGACGTGATCGGCAAGACCGAAGCGGTTCTGACAGCAGTCCGCCCGCATATCCAGAAATTCCACAGCTCGGAATATATCAATGCGCTGGCAAATGGCGACATCTGCGTTGCTGTTGGCTGGTCGGGTGACATCCTTCAGGCACGCGACCGTGCCGCAGAGGCAGATAACGGGGTGGAGATCGAGTATCACCCCTTCGCCGAAGGGTCACTGATGTGGTTCGACCAGATGGCAATTCCTGTCGATGCTCCAAATCCCGAAGGCGCACACACGTTCCTTAACTTCATTCTGGACGCCAACAACATGGCGGCGGCATCGAACTATGTGTATTACGCCAACGGCAACAAAGCGTCTCAGGAATTTCTGGAAGAGGACGTGATCGGCGATCCGGCCATCTACCCGGATGATGCCACGATGCAGAACCTGTACATCACGACACCTTATCCGGCGAAAACGCAGCGGGTCGTGACGCGTCTGTGGACCAAGGTCAAATCGGGCACCTGATCCGAATTGCACCGGCAGGGCGGCGCCGCCGCCTTGCCTCTCTTTTCAGCTATTCGAACGAGGGCCGTAGTGAATTCTGACGTCTTTGCGCCATGGGATGACCCGCAGGCGAAACCCTTGATCCAGTTCCGAAACGTGACCAAGCGTTTTGGTGAATTTACTGCCATCGACAACCTGTCTCTGGATATCTTCGAGCGAGAGTTCTTTGCCCTGCTTGGTCCGTCTGGATGTGGCAAAACGACGATGATGCGGATGCTGGCCGGGTTCGAAACACCGACCGAAGGCCAAATCCTGCTTGGGGGGAAGGATATCGACCCAATCCCGCCCAATAAGCGTGCCGTAAACATGATGTTCCAGTCCTATGCCCTTTTTCCGCATCTTAGCGTCTGGGAAAACATCGCCTTTGGCCTGCGCCGGGACAGAATGCCCAAACATGATCTGGAAGACCGGGTCGAAGAGATGCTGCGCCTGACCCGGCTTGAACAGTTCGCCCGCCGTAAACCGCATCAGATTTCGGGTGGGCAGAGGCAGCGTGTGGCGCTGGCGCGCTCGCTTGCCAAGGCACCCAAGCTTTTGCTGCTGGATGAACCGCTGGGCGCACTGGACAAGAAATTGCGCCAGGATACCCAATTCGAACTGATGGATATTCAGGAAAAAACCGGCACCACATTCGTGATCGTTACGCACGATCAGGAAGAGGCCATGACAGTCGCCAGCCGTGTGGCGGTGATGGATCAGGGTCAGCTTATGCAGGTTGCCACTCCGGACCGGATTTACGAAAATCCTGCCTCGGTTTATGTCGCTGATTTCATCGGGGACGTGAACATCATAGAAGGGCGCGCGACATCTGTCGGAGAGGATACCTATCAGGTAGACTGGGCTGAAGGGCAAGCGCCGCTGACCGCCGCGTCAGCGAAAAACTTTGAAAACGCTCAGTTGTGTCATCTGGCGATCCGCCCGGAAAAAGTGACGATCTCGGCCGAGCGTCCGGCGGATGCAGTGAATGCGGTGCAAGGCAAGGTTCATGACATCGCGTATCTGGGCAATCTGTCCACTTACCACGTTGAGTTGGCAAACGGCACAATCATCAAGGCGCAGACGGCCAATACCCGCCGCATCTCGCGCCGTTCATTCACCTGGGAAGACCCGGTCTGGCTGTCCTGGACGGCCACGGCTGCGGTTCTGCTGGCCGACTGATGCGCCGCGCTGTTCTGATCGCCATACCTTATGTCTGGCTGTTGGCGCTGTTCATGGTGCCATTCTTCATCGTTCTGAAGATTTCGCTGTCGGACACCGCGCTTGCGATCCCGCCCTATACACCGACACTGGATTTTTCAGCTGGTTGGTCGGGGATCAAAGAGTTCTTCAGCCAGCTTGATCTTGAAAACTTCATCTGGCTGACCGAGGACGACCTGTACTGGAAAGCGTATCTGTCCAGCGTCAAGATCGCTTTGATCTCAACCTTCCTGACTTTGCTGGTTGGCTACCCCATCGCCTATGGCATGGCCCGTGCGCCCGAGGAATGGCGGCCAACACTGATGATGCTGGTGATCCTGCCTTTCTGGACGTCATTCCTGATCCGGGTCTATGCGTGGATGGGCATTCTGTCGAATGAAGGGTACCTTAACCAACTGCTTCTGTGGACGGGCATCATTTCGACGCCTTTGACGATCCTGAACACCTCGACTGCCGTCTATATCGGTATTGTCTACACTTATCTTCCGTTCATGATCCTGCCGATCTATTCGTCATTGGAACGCATGGATGGTTCGCTGATCGAGGCGGCCGAGGATTTGGGTTGCTCGAGGGCACAAGCCTTCTGGCTGGTCACCATTCCACTGTCCAGACCGGGCATCATCGCAGGTTGTTTTCTGGTGATGATCCCCGTGATCGGTGAGTTTGTGATCCCGTCACTACTGGGTGGGTCCGGCACGTTGATGATCGGCAAGGTTCTGTGGGAAGAGTTTTTCTCGAACCGAGACTGGCCCGTGGCAAGTGCTGTCGCGATCGTGCTGTTGCTTATTCTGGTCGTTCCCATTGTGCTGTTCCAGCGCAACCAGCAGAAACAGGCGGAGGCTGACGGATGAACAGATTAAGCTGGTTCAATACGGTTTCGCTGACGCTGGGTTTTGCGTTCCTCTATATTCCGATGATCATCCTGATCATCTTCAGCTTTAACGAAAGCAAGCTGGTCACGGTCTGGGCCGGGTTTTCGACCAAATGGTATGGCGAACTGGTTCAGAACGAGGCATTTCTGGATGCCGCGTGGGTCACGGTCCGGGTTGCGGTGTTTTCTTCGACACTGGCAACGATTCTGGGGACTGCGGCCGCTTATGTGCTGGTTCGGGGCAAGCGGTTCTTTGGCCGGACACTGTTTTCCGGCATGATCTACGCGCCACTTGTGATGCCCGAGGTGATCACCGGCCTGTCGCTGTTGTTGCTGTTTATCGGGATCGGGCTGGACCGGGGTATCCTGACAATCGTTCTGGCTCACACAACATTTTCGATGTGTTTTGTCTCGGTTGTCGTCTCGTCACGGCTTGTGACATTCGACAAATCGCTGGAAGAAGCCGCTTTGGATCTGGGTTGTTCACCCGCGCAGGCCTTTGGTCTGGTCACCCTGCCGATCATCGCGCCTGCGGTAATCTCGGGCTGGCTGCTGGCTTTCACATTGTCGCTGGATGATCTGGTTATCGCGTCGTTCACATCGGGCCCGTCGGCGACGACCTTGCCGATCAAAATCTTTTCGGCCGTGCGGCTGGGCGTCAGCCCCGAGATAAACGCGCTGTCGACGATTATGATCGCGGTCGTGACGGTTGGGGTGATCACGGCCTCACTTGTGACCAAACGCGCGATGATGCGCCAACGGCAGGACGAGCAGGCCGCTGCGCGCACCGAATGAAACGGATATTTCCCGAATACACCTATGGCGCAGGTCCTCGTGGTGGTTGCTGGTGGGACGAAACCATTGCAAACCCGAACTGGCCAGAGCTTCAGGGCGATCTGAACGTTGATGTTGCCATCGTCGGTGGCGGCTTTACAGGGGTCTCAGCGGCTTTGCATCTGGCCGAAAACGCGACCTCGGTAGCTGTGTTCGAGGCAGGCCCGCCGGGGTGGGGCGCATCAGGTCGCAATGGCGGTTTCTGCTGTCTTGGCGGATCGAAGCTTGGGCAAAAGTCTATGGTGCGCCGCTATGGCCGCGAAGCGGCGCAAGCCTATGAGACGGCTGAACAGGATGCGGTCCAGCTTGTTGCCGATCTGCTGGCGCGGCATCGGATTGACGCCGATACGCATTCCAACGGTGAGACTCAACTGGCCCATTCGCGGCATGCGATGGATGTCCTGCGCCGATACGCGGACGAGACCGGCATTCTGCACCAAGCCGCTGAATTACCAGCGCTCGGTATGGGTGGTGCATTTTTCGGTGGGTATACTCTGCCGGTTGGCTTCGGGCTCAATCCCCGGAAATACCTGTTCGGGCTGGCAAGCGCTGCGGCAGCTTCGGGAGCGAATTTCTTCCAGAACAGCCCCGTTCTGAACATTGAAAAAACGACGTCCGGCTTCAGGCTGCAAACAAGCGCGGGGCAGGTTAACGCACAGGTCGTGCTGATTTGTACCAACGGGTATTCCAGCGAAGACATCCCCGATTGGATGTCCGGACGCTATTTGCCTGCGCAATCGACGGTTATGGTAACACGCCCACTTAGCCAGGCAGAACTATTGGCGCAGGGCTGGAACTCGGACCAGATATGTTACGACACGCGCAATCTTCTGCACTATTTTCGCCTGATGCCGGATGGGCGCTTTTTGTTCGGAATGAGAGGCGGCTTGTTGTCGTCGCCCCGGTCCGAGGCCGCGATCCGGGCAAAGGTTCAACAGGATTTCAAACGCATGTTCCCGGCCTGGGCAGCGGTTGAGGCGACTCATATCTGGTCGGGGATGGTGTGCCTTTCGCGAAGCCTGATGCCTTATGTCGGTGCCGTGCCCAAGCAGCCAGGCATGTTTGCCGGATTTGCGTATCATGGCAACGGCGTCGCTATGGGGACTTACAGCGGGCGCGCATTGGCGCGGCTGGCATTGGGCAAAGAGGCCCACTTGCCAGCCCCGATGAGGCAAACTCCTGAACGGTTTCCGATGGGCCGCTGGCGTCGCGCATTGATGCCACCGGCATACGCCCTCTTTGCGCTTTCCGACCTCAGGTAAACTCAATCGGTTTCAGGATTTCGATTTCCAGTTTCAACCCTTCGGAATAGTCGGGTGCACCGTTTTCTGCGCGCCACAGGCAATAAGCGGCCATGCGCCAAGCATACCATGGCTTGAGCCGTTGATAACGGGCAACAATCTCGGGTCTGCGATAGGCGGACAGAAACTGAACTTCTTCCGCGTCCGACAATGGTGAGCCCCGGTACAACCTTTGCATTGCCGGGGACAGAAACAGCGCAAGGTCTTCGCACGGGTCGCCAAAGGCCGGGCATTGCCAGTCGATCAAGGTCAGGCCGCGGGACGCGACCAGAATATTTCCAGCGACCGGGTCGCCATGGATCAGGCAAGTCTTGGTCGTGGAAGGAACAGATATCGAAGGTTGCAGTTTTGCCAGTTCGTTTCGGGTTTCTGACCTGCACCCTTGCAGAATTCTGTGCCCATGGGCCATCAGATCCGCGCTGCCGTTACACCCGGCGGGCGCTGGAATGGTGTTGGGCAGCGAGTGCAACCTGCGCAGCAGTTCACCAACCTTGTCCGACCCATTCCGCCAAGGTGTTCCGGGTGCGTGGTCGTAAAACACCCAATGCGCGTTCCTGTGCTGTCCTGCGGCGCGCAGCCTTGGTACAAATCCGGTCGGTCCAAGCGCCTTGAGGCAGAGAGCTTCCAGCTTTGCATCATTTCGAAACAAGGGGTTGCGTAAGGTCGGGCTGTAGAGCTTCAGTACTTTGTCGCCGTTGTCCCCCAGCACTTTCCACACCCTGTTGGTCCGACCACCATACAGGATTTCGAACTGCGCGTACATGTTGACCAACCCCATAGTGCTGAGGTGTTCAACCAGATCATGAGGGGGGGCAGGCAGGTCGGGCAGAGGTCTTTTCACTTCTTCTGGCGAGTCGAGTTGCCAACCTTTGGCCCGTACTGCCTGACAGATCAAGCGCCCGTTCGGACCGCAGTGATCAGATCTGCGGAAATCACTTGACCACCTTGCAGGGTCAGCAGAACAGCATCCTCTCCCACCTGCGCTTCGACGACGCGGTTATAGGCAGCAACCGGTTTCTCGGAAATCAGCCGGTCATTCTTATAGCTTTCCAGCGTCGCGGTGTAGTTGCCAGCGGCCATCGGATCGCCTGAGGAATTCACACCTGCCCAAGCAAACTCCGTCGCTGTTGTGGGAACAGAAACCGTGTCGACGACTGTGCCTTCATGATCACGGATCACCAGTCTGGTTGCGTCCGCGTCAGAATCCGCGTTCGAGAACAGGGTCACCGGCTGGCCGTTGAAATGGAACCCCGATGCAGATCGGACGTCCATTCCGACCCAGCTTGCAAGGTCGTTCAGATTGACACTGCCAAGCGTGCTGGTCAGGGCGGAAAGCAGGTCATTGGTTTGAACCTGTTGTTCAACCATCGAAAACTGCGCAAGTTGCGATGCGTATTCGGTTGAATCCATCGGCTCCAGCGGGTCCTGATTCTGGGCCTGCGCGGTCAGCATCAGCAGAAACGTTTCGAAATCCGAGGTGATCGCAGAACTCCGGGACGGACCGGCAGTTTGCTGAGAGGTGGCAGCCTGTGTGGCGGTGACGGGTGTGATCATTTTTCAATATCTCATATCGATGCCCCTGACCGGAGCAGGAGTTTGTGGTAGCGGCGTGGCTTGCGCGAGGTGTACGTTCTGAACCGGTTCGGATTCCGGTGCGGCCTGAGCGTCGAATTCATCTGTCCACTGATCCCGTGCACCTGAATCCGACGGAGTCCCCAGATCGATGTTCAGGTTCCCATAGCCCAGTTTCTGAAACTCCTCCGTAAGAACGGACAGGTGGCGGCGCAAAAGTTCCATCGTGTCCGGGCGTTCGGTGGCGATTGTCATCTGGAGCCCGTCATCCCGACCGTTCAGCACAATGGATACGCGCCCCAATTCTTCGGGGCTTAGCGAGATTTCCATGATGCCGGTTCCCGGTCGGGTCTGAATCGTTGCCGCCAATTGCCCGGCTATGGCACGGGCAATTTCAGCACGGGCGAACGGAGAGGGCATCGCCGAGTGTTGTGCCACCTCGCGGGGGGCTTGCTGAACGGGTTCGTCTAAGGCGATGGGCACAGAGTCAACCTCATGAACCGGTGCCGCCTGTTCGGCTTCGATTGAGTTGAGGATCAGCTGAAGCTGCGCAACGGGTGTCGCGCGGTTTGGACTTGTCGGATTGGGCGTGGCAGCGACTTCCGCTGTCTCGGGCGCCGTCTTTGCGCTTTCAAGGAGGGGTTCGGCTTTCAACCCGGCTGTCTGGTCCTTTGATCGGGTTGGCTGGCTCAGCACAGGCAAAGCCTCTGAGGGTTTTTGGGCTGGCGTGACCTGGGTCGAAGCGGTGTGAACCTGCTCTTCGATTGGTTGCCCGGGCACAAAGGGTTGAATGTCGGTCTGACGGGGCAAACCCATTGACGCAACGGTTTGTTCCGGTTCTGTCGTACCCGTTGCGGGGATATCCGCTGCGGCAGGAACAAACGGCGCGGGATGCACTGTATCTGCCCCAGGCGTTTCGGATGTCCCGGCCATCTCGGTCTGCGACGAAATGTTGTTTGCCAACTCTGGTGCCCGAGGTGAAATCGCCTCGACAGATGCCTCAGCCGTGTTTGACAGAACGGCCTCAACCTCAATCTCGGCAGTTTCGTCGGTGGTTTCGATAGAAGTGGCCAAAGCCGTGGTGCCGGGGAGAGGATGTGTTTGGTTTCCCTGTTCAAGGATGTCCTCGAAACTGTCCGACCCGGCAGTACGACCCGGATCTTTGGCGGGCGAACTGGGTTTCGCAGTTGCTGTTGGCGCTGCGGCTGCCAGCGTTAGTGGGTTGGGCATTTTGCTCTGGCTCCGTGTGATTGATCAGAACTCTGCCCGCAGGAAGTTACGTTTATTTTAACCGCTTTCACCTTTGATCGAGAAAGTTCGAAGCATTTTCGGAGAAAACCATGCACGTCTCAGCAATTCCCCAGGTGGCTCAAACGCCATTGGCCCAGACACGACTGAAAGACGCGGCCATCGAGTTGGAGGCCGCATTCCTCAGCGAAATGATGAAGTCGGCCGGATTGGGCAAAACGCGCCAGTCTTTTGGAGGAGGAGCCGGTGAAGACCAGTTCTCTTCGTTTCTTGTTCAGCATCAGGCACGCGAACTGGCCCGGGCTGGCGGGGTGGGTTTGTCAGAAATTCTGCTGAAATCACTGATGGAGAAAACCGATGACATCTGAAGTCGACATGGCACTGATCAAATCTCTGGAAGAAGTTCTGGATCTGGAGCGTGCGGCGCTTGTCCAGGGTGATCTGGATCGCCTGACGCATATGGTGCCGGAAAAAGAAAAACTGATCGGCGCGATCAACGACCTTCAGGTGATTGACAGCGATGCATTGGTTCGAGTGCAGCAGAAAGTCGAACGCAATCAGGCATTGCTGAACAGTGCCGCCGACGGGATTCGGGCCGTCGCCAGCCGCATGGCTGAACTGCGACGGGTTCGGCAGGAATTCAGCACGTACGGCGCGGATGGGCAACGAAGTGAGTTTTCCGTTCGAAATACGGCAAAGCTGGAAAAACGCGCATAGGCTTGGGTTTGATTCAAATCTGAAACACCTGGTTCGGGCGTTTTAGCACTCCGTTAGGGGATCGGGCTCAAAAGTGATGCTGCACCTGGAAACATCAGGTGGCGCGAACAGCCACGCGGCGCGTCGCACAAGTCAGAAAGACACCAATGCCCGCAGATATTGTGGGGTGAACATGGGCGAAAATCGCCCGAAGGCAAAAGGATAAAAGCTATGTCCAGCATTCTGACAAACAATGGCGCGATGGTTGCGCTGCAAACTCTCAAGTCGGTCAACAAGAACCTGGCAATGACCCAGAACGCGATTTCGACCGGTAAGGACGTCGCGACAGCCAAGGACAACTCGGCGGTTTGGGCGATCTCGAAAGTGATGGAGTCCGACGTCAAGGGCTTTAACGCGATCAAAGACAGCCTCGCGCTGGGCGAATCGACTGTTGCAGTTGCGCGAAATGCGTCTGAAACTGTCACCGACCTGTTGACCCAGATGAAAAGCAAGATTGTCGCGGCGCAGGAAGACAACGTTGATCGCGGTAAGATCAATGACGATGTGACCGCACTGAAGGATCAGATCGCATCGGTTGTCAGCGCGGCCCAGTTCAACGGTCTGAACCTTGTTGACGGCTCGACCGGCTCTGCATCGATCCTCGCATCGCTGGATCGGGACAACACCGGGGCGGTGACTGCGTCGTCAATCTCGGTCTCGGGGCAGAACCTGTCGACCGGTGGATATGTCACCAAACAGGTTTTCGACGGCTCTACCGGCGCATCGACCGGCAATGACCGCGTGGGGGCAACCATTGACAATGGTGCAACGGCCGCGACGGCGTTGGTGACCGATGAATCCAGCGGTGCTTTCGCGGCCGGAGACAAGGTTGTCGTCGCCATTAACGATCAGGTTGTTTCCTATACCGTTTCCGCGGAAGACGCTGCCGCGACGACGACCGGTGACCTTGTTGCTGTCGGATTGAAATCGAAGATCGAAGAGCTGGGAATTACCGGTCTGACTGTCGATTACGACTCCGGCACTGCGGGTACGTTGTCGGTTACAAACGGCACAGGATCTGACATCTCGTTCTCGGCTCAGTTCGTGAATGCGGGTGCCGGTGGTTTGGGCGCGCTGGCAGGTATTGATGTGTCGACAGGTGCGGGGGCGACCGCTGCGTTGGCGGCTGTCGAATCGCTTATCGACACGTCGATTGATGCCTCGGCCGCCTTTGGCTCGGCGCAGGGTCGTATCGAGACCCAGAAAGAGTTCATTTCGAATCTCTCTGACTCGTTCAAATCCGGTATCGGTGCGCTGGTCGACGCTGACATGGAAGAAACCTCGGCGCGTTTGCAGGCCCTTCAGGTGCAGCAGCAGCTGGCAACACAGTCGCTTTCGATCGCCAACCAGGCGCCGCAGTCGATCCTGTCGCTGTTCCGCTAATACGCAACGCGGTCCGGGGCGCGGTTTTCGCGCCCCGGTCGTGACTATCTGACGACGGCTTTTTGGAAGGATTTCAAGTGACCCCGCAAACCCTCGCTCAATACACCTATGCGCAAGCCGCCGCGCCGACGCGAACGCCCCGTGACACTGAATATGAGGCAATTTCCAGAATTACACGGCGTCTCAAGGCGGCCACGGCGCGCAAGGCAACGGATTTCTCGGCGTTTGTTCAGGCCGTGCACGAGAACCGCCGGTTATGGGGGGTGTTGGCGACAGGTGTCGCGGATTCGGCAAACGCTTTGCCGAACGATATTCGCGCCAGGATTTTCTACCTTGCCGAGTTTACGGAACTGCACAGCAGCCGCATTTTAACGGACGGCGCGTCCATCGAACCATTGCTTGAAATAAACACAGCGATTTTGCGCGGATTGCGCCAGATGAGGGCAACTTGATGAGCGGGCTGGTTTTGAAACTCGCCCCGAAGGAAAGGGTGCTGATCAATGGTGTTGTGATTGAAAACGGCGACCGCCGCGGCCGGTTTTCGATCATGACGCCGCAGGCCAATGTCCTGCGGTTGCGCGATGCGATACATCCGGATGAAGTAAATACTCCGGTGCGCCGTGTCTGCTATGCCGCGCAACTTGTTCTGTCCGGAGACATGGATCCGGCTCGGGCGCGTCAACACCTGTTGCGCAGCGTAGAAGAGCTAAGCCAGGTTTTTACGGATACAGACAGCCGTCGTGTATTGTCCGAGGCGACAGACGCGCTGGTGGCCGAGCAATACTATAAATGCCTCAAGTCACTTCGCTCGCTTCTTCCGCGCGAAGAACGGTTGATGGCCTATCAGCAATGAGCTTTCAACCTGTCATTCCGATTGGCGGAATCGTCGGCTGGCGGTTTCTGCAACGTACTTATCAAGGTCAGTTTCAAAGTTTCTCGTCTTCGGCAGTGAATGAGAGGGAGACGAAGTATTTCCTGGACAACATTGGGGAAGTGAAGACCGCCGAACAGCTGGTTTCTGACCGCAGATTGTTGCAGGTCGCTTTGGGTGCCTTTGGGTTGGAAGGGGATGTGGATAACCGGTTCTTTATCCGGAAAATCCTGGAGGACGGAACACAGGCGGATGACGCTTTGTCCAATCGTTTGGCGGATAAACGGTACCGGGAATTTTCGGATGCTTTCGGGTTTGGTCCGGGAGCTGTTCGAAAAACGGTGCTGGTCACAAATATGGAAGAGATAGCTCAGGCCAGCCTGTCAGCGCGGTTTGAGATCGCGGTCGGACAGTCAGATGAGACGATGCGCATTTCGCTTTATGCCCAGCGCGAGCTGTCTGATCTGGCGAAAAGCGGAAGCAGTAGAGATACGAAATGGTTCGATCTTATGGGATTGCCACCGTTGCGCAAAATGATGGAAACGGCGCTTGGGCTACCGCCATCATTCGCCCAACTGGATATCGACAAGCAATTGGTCGAGTTCAAAAGCCGGCTATTCCGTCTGACTGGATCGGATGATCTGGCACAGTTTTCCGACCAGAAGGCGGTTGAGAAACTGACCGACACCTATCTGACCAGAAGTCAAATCGCGGGTCTTCAGAGTACGATTTCGCCAGCGCAGACCGCTTTGATCTTGCTTGGGGCTGTGTAATCAGAAGACGCGGGCAAAAGCCCGGGTCGCAATCTAGTACCCGACATCCCTCGTTTGACCTGCACAAACCAAAAGTTAACCGTTCAAAATCTCGTCGGCTGTGGTTTGCAATGCGTAGCATATAACGGGTCGAGTCACGTTGTGCAGGTTGACCGCGCCCAATGGTAAGGCGTTGGAACAAGCAGGCTCAATATCTTCGGACACGACTATGCGATGGCCTTCGGTTTTCCCATATTCGCCCAACCGCGCTGCTATGTTGGCCGCTTGTCCAATAACCGTAAAATCAAGTCGTTCACGAGAGCCCACATTGCCATAGGTGACGCGCCCATAAGCCACGCCAATAGAACAGTCGCAATGTATGCCGGTACCTGCTTTGCGCAACTCTCCCAACGTTTCGACGATTTTGATTGCCGAGCGCTGGGCGTTGGCACGGGCCGCGCTTGCGTTTTCATCGGCTGCCGGGAATACCGCCAGAACAGCGTCACCAATGAATTTCAGAACTTCGCCTTCGTTTTCGTGAACGATACCCGAGACGGTTTCAAAGAACTCGTTCAAAACACTGATATATGTGCCCCGCCCCAGTTTCTCTTCGAGGCTTGTCGAGTTGCGGAGGTCACAGAACATGATTGCAGCGTCGATTTCATCCCCGTCACCGCGCCGGATCTCACCCCCCAGCACGCGTGCGCCAGAGCGTTTTCCAACATATGTTTCCAGCAAAACCTGTGCATTCTCGCGTTGCATGAACACTTCGTAAAAGCGTGCGATTACCGAAGAGCATTCGAATACAAGGCCCAGATTCTCGGTGGTGAACCCGTTGGGATGGTCACAGGTCAGGGTCAGAACGTTGGTCCGACCGTCAGAGAAGGGCAACGGCATCGCGACATAGTCGGTGGCACCCTTTGCCCGCAACTCCTCCATGATTGGGAAGCTGTAATGCGGGTTATCGTCGTTCAGTCTTTGCCGTACGCCGCCCAACCCGTTCGAGACATGGCGCAACGGGCTGTTGATGAAAGCCGGGTGATCATAGATTTCGTAGGTCGGGGCGCGGGTCAGAATCTCGTCCTGATCCTTTTCCCAGATATAGTGTTTGCCCGCGATCAGGGGGTGCAAGGACCATGCCAGAATGCTCAGCCGCTGGATGGCGATGCCGTGCTCCAGCATCTTCTCGGCCAATGCCTGGGTAAAGCTTTCGGGCGTGGTCGCGGCGGAAGCACCGCGCATCAGCCAGTCGATCAGTGGTCCGCTGATATTGCCGTCGTCAGGCTCGCGCAGGCGATTGTTGCCCAGGTCAATCCGGGTGTAGGCGCCGGACACAAACCCGATACAGCCCCGGATGTCCGCGCTTTCCGGCAGGGCTTGTTCATAAGCCCAGACGGAATTGGTCAGGGGCCCCGAGGCCAGTTGGATGTCGTGGTAAGTGGCGGTGCCTTTGAACGGGCAGAATGTTTGCAGGTCTGTTTCTTCGCTCAGATCCACACATACATCTGCGCGGGGAACGTAAATCGTTGGCGGCAAACGCGTTTCATACATCACCTTTGCGTTTGTGCTTTCAGCCAGAAGAATGTCGTTCCGGTAAATGGCAATCCTGCCTTCCAGCGGCTCAACTGAGATTCCATATCCATTCATCTGTGGCGCGGCGTGGACGTTCATAAGCGACCTCCTCTGCCTGGGGTTTGTTTAGAATGGGGCTTTCCACCTGACATTCCAAGAGGCTGCAACGGGAATTTACCGGGCGCGAGCGACGCGCCAAAACGTCAGACCATTTGAATGACGTCCTTCTCGATCGACAGCATATACCCCTTCTTGGCAATATTCTTGACCAGCAGTTCGCTGACCATCTGG
The DNA here is from genome assembly GCF_056535105.1 of Ruegeria sp. O5. Lineage (NCBI taxonomy): Bacteria > Pseudomonadati > Pseudomonadota > Alphaproteobacteria > Rhodobacterales > Roseobacteraceae > Ruegeria > Ruegeria sp. O5. Next base: position 72,541 of record NZ_JBQERN010000012.1, on the reverse strand, counting down.
TTGCCAAGCGCGTCGCGCAACCGCTTGATCCGTGTTGCGCCCGCGGCTTCGTCACAATCGGCGGCATCGCGACCGGAGATCATGGCCTCGATCTGGGCGCCGGACAATACCTCGTCATCCAACCGGGATTCCGCCAGAATCGACAAGGTTTCCATCGCGGCGGGCGTCAGTTTGAAATCCATGTTGTTAAGGTAGACAGTGTTTTCTTCGCGACTGATCAGCAGCGACGTTACCTGAATGCCGGTACGTTCGATCTGTGCCATGCGCCGGTTCAACAAGACCAGCATCACCAAAAAGACCAGTGCCGAGATCATCATCGCACTGGCAAAAACCAGCAGCACATAGATTACCATCCGGTAACTGGACAGGGTGTCAGCAAAGGCGGTGCCAGACTGGGCCAGAATTTCAAGCAGGCGAATCTCGGTCTGTGACGTCAGATCGGCCTCGACAAACAGCCGCTCGACACGTGCGTTGAACGCATTTGCGTCCGGCAAGGTCCAGAACAGGAAAACGGCAGCGGTGATCAGAATGACGACAATGGCCGCGATGCCCAGCACAACCAGACGGACACCCGACCGGCGTGCATCAGAAACGGAGATAGAATTGTCCGGCATTGCCTTTCCTCTGATCCAACCCTTCCGGCCCGAAAACGGACTGCACTTCAAGCAAGGTCCAACCTGACGCGTTCAGGCGCTGGGCGATATCTGCCCGGGCCTGCCCCTTGTCGCAACTTGTGACCTGCATGACGCCGTAATGCAAACGCAGCGGGTTGTCCTTCTTGGCTTTGTAGTCCGCATAACAATCTGCCGCTGTCGCAGCAGAACCAAGCGATAACAGGGCCGCAAAGGTCAGAGAAGAGAGGATCTGTTTCATAGGCCGCATCCTGCGCATGAGTTGCCGCGATATTCAATAACCCAAGGGGTTTGCTGCCCCTGATATCCGATAACACCGGGCCGTTATTGCTTGTCTTGGGCAGGTGCCCCCACTTTCAGGGCAATCAGCACGCGGTCCGTCATACGGTCGCACGAACATCCGAAAGGACAGGCATCATGCATAAGAAATTCATCGCTTTGATCATTGCGACCGCGGTTGCGATTACCGGTGTGTCGGCTTCTCAGGCGAAGGCGGCCGACGCAAAGGACATTCTTGGGGGGCTGGCGGCCATCGCTATTATCGGTGCCGGCGTTCATTACTATAACAAGGAAAAGAAAAAGGATCGGGCGACGCGTCAACAGACCTATACCCATACACCACATGTGACGCAGCCGGTGCGTCCGTTGCCGCCGCATGTGGCGCGTTACGACCTGCCCCAGCGCTGCCTGCGCACCTATGATGGGTATTCGCAGGACCATCCGCTGCTTGGGCCGAAATGCCTCGAGAAACATTACAAACATGCCAATAGCCTGCCGCAAGAGTGCAAGGTCGGTTTCTGGAATGGCAAAAAGGTCAGGCGGGCCTATGAACCTGCATGCCTGCGCCAGAAGGGATACCGCGTCGTTTATCAGTAGTTCGGGTTGAGCAGGAACGGCGCCAAAGAAGTGCCGTGAGAGAGAGGGTGGTGTGCGCCGCCCTCTCTTTTCTTCTTGCGGTGCTACGCGAAACGCGGTTTGCCAAGGGCATGACAATGCCAAACTTCGAACTTGAGCAGGCGCTGCTGGACATGGGCCACATCCGTATCGCCGGTGTGGATGAGGTCGGGCGCGGCCCATTGGCCGGGCCGGTTGTGGCTGCCGCCGTGATTCTGAACCCGAAGCACTTTCCTGACGGGTTGAATGACTCAAAAAAGCTGACCGCAAAACGCCGGGCCGTGCTGGACGCCGAGATTCGGGACACTGCTGAGTTCGCGGTGGCCGAAGCCTCTGTCGCCGAAATTGATGAGGTCAATATCCTGAGGGCGTCGCACTTGGCGATGATGCGCGCGGTGGAGGCGTTGACCCCGGCACCTGATTTCCTGTTGATCGATGGCAACCTGATTCCGCAGGGTCTGAGATTTCCGTCACAGGCCGTTGTGAAGGGCGATGCACGATCGGTGTCGATCGCGGCTGCTTCGATCCTGGCGAAAAACTGGCGCGATCAGGTGATGGTGGATTTAGCGCAACAGCATCCGGGTTATGGGTGGGAAACCAACGCAGGCTATCCGTCAAAACAACACAAGGAAGCGCTGCGAAATCTTGGCGTGACCCCACACCATAGGCGTTCGTTCAAACCGGTGCACAATATCTTGTATCAAGAGTAAATCGTAAGCTGCTGATTCAAAAAAGAATTTGACGGCGAATCGACTTTGACTCATCCTTGTCTCAACCAAATGAGCGCAAAAGCGCCGTGGACACTTGAGGCAGTGATATGACAACAACCACCAAAAAGGGCGCAAGAGCGCTCCCTTTAAACACGATTCTATCCGGGGACTGCATCGATGTGATGAACAGTCTGCCCGAGGCGTCAGTGGATCTGATTTTTGCGGACCCGCCGTATAACCTGCAATTGAAAGGTCAGTTGCATCGTCCGGATAATTCCCAGGTCGATGCGGTGGATGATCACTGGGATCAGTTCGCAAGCTTCGGGGCGTATGACCAGTTTACGCGCGAATGGCTGAAGGCGGCGCATCGTCTGCTGAAACCCAATGGTGCGATCTGGGTGATCGGGTCTTATCACAACATTTTCCGCGTGGGGTCAGCGCTGCAGGACGCCGGATACTGGATTCTGAACGACGTTGTGTGGCGTAAGTCGAACCCGATGCCGAATTTCCGCGGCAAACGGTTCACCAATGCGCATGAGACGATGATCTGGGCGTCCAAGCGCGAAGGCGCGAAATACACCTTCAACTATGAGGCGCTGAAAGCCCTGAACGAGGGTGTGCAAATGCGCAGCGACTGGGTGCTGCCGATCTGCACCGGGCATGAGCGGCTCAAGGATGAAAACGGCGACAAGGCGCATCCGACGCAAAAACCGGAATCGCTGTTGCACCGCGTGCTGGTCGGCTCGACCAACCCTGGCGATGTGGTGCTGGATCCGTTCTTTGGCACCGGCACCACCGGGGCCGTCGCCAAGATGCTGGGGCGCGAGTTCATTGGTATCGAGCGAGAGGAAAGCTATCGCAAGGTGGCTGAAAAACGCATCGCCAAGGTCCGCAAGTTTGATCGCGAAGCTCTGGAAGTCAGTGCCAGCAAACGTGCCGAGCCACGCGTGCCATTCGGCCAACTGGTCGAACGCGGGATGTTGCGCCCGGGTGAAGAGCTTTATTCCATGAACCAGCGCCACAAGGCAAAGGTGCGTGCGGATGGAACGCTGGTGGGTGACAATGTCAAAGGGTCAATCCATCAGGTCGGCGCGCATCTGGAAAACGCCCCGTCCTGCAACGGCTGGACATACTGGTGCTTCAAGCGGGACGGCAAGACCGTACCGATTGACATCTTGCGGCAACAGATCCGCGCAGAGATGCACAACTGAATTCACGAACACCGCCGGTGCCTGTGGCCTGACACATGGCACTATGCCTTGCCCCGCCGATCAACCGGCGGGGTCTTTTGTTTTGCCTTCAACAGTGATTGCATAAGGCTGCCTAGCCTCCGCAAGAAAGACCACGGCCATGACCGAGACGACCGCACAGCCCCGCCGAAGCCTGTTTTTCACCCAGCCCGATGCGTTTGATCTGGACAACAAATATACCGAGGCCGCGTTGGAACGGCACAAGCGCGAGGGTCTGGAATTGGCTGTGCGTGCGCGATGGGTGGCGATGGCGCTGACTGCGGTGCTGCTGGTTTTTCTGAACCCGCAATGGGAGGTGCTTTGGTATCACTTCATTCTGCTGCTGATCTGCGGCAACGGGTGGTTGATCCGCCGTGCAGGTCGTGTCGGGCAATCGCGGGGCGAGTTGTTTTTGATTTTCGTCGACCTGCTGATCATGACACTTGGGATGATCGTACCCAATCCCTTCAGCGATGATGTCAGGCCATTGGCCATGCAATACCGGTTCGACAACTTTCAGTACTTCTTCATCATTCTGGCGGCAGGCACATTGGCCTATTCCTGGCGGACCGTGATCGCCATCGGGACCTGGACGGCGATGATGTGGACGATCGGGTGGATCGTTGCCTGGTGGGTCGCAACGCCCATTCCCGGGATCAGCGAAAAAGTTGCGACCGCTTTGCAAGACTACCCGGATGTTGCCGAGCTTCTGGATCCGAACAGTTTCATGGCGCCTCAGCGCATCCAGCAGGCAATCGTGTTCATGATGGTGGCCGTGACTTTGGGCCTTTCGATGCAACGGCTGAACCGGCTATTGATGAGCAATGCAGGGCTGGAACGGGAACGGGCCAACCTGTCACGCTATTTCTCGCCCAACGTGGTAGAGGAGCTGAGCCAGAATGACGAGCCGCTGAAACAGGTCCGAAAAGAGAATGTGGCCGTTCTGTTCATCGACATCGTCGGATTCACGAAATACGCCGCCGGTCGTGACCCCTATGATGTGATCGAAGTGCTGCGGGGCTTTCACGCCCGCATGGAAACCGAGGTTTTTCGTCACCACGGGACCCTGGACAAGTATCTGGGGGATGGGCTGATGGCGACCTTTGGCACCCCGGTGCCCACGCCGTTGGACGCAAGCAACGCGCTGGGATGTGCACGCGCGATGGTCAGCGTGATCGACCGATGGAATCTGGACCGCCGCCGGGCGGGAGAGCCTGAAATCCGCGTCGGGATTGGGGTGCACTATGGCTCGGTCGTGCTGGGCGACATTGGTGCGAACCGGCTTGAATTCGCGGTCATCGGGAATGCCGTCAACGTCGCGGCCAAGCTCGAGGCGCTGACGCGTGATTTACAGGCGCGTATCGTGGTCAGCGATGCCGTGCGCGCGCGGATTGCAGAGGAAAACCAGTCTGCGCCTGTCGCCATGACTGGTTTTGCAGAGCTTACCGATCAATCTGTGCGCGGCGTGGAAACACCGATGGATATCTGGGTGATGAAAGGCTGAAGACCTTACACCTCGCCAGAACAGTACCCAAAGCGCCGAGCCTGATGGGCCGGGCGGTGCATCGGTTACGCATCAGGTGCGGGGTTCAGGGCCTTGTTATAGGCGTGCCAATCGGTGATCTCGGGGTAGTACTGACGCCGCCAATCCCGGACCCGTGGGTTCATGACCCGTCGCCACAGCGGTGGGATCATCGCAGCCACAGTCATGACGGGATAGCCATAGGGCAGTTGCGGTGCCGTTTCGGGCGTGTGGTGTTGAAGCAGCGGGAACCGGCGGTTTGGTTTGTAATGGTGATCCGAATGGCGTTGCAGATTGATCAGCAACCAGTTTGAAGCTTTCTGCGAGGCATTCCAGGAATGTCGGGGCAGGACGTGCTCATACCGCCCGTCGCCCAGATGTTTCCGAGTCAACCCGTAATGTTCAACGTAGTTGACCAGTTCCAGCTGCCAGATCGCGACACCGGCCTGCAACAGAAACAGGGCCAGACCGGACCATCCTCCGACCAGCGCCGCCAGTGCCAGCATTCCCCCTTGCAACGCCCAATACCGCCAGAACGGGTTGGAGCGGTCGGTCCAGGGGCGGTCCTTGCGGGCCAGTTTTCCGCGTTCGGCGTTGAAGGCCGAGACCAGGCTTTGCCGCAACACCCTAGGGTAAAAGCGGTGAAACCCTTCGTTGTATCGCGCCGTCACCGGATCGCGTGGCGTGCCCACATGACGGTGATGGACCAGCAGATGCTCGGACCGGAAATGAGAATAGAGCACCATGGCAAGAAGGATATCGCCCAGCCAGCGTTCCCAACGGCTTTTCTGATGCATCAGCTCGTGGCTGTAATTGATACCGACCGTACCCGTGATAACACCCATGCCAAAGAACAGGCCGATTTTCTCAGGCGTCGAAAGCTGACTGCCGTGGCTCGCGTACCAGATCAGGCCAAACAGGGTAAGGAACTGAAGGGGTGCCCAAAGCTTGGTCAGCAGGATATACCGTTGAAGAGCATCGTCTGGCGTCTCAGGGTCCGCATTTCCCACGTTGAGCCCGGTGATCCGGTCCAGCACGGCAAAGACCCACCAGGTCGAGATCGGGATCAGCAGAACCCACCATCCGCCCGCGAAAGCAGTGAACCAGATCAGTGGGATCAACAGCAGGGACACCCAGAAGGGTGATGCCGATTGCCAGCGTGCCAACGAGACTGTTGCGCTCATCTCTGGTGCTCCTACTAGATGGGGACAGCCTAGCCGCGAGGCCAGGGAATGCACAGCGGTCTTATTGTCCTTTCCACAGATCATAGGCTTTGCGCATCACCGTGGGCAGGTCGCTGGGTTTGAAGCTGTGCTTTCCCACTGCGATCAGATGATCGGGAACATACTGACCGGTGGTTTCTGCGGTCCAGATTCTTAAAATCAGATGAAAATGCGTAAAAGTGTGGCGCACCTCGCCCGGCACCATCTTCCAATCTGCCGCAAGCGGGGGGTGCTCGCCCGGATCGTCAGCCCACTCCGATCCGGGCCAGCCCAGCATTCCGCCCAGCAAACCTTTGTCCGGTCGGCGCTCCAGCAGCAAGGCCCCATCTGGCATGCGCGCGATGTAAACGTGACCGTGACGGGTGGGTTTGGGCTTTTTCGGTGTTTTTCGGGGAAGATCAGCCTGTGTTCCCGCAAGCCGCGCTTGGCATGGATCGCGCAGCGGGCAAATGCCACATGCCGGGGATTTCGGTGTGCAGATCGTGGCCCCCAGATCCATGACTGCCTGTGCGTAGTCACCGGGCCGAGAAGAGGGTGTCAGCGCTGAAGCTTTTTCCTTCAGCAGGGGTTTCGAGCCGGGCAGCGGCGCATCAATGTCGTAAAATCGGGCCATGACGCGTTCGACATTGCCATCCAGAACCGTTTCAGGCTGATCAAAGGCGATGGCCGAGATTGCCGCAGCTGTATAAGGGCCGATTCCGGGTAATTTCAGCAGCGCATCATAAGTTTCGGGGAACTGACCATTGTGATCCCGCGTCACAACGCGGGCGCACTTCAAGAGGTTGCGCGCACGTGCGTAATACCCAAGGCCGGCCCATTCCCCCATGACCTGCTCATCCGGTGCGGCGGCCAGCGCCTGAACCGTAGGCCAACGTGTCACGAAGCGCAAAAAGTAATCCCGCACCGCTGCTACAGTCGTCTGTTGCAACATCACTTCGGATAACCAGACCCTGTAAGGGTCAGGGCGCACCCCGGCGGCGCGCTCTGCCGGTCCTGTGCGCCATGGCATGGCGCGAGCGTTGTGGTCATACCACTCCAGAAGCGCAGCGCTGACGGTGAATTCAAAGGAATCACGCAAGTTTTATTCGTCTCCCTGTCAGGTTTCGCTGGCACCCGGTGTTCTGCCTATTACAATAGCGGCGCAGGAGTTGGAAACCAGATGCAACGCAGACGTTCGTCAACCCGCGGGTTCAAGCGCACCGCGTCTTTGCTGAATGACCAGATCAGGCGCGCCGGGGAAAGCCGGGGCTTTGCTGTGTCACGTCTGTTGACCCATTGGGCCGAGATCGTGGGTCAGGATACCGCCGCTATCGCGCGCCCAGTCAGTGTCGGCTATGGCAAAGGCGGTTTTGGCGCGACCCTGACCGTTCTGACCACAGGCCCGCAGGCCCCGATGCTGGAAATGCAGAAGGAACAGCTGCGTGGTAAAGTGAACGCGGTTTACGGTTACAATGCCATTAGCCGTGTCCGCATTACTCAGACCGCTCCGACCGGATTTGCCGAGGGGCAGGCCAGTTTCGACCATAAACCGAAGCAAGCAAAACCCGAGATTGCACCTGAAATTGCAGCCGAGGCAGACAAAGTGTCACGCAGTGTAAATGATGAAGATTTGCGCGCGGCCCTTGAACGTCTTGGGCGCAACGTTTTATCCAAACAGAAACGCTGAGAAAGGGCTGAGAATGAGCCGTATTGCAACCGTAATCTGTGCGGCCGTCGCCGTGGCCGCAGGCGGCTATTGGGTGTCGCTGTCAAATTCCAACACAAGTTTTCCGCTGGTCAGCGCCGCCGAGGCGCAAGAGGCGGACCTGGATACATCCACCATCATTGACATGGTTCAGGGCGCCGAGGGCGCGCCTGTCGAAATCATCGAATACGCATCCTACACCTGCCCGCATTGCGCGAATTTCCACAAGAGCGCGTATAAACAGCTCAAGAAGGATTTCATTGATACTGGTAAGGTCAAGTTCACCTATCGTGAGGTCTATTTTGATCGCTATGGTCTGTGGGCGTCAATGGTGGCCCGCTGCGCCGGTCCCGAGAAATTCTTTGGCATCACTGATCTGATTTACGAAGGTCAGGCAGAATGGACGCGCGCAGGAGGCCCGGCCGAGATCGTCGATGAACTGCGCAAGATCGGTCGTCTGGCAGGTATCGATGGCGACCAACTTGAGACCTGTTTGCAGGATGGCACCAAAGCGCGGACATTGGCCGCGTGGTATCAGGAAAACGCCGAACGCGATGGAATTCAGGCAACCCCGTCCTTCATCGTGAACGGCAAGAAAGTCGACAATCAGTCCTACGCGGATTTCAAAAAGCTGATCGAAGCTGAGCTCGGCAGCTGACCCGACCCCGGCTGGCCTCACTGGGGGCCAGCCTGAGTTACTTTGGTGAAGGGACGGCTTTCAAAAGCATGTCCCTGACCCTGTCGGCGTCTGAAACCTGAAGCCGAACCGGCAAAGTGATCACTTTGCTTCGGAACGCGGGCGGCAGGCGAACGGCATCTTTTTCGGTGGTGACCATCTGAGCGCCCAGCAAACGCGCCTCGTTTTCCAGTCGGGTCATCAGGGCCTGTGTCAACGGTTGGTGATCGTCCAACGCCTCGGCCCGTACCAGATCCACACCCAGCCGCCGCAGGGTTTGGAAGAACTTTTCGGGATAGCCGATGCCTGCAAACGCCAACGCACGCGTTTCCGACCAATCCATACCGGTTTGCAGGGGTTCGACCGCCCCGGTGACGTGGGGAACGGTCAACCGGCGTTTCCAGTTGTCGGCAAATACCTTTTGCGCCGCCTCTTCCCCCAAGGACAGTACAAGATCGGCCCGTTGCAGGCCGGTATCGACGGGCTCTCGCAGTGGACCGGCTGGCAGGCATAATCCGTTTCCAAATCCGCGCTGGGCGTCCACAACGATAATCGAGAAATCCTTGGCGACCGAAGGGTTCTGAAAGCCGTCATCCAGAACGATCACCGTAGCCCCCGCTGCGGCCGCTGCACGCGCGCCCGCCGCCCGATCCTTGGCGACCCAGACCTCGGCAAACATCGCCAGCAACAGCGGCTCGTCCCCCACCTCGGCGGCGGTGTGCCTGCCCGGATCGACCTGCACCGGGCCTTCCAGTGACCCGCCATGTCCTCGCGTCACGACATGCGGTTTGTGCCAGGCATTACCCAATTGTTCGAGAGTCCAGATCACGGTGGGCGTTTTCCCGGTTCCACCTGCATTGAGATTGCCGATGCAGATCACGGGCACACCGGGATTTTCCCCTGATTTCGAGGCAATCCTGCGGGCCGTCGCCGTGGCATAAAGGCGGCCCAGCGGGGCCAGCAGCCGCGCCCTCAGATCCGGCTGGTCCGGAGGTGTGTTCCAGAAATCAGGTGCCCGCATGATCTGCGCTCCGCTGGTCCAGAATATCCTGCACCATTTCGATGAGGGTGTCTGCCTGCGGCGCACCTTCGGTGATTATCTGCCATCCAGCCAAAGCCATGTCAGCGGCGCGGTCTGGTGCCAGAAGCTGTACGACGGCATCGCCCAACTCGGTTGCTGACTTGACCTCATTGGCTGCCCCTGCCTGTTGAAGGTGGGCGTAAAGCTCGTGATGGCGATGCACGAATGGTCCAGAAATTATGGCAGACCCCAGCGCGATTGCGTCGGACGGGTCCTGACCGCCTGCGCCGCGTTCCATTGAACTGGCCATGAACGTCACTGCCGACACGCGGTGCCACAACCCCAGATTTTCGGGGTCTGCAGTCAGAACGACCTGCGTGCTGTCTTCGATCAATTCACCATCGTCCCAGTTGACACAGCGTAAATCCATCGTCTCTAGCCGCCGTCTTAGGGGGGCGGCCTCGTGAACGTCGGCGACGTGAAGTACCAAAACCAACCGGTGCAAAAGGCGCAATGCCTGACGATGTGCTGTCAGAACCGAAATGAACTCTTTGTCCTGCACCCAGGCAGCCAGCCAAACAGGCCGCCCTGCCAGCGTGTGGTTGGTTTCGATCAGCTCGTCTTCTGGCCAAGGTCTTGGATTTGGGCTGATGCGCAAAGGTGGCGATTCTTCGACTGTTGAAAACGGGATGCCAAGTCTCCGGATGTGCCGGGCGGTTTCAGAATTTGCAGTCAGTATCTTGCGAAAGCAGCTAAAGGTCACTCTGGTTATGTCTGGCAGCCAGCGCGCGTTCCTGGACAGTGCAACGGTAAATTGGGCGTCGAACAACACCAAGGGTACGGCCTGTTCATCGGCTCGGGTTATGATGTTGGGCATCAGATCACCACCGACCCAAATCCCGATACCTGGGCGCCAATATTCGATAAAGTCACGCGCGGCCCCGCTCTGTTCCTGAGGCAGGTTGATCAGGGGAAAACTGCATTCCGGCCAGGCAGACAGTTCCGCGTCCGGCGGGGCGGTCAGTAGAAAGTGCAGCTCGGATCGGGACTGAAGCAACCGGCGGCAAAAATCACTCACCGCCCGCAGGCGGTCTGGCGTGGCGACGTGCATCCACACGACCTCGCCTTCGGGGCGTGGCAGGTCGGTTTTTACACCAACGCCGTTCCGCATTCTCCAGGACAGCACCCGATAAGCGGCAAGGCTTAATGAGCGCGGTTTGCTCATGCGCCGATTCCGGGCCCGATCGGGTCCAGCTGAGCCCACAGTTGCCCGTGGATCGCGGTGCTGGCGGCGATTACGCCATTCAGCCTGGGGTGGGCATTGTTGAAGATCAGCGGTTGACCCAAACGGTCTGAACAGACGCCGCCTGCCTCTCGGATGATCAGATCGCCAGCGGCAATATCCCATTCCCAGCTGGGGCGAAGGGTCAGCATGGCATCGAACCGCCCCTGCGCGACCAGAGCCATGCGATAGGCAAGCGAGGGTCGATATGCGCGGTGGAAGGCTGGAACATTCTGATTGCGCCAGTGCTGTGCGTCCAGATTTGGTTTGGCGGCCAGAACCTGAGATTGCAGTAGCTCAGGCGTTTTCGACGTCGTAATCTTTTGCCCGTTGAGAGTGGCGCCCTGACCCTGCGCCGCAGCATAAAGCAAGTCGCGCATCGGCAGGTAGATTACAGCGGCAGTCACAATGCCATCGACTGCAACGGCCAGCGAATGCGCCCAAGTGCGCGCGCCTTCGGTAAAGCTGCGGGTGCCGTCAATCGGATCAACGATAAAGGCGTTGCTGCGGTCCAAGCGCTCGGGCGAATCCTCGGATTCCTCGCTGAGCCAGCCATAGCCCGGTCGCGCAGCGCACAGCTTTTCTTCCAGCATCGCGTTGACGGCCAGATCGGCCTCGGTCACCGGACCGGCGCCACCGGGTTTGTCCCAACGCTGTGCTTGCGTCCCGGAATAGCGTGTAGCGATCTTGCCGGCCTCAATCGCGGCCTCAATCAGAAGGGGCAGATCAGTTGCCGGCAAGTGTCATTCCTTCGATCAACAGCGACGGGACCACGCGCGACAAATATCTGCGCGCGTCATTGGCGGGAATGATCCGCCGCAACATATCACGCAGATTACCTGCGATGGTGCATTCGTTGACAGGATGCGTGATCACACCGTTTTCGACCCAAAACCCTGATGCACCACGGGAATAGTCGCCTGTATTGGGGTTGATCGTCGATCCGATCATGGACGTGACCAGCAAACCGGTTCCCATATCGCGCAGCAGATCTTCGCGACTGCGGGTCCCTTGCGTCAGGCTCAGGTTCCAGTTGCTGGGCGAGGGTGGGCCGGACACCCCGCGCGCAGCGTTGCCTGTGGAGTCCATGCCCAGCTTGCGGCCACTCGACAGATCCAGCGTCCAGCCCGTCAGGACACCGTTTTCCACGATCACCCGGCGCTGCGTTGGCAGGCCTTCTGCATCAAATGGGCGCGAGCCTGAGATACGCGGGCGGTGCGGATCTTCGATCAGCGACAGATGCGCGGGCAGAACATCCTGCCCAAGACAATCCTTGAGCCAAGACGCGCCCCGCGCAATAGCGGCCCCATTGCTGGCGGCCAGAAGATGCCCGATCAGCGAAGACGAGATACGTTCATCAAACAACACCGGGAAACTGCCGGTCGCAGGTTTGCGCGCGCCAACCTGTTGCACAGCGCGTTCCCCTGCGGTGCGCCCAATCTCAGCCGCGTCGCGCAGGTCGGATTGAAACGTCCGGCTGTCACCGTCATAGTCGCGCTCCATCCCGGTGCCTTCACCCGAGATCGCAACGCATGAGATGGATCGGCTGCTGCGCTCATACCCACCGGAAAACCCGTTTGTAGCCGCCAGATGCACCCGGTGCGTTCCGTAGCTTGCAGCAGCATCCGACACCTGCGTGACGCCTTTTACCGCCAGTGCTGCGGCCTCGGCGGCCAGCGCATCCTGCATCAGGCTTTCCGCGGACGGGGCCGGGGCAGTGTCCAGCAATTCCAGTGACTGAATATCCCAGTCACTGGCCAGTTGGCTTTTGTCCGCCAGCCCGGAATAGGGGTCCTCGGGCGCCTCTTTTGCCATAGCCACGGCGCGTTCGGCCATCGCCGCAAGGGTTTCCGGGCGGCTGTCAGAGCTGGACACAATGGCTGAGTGTTTACCCAGAAACACGCGCAAACCCAGATCGGCGCCTTCAGAGCGTTCCGCATGTTCCAGTGCGCCGCCCCGCACATCGACCGAGACCGAGGACCCTTCGAGAACGATGGCATCTGCTGCCTCTGCGCCTGCCCGGCGAGCGACATCGAGCAATTGTTGGCTGATTTCTTCTGGCGTGCGGGTCATGAGGTCTCCGGGTTGATTGCCAAGGACCTAGCCTCGCACTGCCCGCCCCGCAAGACCTATGACCGGATTGGGCTGTGTGGATCGTGATTAATCCATGCCGCTACCAAGTTTTGCACAAGGTTCCCAGGAATGGAAAGGGCCGCACTGCGCGGCCCTTTCAGATAGGTATCACTTGATACGCTGGCCATTCGCCAAAATCTGGCCGTCTTCGGTGAATTCGATGGTCGAGTTCAGGGTGTCAGGCTCATCGCCGGGGACCGCCATCAGACCCATCATCATCCGCGCGCCCAGCGCATCGTCATCCGAAATGAGGCCCATGCCGATCAGCGTATCGATCAGCTGATTGGCGCCAACAAGTTTCAGGTTCGCCACGCCGCTTGGGCTGGGCATTCCCCCAAACTCTTCTGTGTTCGAATTGTCGAAGGCGAAATCGCCATCACCTGTCAGTTTGGCACCAACCAACGAAACCAGAAGCTGGCTGATTTTCAGCGAATGCAGCTCACCCGGAGCTTCGTCCGACTCGACGTCGATTTCTGGATCGAAGATGTTCATCAGAACTTTTGCCGTGCCGGTCGTGTCCAGCGCAATTGTCGCCGGATCGCGGGGCAGCGCGCCTGCCGGGTCAAAAATGCCCCACAGGACATCAGACATGGTGAAATCGGTCATGTTGAGGCCAAATGCAAAGGGCTGTATTTCGTCCGATTGCTGGATCGGGAATTCGAAATTCAACCCTGCGCTGGCCATGGACAACTCGATCGGGAATGGCAGGTCTGCTGTTGTAACCGCCAGTTTGGTGCTGTTCTGCGCGATGTCATAGGCGATACGCTCGGCGTCGATGCTGGCGGCAAAGCGTCCACCTTCCGAGGTGCTGTTCATCGAGAACGCCTGGCCTTCGCTGGTCCCGCTCAGATCGGTGCTGCCGGATGCATAGGTAAACGTGCCATCAAAGGCGAAACCCGCTTGGTAAAACGCCTGCGGATCAGACATGTCAAAATCCAGCGGGATCACGTTTTCGCCTTCAAAGGCCAGTTGGCCCAGTTGGCCATTGATCAGCCCGCTTTCACCGTTTTCCGGATCCTGAAAGTTCAGGTCATAGGTCAGTGTATCGCTGTTGAATGTCTGGGTGATGCTTCGGTGTTCGCCGATTTGCATCCGCGACCGACCGGCCAGATCACCTGCCTCGACCGCGATGCTGAAAACCTCGTTCGGCAGCGGTTCGCCATCGACTTCAATCGAATCCAGTGAAATGCCCAGTTTGTCAGCAGTGTAGTCATAGGTCATGTCTTCGGGTGTACCCGAAACAACCATCTTCAGTTGGCTGTGCGAATAAATCACTTTGGCTGCAAACTCTTCATCATCGGCTTTTCCCGTGACATCCATGGGAAAGCTTTCGGGCAGTCCGATGGTAACGGTTCCGTCACCATTTTCGGTCAGCGTCATTTCAGGCATGACCATCTGGAACTGCCCGTCTTCTTCCGGAAAGGTCAAAGAAAGTGTCATGTTCGAAATAGTGGTGACGTCACCGGTGATGCTTTCGTCACCTGTAACGGTGTAGCCCATTGAAGTGAAATAGCTTTGCCAGTCGGACCAGACATCATTTGCAGTAAGGTCGGCGAACGCGCCCTGGGTCGCAACGGCGTAAGCCAGAACAGCACCGCAGCTGCGGTGGAAGAAAACGGACATAAGGTAACCCTTCTTGATCAATTTGCGGCGCATGGTCGGGGTTGTGGCACCTATCGTCAAGGGGGCAAGGGCTGGACCATTTCCCCGTTTCCGCGTTACGGCTGTTGCCGGGATCGATAACAATGCGTGAGGAGAGGCGAATGCAGGGGAAAACAGTTCTGATAACCGGGGCCAGCCGTGGCATCGGGGCCGAAGCGGGGCGCGTTTTTGCCGCAGCCGGGGCCAATGTCGCATTAGTGGCCCGCAGCCGAAATCAGATTGATGCCTTGGCCGCTGAACTGGGTGATCAGGCCATCGCGCTGGCCTGCGATGTCAGCGATTTCGCGCAGGTCGAGCAGGCTGTGGCCACATGTGTGGATCGGTTCGGTGGGCTGGATGTTCTGATTGGCAATGCCGGTGTGATCGATCCAATCTTTCATCTTACAAACGCCGATCCTGAGGCCTGGAGCAAAGCCATCGATATCAACCTCAAAGGTGTTTTCTACGGGATGCGTGCGGCATTGCCGGTGATGCGGGCCGCCGGGGGCGGAAGCATTCTGACCGTCTCGTCCGGCGCGGCGTCCAACCCGGTTGAGGCGTGGAGCCATTATTGCGCGTCAAAGGCCGGGGCAAAAATGCTGACGGAATGCCTGCATCTGGAAGAAGCCCAACACGGTATTCGCGCCATGGGGCTGTCGCCGGGGACGGTTGCCACGGATATGCAGCGGTCCATCAAGGCAAGCGGCATCAATCCGGTCAGTCAACTGGACTGGGACGCGCATATTCCCGCAGACTGGCCAGCACGTGCCTTGTTGTGGATGTGTTCCAAGGACGCGGATGAGTATTTGGGAACGGAAATCTCGCTGCGTCTGGAAGACATCCGAAAAAGGGTTGGGTTGATATGATCGACCTGAGGAAAGAGGATGGCCTGTGGGTCGTTACGATCAACAATCCCGAAAAGGCAAACGCCCTGACCGGAGCGATGCTGAATGAACTGGTCGGGATTGCCGAGGCCGCAACCAGCGCGCGGGCGCTGATCCTGACGGGCGCGGGCAAAGTGTTCAGCGCGGGGGCCGATCTGGACGAGGCGCGCGCCGGTCTGGCCACCTCTGACGTCTGGGAAAGACTGTCCGGTGCCATCGCCGCATTGCCCTGTCTGACCATTGCCGCGTTGAACGGAACTTTGGCTGGCGGGGCCAATGGCATGGCTTTGGCCTGTGACCTTCGCATTGCGGTGCCAACAGCCAAGTTCTTTTATCCGGTGATGAAGCTGGGGTTCCTGCCGCAACCGTCCGATCCGAAACGGCTGGCGGCTTTGGTGGGCCCGGCCAGAACCAAATTGATCCTGATGGCAGGTCAGAAGATCACCGCGCAAGAGGCGTATGACTTTGGTCTGGTTGACCGGATCGTCGAGCCCGATCATCTGATGCAAACCGCGCGTGACTTTGTGGCAGACAGCGTGAACGCTGACCCCGTTGTCGCCAGGGATATCGCAAGGATGTGTTCATGAGGATTTCGGCCGTTCGGTTGCGGGTCGCTGACCCGGAAGGACTGGCCCTATTCTATCGCGACGTTCTGGGTATGCGGGTTGACCGGCAGGGGTCAGGTTGCCGCGTCGGCTACAACTCGGAAGATGCGGACCTTCTGCTGTTGCCGGGTGGTGGGGGATACACCCATGACCGGGGCCAAAGATATTGGAAGATCGGAATTACCGTTCCTGATGTCGATCTTGCGGCAGCGCATCTGCGCGCGCTGGGTACTGCGGTAAGCACGCCGAGCCAGTTTTTGGATATCGGGTATATGTGCCATCTGGCTGATCCCGAAGGGTTTGTCGTCGAATTGCTGCAACATGATTTCGAAGGTAACAAACCGGTGCAGGTTGCAGATCCGGATGCTCCGTTTGCGCAGGCCCGGATCGGTCAGATAACCCTTCGAACCGGTGATATTGCGGGTGAGGACGCGTTTTGGCGCGCGCAAGGTATGTCCTTGCTGTCGATGCAGGAGGTGGCCCCCCATGGCTTTGATCTGCATTTCTACGCCTTTACCGACGAAACCCCTCCAAACCCCGATTTGTGGGCCGTCGAGAATCGCGAATGGTTGTGGAAGCGACCGTATACGACATTGGAGTTCCAGCATCTTGCGGGTGCGCAGTTTGCGCCCGTACCGGATTACCAGGGAATAGAAGTCGAGGGGTTGGCCGCACCTTTGAAAGACGCCTTTGGCGATCCGGTCCTGCCTGGCTGATCACCTGTTGCGTCGCTTGCCCGGAACTTTCGACCGAAATCCGGGTGGGCGTTTACGCACCCAGATCAGGAATTTCTCAAGCCTGGGATGCGCGCGCAAGGCTGCGACCGTGTTGTAACTGCGCGCCAGTTCGGCCTCGGTCAGAGTGGCATGCACTTCTTTGTGGCAAATCTGGTGCAGAAGGACGGTGGGTCCGCCCTTGCCTCCTTTGAGTTTTGGGATCAGATGATGCAGGCTGCCACCCCCGCTGGGGATTGGGCGGTCGCAGAGCGGGCAGATCGGATCGTTGTTCGCCATGATGGTTTGAAACTTGCGCCGATGGATGGCGAAGGCAAGAGGGTGCGAATGGCGCAGGCAGTGGTGATCGGAGCAGGCCCCGCAGGGTTGATGGCGGCCGAGCAACTGGCCGAGGCCGGGCATTCCGTACTGGTTGCCGAAGCCAAGCCCTCGGTTGCGCGCAAATTTCTGATGGCAGGTAAATCGGGGCTGAACCTGACAAAGGACGAACCGCCTGAGACACTGATGCGGTCGTATGCCAATGCGGCGGACTGGTTGTGCCCGATGATCACCGCCTTTGATGCGCAAGCCGTGCAGCACTGGGCGCGTGGATTGGGCCAGACATTATTCACGGGCTCCACCGGGCGGGTTTTTCCCGAGACCATGAAGGCGTCGCCCTTGTTGCGCGCATGGCTTGCGCGACTGGACGCAGCAGGGGTTGAGATCAAAACCCGTTGGCGATGGAAAGGTTGGGAAGCTGATGCGCTGGTATTTGAGACCCCGGACGGGCCGCAAAACCTGATTGCTTCTGTAACCGTTCTGGCGCTGGGCGGGGCAAGCTGGGCCCGCCTTGGGTCGGATGGTCAGTGGGCGCAAATCTTGTCCAGCAGGGGCGTGGAACTGGCACGGTTCGAACCTGCGAATTCAGCCCTGTCGGTGGACTGGAGCCCTCATATGCAGCCACATTTCGGGGCGGCGCTGAAATCGGTTCGGTGGATGGCCGGTGACCTGGATAGCCGCGGCGAGGCCGCAATCTCGGCAACCGGGCTGGAGGGAGGCGGGCTTTACACCCTCACCCCTGCTTTGCGCAAAGGGCAGCCACTTTATGTCGATCTGGCACCTGATCTGGACCTTCAATCCTTGCGGGCGAGATGGTCGTCCAGGAAGTCGAAAACCACGCTTTCGCAATGGATGAGAAAATCGTTGAACCTGTCACCGCAGAAGATTGCCGTGTTTCACGAGATGGCAAAACGCAGTCAGTTGCCGCTGCCCGGCGAAGTGGAGGCTCTCAAGAAACTGCCAATCCTGCACGCGGGGCTGCGACCGATGGATGAGGCCATTTCGACGGCAGGCGGCGTGAAACGATCCGCGTTGGATGACGGGTTGATGCTGAAAACCATTCCGGGTGTATTTTGCGCAGGTGAGATGCTGGATTGGGAAGCGCCAACCGGGGGCTATCTTTTGACGGCCTGTCTTGCCACGGGTCGCTGGGCCGGTCGGGCCGCTGCCGACAGGCTGGATCAGGTCAGATAACTCAGCGCGACCGCGCAAGCATCGCCAGACGAATCATTGCGCGCTCGACCAGTGCCATTGAAGGGGCTGTCTGTCCGGCGGATCGCAGGGAGAGGTCAGTATCCGTCAGAACGGTCAGAGCAGTTTGCAGCTTGGGCGCCCCCCAGCCCTGTGCCTGACGCAGAATACGGTCACGGCGTTTGCCGTAAACCGGCGGACGCAACTTACCGATACCCTGCGCAGCACCACCGGGATCCGAGGCGCAGGCATAAAGTGTGCGGAAATGCCGGGTTGCCCCAATACACAGGGTTACCCCGTTGGTGCCTTGTGCCTGCAACCGCCGGATCAGCGGCCCGATCTCACCGGCGCGGCCTTCGGCAACCACGTTCAGCACGTCGTCAAGCGCCGCCTCGGTCGAACGCGGGGCGCAGGCTTCGATGTCTTCCATGGTCAGCTCAGAGTTGTCACCACGCTTGTAAAGCGACAGTTTCTCAACGGTTTGGGTGAAGTCACCGGGGCTGAGACTGTTGGCCAGTTCGCTGATGGCAGACATGACATCGTGGGGGATGTTTTTCAGCTGCGCTTCGGTCAGAACCCGCTCGACCTCTGCGCGCGATGGCGGGTCGTCATAAATGCCTATCGCATAGGCCGCAGAATGCCCTTCGAACGCTTTACGGATTTTCGAGTTTGGTTTCAGCTGACCAGCCGTCACGATGATCTGAGCGTCGCCGGGGACCCAATCTTCAAGCGCGGCCAGAATCACAGGCGCGGCGGTTTCGGTGGCGTCTTCCACAAACACCGCACGCGGGCCGGGGAAAAACCCAACCGCCTTGACCGCGTCCAGCAGCGACGCCGGATCGCCGCGCAAATCACCGCCCGGCAGGCGGGCCAGGCGCATTTCCTCTTCCGCACCGGGACCAAGCAGTGCGGCCAGAACCTGTTGCCGCTTAAGCGCCACCCGCATGGCATCCGCACCATAGATCAGCAGCCCGGTCTTGTCCGCATCCGGCTTGGCGAAATACCCGTCAGCCTCGCGCGGGCTCAACTTCATTTGGACAAGCCCGGCGTAGAATACAGGCGGTTCACGATATGCCCGGACAGGATCACCATCAGGCGTTCTTTCGCATCGCGTTCGTCAGCCAGCGTCGACACGGTAGAGCCCGAAGCAGAATAGCCCACAAAATCGGTTACGGTGCCGGACGCCGCGACTTGCCCGGTTTCGTTGGATTTCAACGCGTATTGCGCCCGTCCATCAATCGTGTACCGCGTTGTCTCGTTCGTCGTGGTTATGGCCGCGCCGCGGGTTTCGGTCGAGACCTGAACATCCAGAGTGTAATCGCTGACAGATCCCGCGCTGCGGCCCAGTTGGTGTTCAAGGTTTTGAACCAGAAGATAGCTTTCGACGGTATTTGGCGCAGATACCGCCACCCGACCGAACAAGGCTGAGCCTGACCCGCCCGGAGCATAAACCGGTTGGAAGCCGCAGGCAGCCAGTACCAGCGGCATCACAAGCAATGTTCTGCGATCAAACAACGACATTCACAATCCGGCCCGGAACAACGATCACTTTTTTCGGCGCGTTGCCATCCAGCGCCTTTTGGACAGCTTCGGTGCTGAGCGCGATATTTTCAACCTCGGCTTTGTCCATATCTTTCGGAACGCTGATTTCCGCGCGACGCTTGCCGTTGATCTGGATCGGCAGGGTGACGGTGTCATCAACCAGCATCGCCTCATCCGCGACGGGCCACGGGGCGACGGCCACAAGGCCCTCACCACCCTGATGCGCCCAGATATCTTCCGCCAGATGTGGTGTCATCGGTGACATCAACTGGGCCAGTGTTTTGATCGCTTGTTTCTGAGCCGCCGCACCGGCCTTGGATTTTGCCAGCGTATTAGTGAAAGCATAAAGCTTGGCTATG
This sequence comes from Ruegeria sp. O5, assembly GCF_056535105.1. Classification (NCBI taxonomy): domain Bacteria; kingdom Pseudomonadati; phylum Pseudomonadota; class Alphaproteobacteria; order Rhodobacterales; family Roseobacteraceae; genus Ruegeria; species Ruegeria sp. O5. Next base: position 52,261 of record NZ_JBQERN010000012.1, on the reverse strand, counting down.
GCGGCGTTGAAACCAAAGCTTTCGACACCCAATGTCACGTCGCGGATGGTTTTGTGCATCTCGCGCAACAGGTCCTCATCGCCTTCGCCCGCTGCATTGGCCTCCATGGTACCGATCCTGTCACACAGATTCCAAACGCGATTCAGATGCTTATAGGCGGCTTCGGCTCCTGCCGCCGTCCATTCCACGTCTCTCTCGGGTGGCGAATCGGACAACACGAACCAGCGGGCCGTGTCGGCGCCAAAGGCCGAAATGATGCTGACTGGATCGACCACGTTTTTCTTGGATTTCGACATCTTGGCCGAAGGGATGATTTCGACCTCAGTACCATCGGCCAGTTTGCCGTCGGTCACATCCTCGGGCAGGTGATAGACCGGGCGGCCGTTGGCGTCGCGCGTCTGGTAGATCTCATGCGTCACCATGCCTTGTGTGAACAGCGCGTCGAACGGCTCGATGGCCTTTTGGGGCAAGTGACCGGTGAGGTTCATCGCCCGCGCGAAGAAGCGTGAATACAGCAGGTGCAGAATCGCGTGTTCAATGCCGCCGATATACTGGTCGACATTCATCCAGTATTCGGCCTCGTCCAGATCGGTGGGTGTTTCCGCACGCGGAGCGGTGAAACGGGCGAAATACCACGACGAATCGACGAAGGTATCCATCGTGTCGGTCTCGCGCTTGGCCGGTGCGCCACAAGACGGGCAGGCGCAATCGCGCCAGGTCGGGTGTCGATCCAGCGGGTTGCCGGGCTTGTCGAATGTCACATCGTCGGGCAGGCGGACCGGCAGGTTTTCTTTCTTCTCGGGCACCACACCGCAGCTTTCGCAATGCACGACGGGAATCGGACACCCCCAATAGCGCTGACGGCTGAGGCCCCAGTCGCGCAGACGGTATTTGGTGACACCCTCGCCCCAACCCGCTTTTTCAGCAAAATCGACGGTGGCGTTGATCGCCTCGTCACCTGTCGCCTCGGTCAAACCTGCAAAATGGTTCACCCAGCGAACTTTCTCGGTTTTCGGCGGGACGAATGCAATTTTGTCGACCGGCGTGTCGTCATCCAGCGCAAAGAAGGTATCGACCACGGGCAGGCCGTACTTACGGCAGAAGTCGAGGTCGCGCTGGTCATGTGCAGGGCAGGCAAAGATTGCGCCAGTGCCGTAATCCATCAGGATGAAATTGGCGATCCAGACCGGCAGTTCCCAGCTCGGGTCCAGCGGGTGCTTGACCTTGATGCCTGTATCAAAGCCCAGCTTTTCGCCAGTTTCGATGGCTTCTTCCGTGGTGCCACCTTTGCGACATTCGGCCACAAATTCAGCCACTTCAGGGTTTTCGGCCTCAAGCTGTTTTGCGATCGGGTGATCGGGCGAGATGCCAACGAAAGATGCGCCCAGCAGCGTGTCGGGGCGGGTTGTATAAACGGTGATCGGCTCTCCGCCATCAGTGCGTTCAAAGCCGAATTGCAGACCGCGCGACTTGCCGATCCAGTTCTCCTGCATCAGGCGCACCTTGGCGGGCCAGTTGTCCAAAGTGTCCAGCGCGTCCAGCAATTCTTCGGAATAGTCCGAGATCTTGAAGAACCACTGGGTCAGTTCGCGCCGCTCTACCAATGCGCCCGAACGCCAGCCACGACCATTTTCAACCTGCTCGTTGGCCAGAACGGTCATATCGACCGGGTCCCAGTTCACCACAGCGTTTTTGCGATAGACCAGCCCGGCATCAAGCATATCGAGGAACAGCGCCTGTTGTTGGCCGTAATACTCGGGGTCGCAGGTCGCGAACTCACGTGACCAGTCGATGGACAGGCCAAGTGGTTTCATCTGATCGCGCATGTCTGCGATGTTGCTGTAGGTCCAGTCCTTCGGATGACCCCCGATAGCCATCGCGGCATTTTCCGCAGGCATCCCGAATGCATCCCAGCCCATCGGGTGCAGCACGTTGTGACCCGTCGCCAATTTGTGCCGCGCGATGACGTCACCCATCGTGTAGTTGCGCACATGCCCCATATGGATTCGGCCAGACGGGTAGGGAAACATCTCAAGCACATAGTATTTCGGCTTGTCCGCCTTGTGGTTGGCGGTGAAGATCCCGGCCTTGTCCCAGGCCTCTTGCCATTTTGCTTCGATTTCGGTGGCCGAGTAGCGCGACATTTTGCGGTCCTTCGTGAATGAAAACGCCGGGTAGGAACCCGGCGTGGTAATATTGTGATTTTCGGCGGGTTGCTAGAACTTGTTGTCCGCTATGCGTAGCTGTCGGGCGCGCGACAGAATCGCATCCTCGACTGCGCGGGATGTTGCCGCACTCACCGGGGCCCCTCCGCTCGATTGAAGCGCTACCGACAACGAGCGCGCGGCAAGCGCCGGATCGCTGATATGAACAGTAGCCCGGTAGGATCGGCCGCCGCCCGGAGGTGTGCCGTAACCCGTTACGATTACACCGGTAAACGGATCAACCTCCTGCACGGGCAGGAAGCTCAGTACATCCAGTGAAGCCGCCCACAGATACCGGTTTACGTTTGTGGTCTGCTCGGCGGTGCTGCGGTCAAAGATATCCCAGATAGTTGCCCGATCGGGGTCATTCAGCTCTTGTTCGTCCGAATTGCCGCCAGCGATGTTCGGGGAGTATGTTGTCGAAGCGTTTCGATTCTGCCCACATGCCGAAAGAGCAGCGGTCAGCAGGATCATTCCCAAAATCGTCGGCAGGCGCATTGCAAACAGGTCCTGTTTCACTTGTTCTACAGTATTCAGGGGATACTCCTAGCCAAGGACCCCCGCTGCAACAAGCCCATTCTTCTGAAATGTAAGTGTATCAGCTGCATCGGGGCGAAAACTGACTGTGGCATCCTTGCACCAATTTGACCTCAATGACGCCGACGTCTTTATGCCAAGCTTGCGCAAAGGGGGCAAAAAGAGCGAAACGGTGTCCGTGCTGAGACATGTGCCGAGGCATATGTCGAGTAGATAACTCTTTTGAAACCGAGGGAAACAAGATGAAAAAAGTTCTCTTCGCATCGACGGCGCTGATTGCGACCGCAGGCGTTGCAGCAGCTGAAGTTAACTTCAGCGGTTATGGCCGCTTTGGTATTGGTTACGTTGAAGATCGTAGCGGTACCGTTGTAAACGTCCAGACAACCGGTACCGCGCCAGGCGTTGGTACGGCTGTTGTTCAAACTGACGACGCGATCCTGGTTTCGCGCTTCCGTCTGAACATCGACGGTTCTGCAGAAACCGACGGTGGCGTTCGTTTCGAAGGCCGCGTTCGTCTGCAAGCTGACGAAAACAGCGGCAACGGCGAAGCAAACCGCGCTGGTCTGAACGGTGCACGCTTCTCGGTCATCTACGGTGGCCTGCGTGTTGACGCCGGTAACGTTGCAGGTGCCTTCGACAACCTGGCAAACTACTACGGCAACGAAGTTGGTCTTGAGCTGTTCGCTGGTCAGTACTCGGGTGTTAACTACAACTTCCTGGGCTACACTTCGACCGGTTCGGGTTCGAACGCCGTGTTCTTCCAGTACTCGGTTGGTGACTTCTCGTTTGGTGCATCGTACGACCAAGCGACTGTAGCTCTGAACGGCGTGCCTATGGACGCAGACCGTTGGGACATCAGCGCAACCTACACCTTCAACAACATCACAGCTGCTTTGGCCTACGGCCAGACCGACGCTGGTGTTGCTGGTGTAAGCGATCCGAGCCTGACCGTTCTGACCCTGGGTGGTGAATGGGGTGACTTCGGCGGTACTCTGTTTGTTGCAGACGACGCAACTCAGGTTGCAGCAACTGACGGCACCGCATGGGGTCTGTCGGCAACCTACAACGTTGGCGCCGCAACAACCCTGATCTTCGCTTACGGCGACGGTAACGCATCTGCTGATACTCAGCAGGTTGCTCTTGGCGCGATCTACGACCTGGGTGGCGGTGCATCGCTGCGCGGTGGTATCGGTGTCAACGACTGTGACAGCTGCACAGACTCGACCTTCGTTGCTGACTTCGGTGCTCAGTTCAACTTCTAAGCTGATCTGAACCGCAAGGTTTAAGGGCGGGTCTTCGGACTCGCCCTTTTCTTTTGTGTCGACTTGGTGTTTTTCTGCGCAAAACAGGATGAGGGTCCCATGTCGTTGCAAGACGTCACCGCACGTATCGCCAAAGCCGAAGCCAAGTCGAACCGACCGGCAGGTTCCGTCAAACTGATTGCTGTGTCCAAAGTGCAGCCGAATGACAGGGTGCAGGCAGTTCTAGAGCAAGGGCACAGATGTTTTGGCGAGAATCGCGTGCAGGAGGCGGCAAGCAAGTGGCCCGCTTTCAAAGAACAGTTCGAGGGTATTGATCTGCACCTCATTGGCCCGTTGCAGACCAACAAGGCTCGTCACGCAATGGAACTGTGCAATGCGATCCATTCGGTAGATCGACCCAAACTGGCCAACACACTGGCGCGTTTGGCACAGGAAATGGGAAACTGCCCGAACCTGTTCATTCAGGTCAACACCGGTGAGGAAGACCAAAAGGCCGGTATCCTTCCTGCGGACGCGGACAGTTTCATTGCCGAGTGCAGGTCGTTGGATCTGCCCGTGCGTGGATTGATGTGCATTCCTCCGGTCGATGAAGAGCCTGCTTTGCACTTTGCGCTATTGGCCAAAATCGCTGCACGTAACGGGCTTGATGGATTGTCTATGGGGATGAGTCACGATTTCGAACAGGCCATCGCTTTGGGCGCAACCCACGTCCGTGTTGGCTCGGCCATCTTTGGCGAACGGGTTAAACCTCAGGAATGATCAGCCATGATCCGGGGGCAATGCGCTGTGATATCCAGTGCAGATGGTCTCGGCGAAAGGCAACGCAGCCTTCTGTAGGATAACCGGGTCTGCGCCATTGGTGCAGAAAAATCGCTGACCCTCTGCCCGGAACGGCGTTTGGCCAGTTCCAGTCGGTTAACAGAATCAGGTCATATAACGGGTCGGCGCGGCGCAGCTTTTCATGGCTGAATGCATAGGGTGCGCTGACCATGTGGTTGTATCTGCTTTCAGACACGTCGTCAGACCACAAGTCTCGTGGGCCAATGGCACGGGCCCATTTGCTGGGGGCGGCCATTCGGTCGGCCCGGTATAGCATGCCGACGATTCGATGATATCCGGTGGGGGTCGCGCCATCGCCTTCGCGTTTTGCGTTGCTCAACCCGCCTTTGCCCACGGAACAGGGAAACACCCTGCCAAGAAACCGGATGCCTCGTGGGGTTAGAACAAGATCGTTTGGGGTCAAAGCAGATGCCCTGACTTCTTGGCCTTGGTCGCCAGGTATCCCCGGTTGTGGGAGGTTTCGCCAACCTTCAGAGGGACACGCTCGGTTACTGCGATACCTGTCCGTTCCATCATGGCGATTTTGGCCGGGTTGTTGGTCAGCAAGCGGACAGAGTTGAAACCCAGCGACTTCAATATGTCCGACCCAAGCCGAAAATCACGCTCATCATCCTCAAAACCCAGCCTGTGGTTCGCCTCAACGGTGTCAAAACCCTGATCCTGAAGGAAATAAGCGCGCATCTTGTTCGCCAGACCGATACCGCGCCCTTCCTGATTCAGATACAGAAGAACGCCTGCACCTTCTGCCCCCATCTGTGCCAGGGCACCGCGGAGTTGCGGGCCGCAGTCACATTTCAGGCTTCCCATCAGATCGCCGGTGAAACAGGCAGAATGCAATCGGGCTAGCACAGGCTTGTCGCGGTCCGGGCGCCCGATCTCGACGGCGTAGTGCTCTTCACCACCGTCTTCAGGTCGGAAGACGTGTAACCGACCGGCTTCGGACACCTCCATCGGAAGACGGGCCGCGACGACTTCGTGCAAAGTACTGCGATCCGCCAGATGAGGCGTGGCGCGCGTGTGATCAATGCAGGTCAAACCGAGCGAAGCGGCAAATGCCCTGCCGTCCTCGACAGGCACCACGACCACAGCGGGAAGGATGCGCGCGGATTTGGCCAATGCTATTGCGATACGGTGCAGATTGGCATTGCCGTGCCGCTCGGTCATCAACGGGCCCTTCATGGGCGCGTTCAGATCGTCGGAAGGATCAGCAACCGCCTGTACCCATGCGATATCTGCATCCGCCGGGATCGAAACCCGCGCCAGATCCCCGTCGTATGCCCGCGCTTTCAGGGTTTCAGCGCGTCGCCCAGTTATGGCCACCACCGGATTCCCTAGTTTTTTCAGGTCGGCCAGACGCTGCGGGCTGAGCGTTTCGGCAGAAACCGCAAGCACGCTGAAGCCACTGTCATCGGTCAGCGCAACGGGAACGCCCATGCGCAGATCGGCCCGGGCCCGGGCGAGAAGTTCCGTGATATCGGGGATGAGACTCATCAATGTTACCCTATAACGCTCAATCTTTCTCCTAGCCCTTTCGAAAGGAAATGTGAAACATTTCCGCGAACTCTGACACGAAGGCGTGAAACGGTTGCAGCAAATCTTGTTGATTGCATATTCCACGCGCAAGTGATGGAAAAGCGTTTGGAGGACCGGGAAATGGCTCAACTCAAGAAAATCCTGCTGGTGGACGATGACGAGGACCTGCGCGAGGCGCTCAGCGAGCAACTTGTCATGACCGAAGACTTTGACGTGTTTGAGGCGTCAGACGGTCACTCTGCCATGGAGCGCGCGCGCGAAGCGATCTATGACCTGGTCATTCTTGATGTGGGTCTGCCGGATACCGACGGGCGCGAACTGTGCCGCCTCATGCGCAAACAGGGTGTCAAAAGCCCGATCCTGATGCTGACCGGTCATGACAGCGATGCCGATACGATCCTGGGCCTGGATGCCGGCGCGAATGACTATGTTTCGAAACCATTCAAGTTCCCGGTGCTTCTGGCACGTATCCGTGCGCAGCTTCGCCAGCATGAACAATCCGAGGACGCAGTATTTGTACTTGGCCCCTATACGTTCAAACCGGCGATGAAGATGCTGATCACGGAAGAGGACAGAAAAATCCGCCTGACCGAGAAGGAAACCAACATCCTCAAATTCCTGTACCGCTCGACCGACGGCGTGGTGGCGCGGGATGTGCTGCTTCACGAAGTTTGGGGATATAATGCTGGTGTTACAACGCATACGCTGGAAACCCACATCTACCGCCTGCGTCAGAAGATTGAGCCCGATCCGTCAAATGCGCGCCTTTTGGTCACAGAATCCGGTGGATATAGGCTAGTGTCTTAACTGGGTGTGGATTGACTTGGATCAAAGTGATACCCTGTACTCATAATTAGGTTACTCCCAACCCGCGCATGTCCGGGTTATGACATGCACCTCCCTGTTGGACTGCCGGGCCGAATGGCCCGGCTTTTTTCTTTTCCGAAGGACGAAATCATGTGCCGCCTGTACCGTCACAGGCGTTGCGAAACCCTGAATGTTCCTGTAATGTTCTATTTCTCGCGAAAGGTTGGAGGAGCGCGTGATGATTGAAGGAAGCTGTTTGTGCGGGGCGGTGAAGTTTAACCTGAAGTCTCAACCATCCGTGATGGGAACCTGCCACTGCTCAAGATGCAGAAAAGCCGGGGCCAGCACAGTCGTATTTGTCAACAAAGAAGACTTGGTGTGGGTTCGGGGCAGGGAAAACGTAACGCTGCACCAGCCCGATCCGCCCTACAAATACGGCAGGTGTTTCTGCACGAAATGCGGGACATCTTTGGGCGAAATCATTTCAGAAGCAGATAGTTTTCCAATCGCAGCAAATGCACTGGATACCGGGTTAGAGCAGAAAGTTCAGTTTCACGAATTTGTTTCGGAAAAACCGGACTGGTACGAGATTTGCGATGATGCCCCCCAAAATGAAAGCCACCCGTCCTAGATTTTCTTTTCTGATGGTACCCCATCCCCCACCGCGTTAACCTCCGCCCAACCGCGACAGAGGATTCCCTGACCATGCCCTTCACCCTTGCCACCTGGAACATCAACTCGGTCCGACTGCGCGAACCAATCGTGCTGAAACTGTTGGAAGAAGAGGCGCCGGATGTTCTGTGTTTGCAGGAATGCAAGTCTCCGGTTGAAAAGATTCCGACCGAAGGGTTCGCGGCGCTGGGCTATACCCACATGATTGCCCGTGGCCAGAAAGGATATAATGGCGTCGCCATCCTGTCCCGCCTGCCGATAGAAGAGGTGGGCGACAAGGATTTCGCTGATCTCGGCCACGCGCGCCACATAGCCGGGCGGCTGGAGAATGGTGTCACGATCCACAACTTCTATGTCCCCGCGGGCGGTGATGTGCCGGATCGTGAAGTGAATGAGAAATTTGGCCAAAAGCTCGACTATCTGACGGACATGCGCGATTGGTTCCACGCGGAAAAGCCGGAAAAATCCATCCTCGTCGGCGATCTGAACATTGCCCCGCGTGAGGATGACGTCTGGTCGCACAAACAATTGCTCAAGGTCGTCTCGCACACTCCGATCGAAGTGGAACATCTGGCCGAGACCCAGGACGCAGGTGGTTGGGTCGATATCACCCGGCAGGATATTCCCGAAGGGCAGCTTTTCAGCTGGTGGTCCTACCGGGCCCGCGACTGGGATACGGCAGACAAGGGGCGGCGGCTGGATCATGTCTGGGCCACGCCCGATATTTCAAACGCGGGCCATTCCAGTCGCATTCTGCGCGACGCGCGTGGGTGGGATAAGCCTAGCGATCATGCGCCGGTCTTTGCGACTTTCGACATTTGAACTGAAACTCTGCCCTTGGTTTCTGCGACAAGCGATTGCATATAGAGCGCAAGTTCGAACGAAAGAGTGATTGCCATGGACATCCTGAACGGCGCAGCCGCCCCAGCCACCGATCTGATCAAGGACGGGACCGAGGCCACTTTCATGGTCGATGTGATCGAAGCCTCGCAGGAAACGCCTGTTATCGTTGACTTCTGGGCACCCTGGTGCGGCCCGTGCAAGACGCTGGGCCCGATGCTGGAAGACGCGGTTACCGCCGCCAAAGGCGCGGTGAAGATGGTCAAGATCAACGTGGACGAGGCACAGATGATCGCCTCGCAGATGCGCATCCAGTCGATTCCAACGGTCTACGCGTTTTTTAAAGGGCAACCCGTGGACGGTTTTCAGGGCGCGCTGCCGGGGTCCGAGATCAAGGCTTTCGTGGATCGCGTGATCGAGGCGTCAGGTGGGGAAAGCCCGGGCGGCCAATTGGATGACGCCGTAGTTGCCGCCGAAGAAATGCTGAGCGACGGCGCCGCGGCAGATGCTGCGCAGACTTTTGCCGCCATTCTTGGCGAAGACCCGAACCACGCGGCAGCATATGGCGGGCTGGTGCGGGCACATATCGCCACTGGCGATCTGGAACATGCCGAGGCCATCCTGAACGGTGCACCCGCCGAAATATCCAACTCGGCCGAGGTCGAGGCTGCGCATGCGCAATTGCAGCTGGCCAAGCAGGCGGCTGATGCAGGTCCGGTGGCGGATCTGACAGCGGCCGTTGATGCTGATCCCGATAATCTTCAGGCCCGGTTTGACCTGGCGCAGGCCTTGCACGCGAACGGCGAAGTGGAAGAAGCCGTGGCGCAATTGCTGGAATTGTTCCGCCGGGATCGTGAGTGGGATGACGGGGCCGCCAAGACCCAGCTTTTCACGATCTTTGACGCGCTCAAGCCCAATGACCCGATCGTTCTGAATGGTCGCCGCAAACTCAGCTCGATGATATTTGCCTAATTTCTGATCAGAGCTAGAATTGGGACATGATGCATCCCGCCGACTTGCCGGACACCGTATCCGTTTTCCCCTTGCCCGGGGCGCTGTTGTTGCCCCGCTCGCGCTTGCCGCTTCACATCTTCGAGCCGCGCTATTTGCAGATGCTGGACGATGCCCTCAAGACCAAGGAACGGCTGATCGCGATGGTCCAGCCAAATCCTTCGGCCCATGATGAGAACAAACTGCACCGCATCGGATGTGTCGGGCGCGTGACCCAGTTTTCCGAAACGGAAGATGGCCGTTATCTGATCACGCTGACCGGTGTGTCCCGGTTCCGGGTGGTGTCAGAGCTGGACGCTTTCACGCCATATCGGCGATGCGAAGTCTCGTGGGACGGCTTTGACAGGGATCTTGGCAAGGCCGAACACGACGACAGGTTCAATCGCACCAAGTTCCTGGCTTTGCTGGAACGTTTCTTTTCGTCCCGGCAATTGTCCACTGACTGGGATTCGCTGAAAGATGCCGAGGATGAATTGCTGGTAAACTCACTGTCCATGCTGTTGGACTTTGACCCGGAAGATAAACAGGCCCTCTTAGAGGCCCCTTGCCTGCGCACACGGCGCGAGACGCTGATGACATTGATAGAATTCGCAATGCGAGGCGGATCGAATGAGGAAAAACTGCAATGACTGACCCTGAACACGCCTTTGATCGCCGTATGCTCGAAGCTCTGGTCTGCCCGCAGACGCAAACGACCCTGCGCTATGACGCCGAAAGGCAGGAGCTTGTGTCACAGGCCGCTGGGCTGGCTTTTCCCATCCGCAACGGCATTCCGGTCATGTTGGTCGACGAGGCACGGCAGCTGGACTAAATTGGTTGCCCTTGCAGCAGCTTGGGCAAATCTCCGGTCAAACCGGCGGCTTCGCGCACGAAACCGCGCCGCAGCCCCGGCAGTGCGCCGACAATTCCCATACCAACGTCTCGCCCAATGCGCAGCAACGGGTTGTCGTTCGAGAACAGCTTGTTGAAGACATCCGTTGCCATCGCAAGAGCAGCGGTGTCGAACCTGCGCCACTCCTGATAGCGTTCCAAAACCAAAAGCGACCCGATGTCTTCGCCGCGCCGTCCTGCCAAGGTCAGAACTTCTGCCAGCGCGCCGACATCACGCAAACCGGCGTTCAGACCCTGACCGGCAATCGGGTGCATCCCGTGGGCGGCATCCCCGACCAGTGCCAGACGATCAGCGATAAAGGAATTGGCGATGGTCAGGTTCAAAGGATAGGTGAAACGATCTCCGGCCAGGTGGATGTCACCGAGGAAATCGCCGAACCGCGGGCGTAGCACTTGCAGATAGGCGTCCTCGGGCAGGGCGTTGATCTGCTGTGCGGCCTCGGTGCGTTCGCTCCATACGATGGAACTGCGATTGCCGGTCAGCGGCAGAATCGCCAAGGGACCCGGCGGCATGAAGAACTGATGGGCAATGCCGTGATGCGGCAATTCATGTTCAATGGCGCAGACAAGTGCGGTCTGGCCATAATCCCAACCGGTGCGCTTGATACCTGCGCGGTGCGCGGTGCCGCTGCGGCGACCGTCACACCCGACCAGCAGGCTGCTGTTCACCGTCGCACCATCGTCCAGCGTCACGGTCACTCCGGTAGTGTCGGCCTTTTGCGACACAACAGTCTTGCCACTCAGCTGAGTGATGCGGCGCTCATCGGCCATAGCGTCCAGAAAGGCGCGGCGCAGGTGACGGTCTTCGACCATATACCCCATCGGGCCTTCTTCTATTTCGGCATGGTCGAAATGCATAAAAAACGGTGACGGGCCTGTACCTGCGTGGCCGTCTGTGACCTTGATCTCCAGCATCGGTTGGGCGTGTTCCGCAACGCGGTCCCAGACACCGATGGCAGCCAGCAAGCGCTGTGACGCCAAGGCCAGCGCATAGGCTCGCCCGTCGAATGCCGCATTCTTGCGGACCTTCTCTTCCAGCGCATCAATCACTGTGACCGAATGTCCGGTTTGTGCCAGAGCCAATGCCAAAGCCGGGCCGTTCAGCCCGCTGCCCACGATCAGAATGTCAGATGCCTGTGTCATGCCCTGCAATATGCGCGCCCTTTCGGGATTGTCCATGTGCAGTCCTGTCGCTACCGTTCTTTCAAGCCAAAAAGCAGGAGGGGGCGGGATGCAGGATTGGTTGACCATGACGGCGTGTGATTTGGGCCGTGGAATTGGGATGGGCCAGATCGATCCGGTTGAATTGACGGAAACCTACCTGTCCGCAATAGACGCCCATCCGCACCGCGACCGCATCTATGCCCGCGTCACCCATGACCGCGCCCGCGCCGAGGCCGAAGCCGCTCAGCAACGCGCGAAGATGGGATTGCGGCGGTCGTTGCTGGATGGGGTTCCCATTAGCTGGAAAGACCTGTTCGACACTGCCGGCACCGCGACCGAGGCCGGGTCGGCACTTTTGAAAGACCGGGTGCCTGATGCGGATGCACTTGTGGTGCGCAACGCAACGCAGATGGGGACGGTCTGTCTGGGTAAGACGCATATGAGCGAACTGGCCTTTTCCGGCCTTGGATTGAACCCGATCACCGAAACGCCCCCTTGTATCCATGATGAAACGGCGGTGCCGGGCGGGTCTTCATCTGGTGCGGGCGCGTCGGTTGCCTGGGGGCTGGCGGCTTGCGGGATCGGTTCCGATACCGGCGGTTCGGTGCGAATTCCAGCGGCATGGAATGATCTGGTAGGGTTGAAAACCACGGCCGGGCGGCTGAGCCTTGAAGGCGTGGTGCCGCTCTGCCTGCGGTTTGACACTGTCGGGCCACTGGCGCGATCCGTTGAAGATGCAGCACATATGCTGGCCCTGTTGGAAGGCGGGGCACCTGCGGACCTGAGAGGCGCTTCGCTGAAAGGCCGTCGTTTTGCTGATTTGCAGAACATTGCCAAGGACGACCTGCGCGATGCCCCGCGAAGAGCATATGACGAGGCCATTGCGAAACTTGCGGATGCAGGCGCTGAGATTGTTCCATTGGACGTGCCCGAGCTGAACGAGGCGATGACCCTGTCCAGCATCGTCTACACGACCGAGGCCTACGGGTTGTGGCGCGATGTGATCGAGGCCAACCCAGAGGCAATGTATCCCGAAATCCTGGAACGGTTCCGCATTGGTATGGGATATTCCGGCACCGATTATGTCGCGGCCTGGGCCAAGCTCAAGGCGTGCCGCAGTGCCTGGGATGCGGCAACTGCCGGGTTCGATGCGGTTCTGGCACCCACAGCACCGATTTTGCCGCCCAATCTGGACCGGTTGATGACCGATCACGACTATTACGTGACTGAAAACCTGCTGGCCCTTCGCAATACGCGGATCGGCAACCTGATGGGGCTTGCGGCGCTGACCCTGCCCACCGGAACGCCCAGTTGCGGGCTGATGATGATGGGGTATCCGAACTCGGAAGAGGCCCTGTTGAGGTTGGGGTCAGCGGCAGAATCGGCATTGGCCTGAATGCCACAATCCACTGATTCGGAACCTCTTTGTCTGGACGAAGAGGTATGCGGACTGTAATCTGCCAAAAAAACGGGGCGCAAATGACCCCGATATTGAGGCAGTAACATGGATTTTCCCGAGCGGTTTTCGAACCTACCGGAATATGCATTCCCGCGTTTGCGCGCCCTGTTGGATCACCATCAACCGGGCGGTGACGTCGTTCATATGACGATTGGCGCGCCCACGCATGATTTTCCGGCCTGGGTGACGGATGTCATCATGGAAAACGCGGCCGGGTTTCAGGGCTATCCGCCGAACGAAGGCTCGGAAGACCTGCGCGGTGCAATCTCGGGCTGGATCAAGCGGCGCTACGGGGTCGAAATGGACCCTGACGCCAACGTCATGGCGCTGAACGGCACACGTGAGGGGCTGTACAATGCGGCCATGGCGCTGTGCCCGGAACAGAAGAATGGCAAACAACCGATCATCCTGTGCCCGAACCCGTTTTATCAGGTCTACATGGTCGCGTCGATTTCTGTGGGTGCGCAACCCTATTTTGTCCCTGCAACCGCCGCGACGGGTCATCTGCCGGATTATTCCGGCCTGTCTAAAGATGTGCTGAACCAAACAGCGGTGGCTTATATCTGTTCCCCGGCCAACCCGCAGGGAGCGGTTGCATCGCGCGACTATTGGGCTGACCTGATCCGTCTGGCCGAGGCTTATGATTTCCGCATCTTCGCCGACGAATGCTATTCCGAGATTTACCGTGACCAAGCCCCGACGGGGGTTCTGACTGTCGCGCAGGAACTAGGGGCTGATCCCGAACGGATCACGCTGTTTAACTCCCTGTCAAAACGCTCGAACCTGGCTGGTTTGCGCTCGGGCCTGATTGCCGGTGGACCAAAGTCCATCAGCCAGGTGAAAAAACTGCGCACCTATGCCGGATCCCCACTGCCTTTGCCTTTGCAAGCCGCCGCCGCGCGCGTCTGGGCGGATGAGACACATGTCGAGCAAAACCGCGCGCTCTATCAGGAGAAATACGCCATTGCCGATGAAGTGTTTGCGGGCGTGCAAGGTTACATGTCGCCAGAGGCCGGGTTCTTTCTGTGGTTGCCGGTCGAGAATGGCGAGAACGCAGCATTGAAGGTTTGGAAGGATACCGGTGTTCGGGTTCTTCCGGGCGCATATCTTTCACAAGGCGATCCGGGGAATAACCCGGGCGAAGGCTTTATCCGGGTTGCATTGGTAGCCCCAAAAACAGAGTTGCAGCGCGGTTTGATCACACTCCGCGACTGCATCTATACGTGAGGTACGAGGGCAAAATGGCATCATATAACGCGCGAAACCGCGACCCATTGCTGGACAGCACAACACAGGCAGCCCTGGAGCGACGCAGTAAGGAACTGATCGGTATCGCGCTGATCCTGTTGGGCTTGGCCGCGGCTGCGATGATCTGGTCCTATACGCCCGATGATCCTAATTGGATGGTTTCGACCGACGCGCCGGTGCAAAACTGGATGGGACGGGTCGGCGCGTCTATTGCAGCCCCCTTGTTCATGATCGTGGGCTGGGGAAGCTGGGGCATCGCGCTTGTTCTGGTCGGATGGGGTCTGCGTTTTGCGGGCCATTTCGGTGAAGACCGGGCCATTGCCCGCCTGATCTTTGCCCCGATCTGGATCGCTGTAGCCTCGGTCTATGCCGCAACCCTTGTTCCCGGTGCCGAGTGGCGTGCAACGCATAGCTACGGTTTGGGCGGTTTGTTCGGCGACACGGTCATGGGCGCGTTGCTGACGCTGGTGCCGATCTCTTCGCATTTTCTGGTCAAAATGATGTCGCTGGCCATGGCCGTCGGCATGACCACGCTGGGTGTTTTTGTGCTGGGCTTCACCAAGGCTGACGTGAAACGCGGCTTCCGCGCCTTCATCCTGGGCCTTGTGATGTCTTATGACATGCTGATGACGCTGATGGGGCGTGGTGCGGCCTCGGCCGCGCAAGCGGCGCGGGATCGCCGGGCGCAGTGGGAAGAACGCAAGCTTGCCCGCGCTGAAGCGGCTGAGGCGATGTTTGACGACGAACTGGTGTATGCCGATCCTGTTTTTGAAGAACCTGAATTGGGGCGCCCTGAACCTCCGGTCAAATCAGGCCTGTTGGCGCGAATGCCGTCACTTATCCGGCGTCCTGATCCAATGCCCGAGCCTGAGTTGGTGGACCCGGAACCCATCGCGGGCTTTGACGACATGCCCGGCGAAGATCGCATCCGCTCCAAAATCTCGGCCGCCGTGCGAAATCGCAAGGTTGCCGTGGGCGAAATGACACCTGAGCCGGATCCCGACCTGCCGCTGACCAAGGGTCGTGGACGCCGTCCCGATCCACTGATCCTGAACCAGCATCCCTCGTCCGAACTGCCACCCGAACCGCCGATGACGGCGTATGGTCTGCGCCCCGAGCCGCAGGTGTCCGCTGGTGACACTCCAGAGGCGCAAGAGCCTGCTTTGATGGGTTATGAGGCCGGGACAGAACAGTACGACTACGCGTCCGAGTTGGATATCGATGATGAGTCGGTTTTCGAGGATGTCACCGACGCCGCGCCGCAACCGCGTCAGGCGATGAAGATCCCCGTGGCTGAACCGCGCAAGCCTGTGGTGGCGCAGCCCGTGCGCCGGACACCGTTGCCGTCTCGTCGTGCGCAGGCCGAAGCGCAACCAGCATTGTCCTTCGAGGAACGGCACTCTGACTTCGAACTTCCGCCTCTGGGCTTGTTGTCCAACCCCGCCAGTATCCAGCGCCATCACCTGAGCGATGAGGCCTTGGAAGAAAACGCACGGATGTTGGAAAACGTTCTGGACGATTACGGCGTCAAGGGTGAGATCGTCAGCGTACGCCCCGGCCCGGTCGTGACCATGTACGAGCTGGAGCCCGCCCCGGGCCTGAAAGCCAGCCGTGTGATCGGTCTGGCGGACGATATCGCGCGCTCGATGTCGGCGCTGTCGGCGCGGGTTTCGACCCTACCGGGCCGCTCGGTGATCGGGATCGAACTGCCGAACGAAAACCGCGAGATGGTGGTTCTGCGGGAAATCCTGGCCAGCCGCGATTTTGGCGATGGCAATCAGGCGCTGCCGCTGGCGCTGGGCAAAGATATCGGCGGTGAATCCGTTGTGGCGAACTTGGCCAAGATGCCTCACCTGTTGATTGCCGGGACCACGGGTTCGGGTAAATCGGTGGCGATCAACACGATGATCCTGTCGCTGCTCTACAAGCTGACGCCGGATGAATGCCGCCTGATCATGATCGACCCCAAGATGCTGGAACTGTCGGTTTACGATGGCATCCCGCATCTGCTGTCACCCGTTGTGACCGATCCAAAGAAGGCGGTTGTCGCCCTGAAATGGGTCGTGGGCGAAATGGAAGACCGCTATCGCAAGATGTCCAAGATGGGTGTGCGCAACATCGCGGGCTACAACGGCCGGGTGAAAGATGCGCTGGCCAAGGGCGAGTTGTTCAGCCGCACGGTGCAGACCGGGTTTGACGATGAAACCGGTGAACCAACGTTCGAGACGGAACAATTCGCGCCCGAAGCGATGCCCTATATCGTCGTCATCGTCGATGAGATGGCCGATCTGATGATGGTCGCGGGCAAGGAAATCGAAGCCTGTATCCAGCGTCTGGCGCAAATGGCACGGGCCTCGGGCATTCACCTGATCATGGCCACGCAGCGCCCCTCGGTTGACGTGATTACCGGCACGATCAAGGCCAACTTCCCTACGCGGATTTCGTTCCAAGTGACGTCGAAAGTCGACAGCCGCACCATTCTGGGCGAGATGGGCGCCGAACAACTGCTGGGGCAGGGCGACATGCTTTACATGGCCGGTGGCGCCAAAATTACCCGTTGCCACGGACCGTTTGTGTCGGATGAAGAGGTCGAGGAAATCGTCAACCACCTCAAACAATACGGTCCGCCCGATTACGTGGGCAGCGTTCTGGACGGCCCGGCCGAGGACAAGGTCGACAACATTGACGCCGTTCTGGGGCTGAACACTGGCGGCAACACGAACGGAGAGGACGCGCTGTACGATCAGGCGGTGGCAATTGTGATCAAGGATCGCAAATGCTCGACCTCTTATATTCAGCGAAAACTCGCCATCGGGTATAACAAGGCGGCGCGTCTTGTTGAACAAATGGAAGACGAAGGTGTTGTTTCGTCAGCAAATCATGTCGGGAAACGCGAAATCCTCGTCCCCGAGCAATAGGATATTTAATAACAAGGGCAGACAGCCTATCTGTACAGCATGAAACAGATTGCTTTTGCCCTTGCTTTGACACTGGCCGCACCCGCCGCATGGGCGGCGGAAAAACTGCCGCTTTCACAGATTTCCAATTATCTGAACGGATTGAAAACGGTTCAGACAACGTTCACGCAGGTGAATGATGATGGCTCGTTGAGCACCGGACAGCTGTGGATGCAGCGCCCTGGCAAGATGCGTTTCGAATATGACCCGCCCAACAGCGCTGTGGTACTGGCACGCTCGGGCAGTGTTCAGATCTTCGATCCGAAATCGAACCAGCCGCCCGAGCAATACCCGCTGAAGCGCACGCCTCTATCCATTGTGCTGGCACGCAACGTGAATCTTGATCAGGCCAATATGGTTGTCGGCCACAGCTTTGACGGCACGGCCACAGTGGTCACCGCGCAAGACCCCAAGAACCCTGAGGCAGGTCGGATTGAACTGATGTTCACCGATAATCCAGTCGAGCTGCGCAAATGGGTGATTCATGACAACGCCGGCAGCCAGACCACCGTTCTTTTGGGTGCGTTGACCGAAAGCAATGGTCTTGATCAGGGTCTTTTCTCGAACAAGGAAAGACGCGGGTCAGTCAACCGCTGACCCGCTTTTTGCTGGTCAATACCGGCAGTTTGCCAACTGTGCCTGATACAGTTGCGCGCGCGCGTCCACGTCATTGGCCACGCTCAACAACCACGACTTGCTGTTGTGGGTGCCGCGAGCGTACCCCGTGTGACCTTCGTGATAGGCCAGGTATTGATTGCGTGTGTCGCCGGGGTGGATGCCGTTGCGCTCATAGCTTTTGTTCATATACCAGCCGATGAAGTCCGAGGCATCGCGGATGCGATCCCGCTTGGCCCGGCGCTTGCCGGTTTCGCGCTGATATTGATCCCAGGTGCCGTCCAGTGCCTGGCTGAACCCATAGGCGCTGCTTTGCCGCCCCATCGGGATCACGCCCAGCACGTAACGGTGCGGGGTACGCGCGTCGTGGCGATATCGGCTTTCCTGATAAATCGTGGCCATCTGAACGTGAACCGGAACACCCCATTTCTGCTCGGTGCTTTTGAAAGCCTTGATAAAATCCGGTCGTTCGTGCGCAATGCTGCACGCGTCGTTCAGTTTGCTGGGCGGTTGTTTTGACCCGCCGCCACAGGATGCCAAAAGCAGCACCCCGAAGAGTACGATAAGAATTCTGCTCATGTGCCTCATGCCTTTTTTTGTTTATTCTAGCGCAGATTGAGCTCTGAGGAAATCACAATCGCTATAAAATAATTGCAAGAATTATGGGTAACGCCGCCACGGAAAGTACGGTGGACACCATGACCATGCCGGCAACGGCATCGGAATCGGCTTCAAATCGTTCTGCCAACAAGTATGAGGTCACAGCGACCGGTGTACAAATTTGCAATACCAGAACGCCAAAGGCGACAGTGTCCAGATCAAACAACACCCCAATCCCCCAGCCCAACGCAAAGCAGACGATAAGTTTCAGGACTGACAGCCAGAGCGCTTGCCCCAGACTACGCGAGGTCAGGCGGGCGATTGCCACACCGACCGTGACCAACATCAGCGGAACAGCCATTTGCCCCAAAAGCTCTAACGTGTTGGTTAGAAATGTCGGAGTTTGCCACCCCTGCCACAAAAACACCGCACCCAGAATGGTCGCCCAAGCCATCGGCTGGCGTAAGACCTGTCCCCATGCGCCTTTTCCGGCGACTAGGTAGATCCCATAGGTGAAAGAAAACAGCGCGGTTACAGACAGAAAGATGACCGCGTAACCCAAACCAATCTGCCCGAACGCAAAGATACATAGCGGCAGGCCAAGATTGCCGGTATTGCCGAAAATCAGCGGTGACAGGTACGTGCGCTGATCCAGTTTCAATCCGCGAACAATCAACCAGAACACCCCAGCCAGCAGAAGATTTGCGACCAGAGTTGCCGACGTGAAACGCGACAAATCTCCGCCCGGAATGTCGGTTTGCATGAGTGCAACAAAGATCAGACTGGGCATTGCCAGCGTCGTTGCAAAGCGTGTCACAAATTGCAGCCGGTATTCGAACCCCAGTTTGACCCACGTAAAGCCAATGGCCGCCAAGAGAAAAACCGGGGCCACGATTTCGAACACTGTCAGTATTAGGTTCACAGACTGTTTCCCTGAATTTCACATCAATGATTGGCATTTCGGGCCAAAAACCGTTAGTAAATGCGGTGGGGGCCGAAACAATGTTAAAGACACGCGCGAAATACGGATTGGGCCAGGTGGTCCGTCACAAGAAACACCCTTTTCGAGGGGTGATTTTTGACGTGGACCCGGAATTTTCGAACACAGAAGAATGGTATCAGGCCATTCCGGAAGACAGCCGTCCGCGGAAAGAACAGCCGTTCTACCACCTGCTGGCAGAGAACGACCAATCCTTCTATGTTGCTTATGTTTCAGAACAAAATCTGGTTGCAGACTATTCTGGAGAGCCGGTCGAGCACCCGGATATCTCCAACATGTTCGGCCCGTTTGAAGACGGTGCTTACCCTCTGCATTTCCACCTGAACTAGGTGTGGCGAACCGGTCGGCATTGTACTGCCGCTGATCAGTATCCAAGGGCGCACCCATCCTTGCGCGGGTCGCTGGCACCTTCCAAAACACCGTCTTTTCGGATTCGGATCGCTTGCGCTCCACCAAGCGGAGTTTCCGGAATTTCAATA
Organism: Ruegeria sp. O5; assembly: GCF_056535105.1. Classification (NCBI taxonomy): domain Bacteria; kingdom Pseudomonadati; phylum Pseudomonadota; class Alphaproteobacteria; order Rhodobacterales; family Roseobacteraceae; genus Ruegeria; species Ruegeria sp. O5. The sequence continues at coordinate 32,142 of NZ_JBQERN010000012.1, read as the reverse complement.
TTGTGGCCGATTTCAGACAATTGTTTCGCCACTTCTTCAGAATAGCCCCGCTCCAGTTTCAGGACACTTCCATCAAAAAAGGCACGCGGCGCGTTGATGCTTTCCTGTAGCTCCAGCCCAAAGTCCCTAAGGTTCGAAACGAAACGCGCGTGCCCGGTCGGTTGATAAGCACCGCCCATGACGCCGAATGGCATCGTGACACGGTCATTCTCGGTCAACATCCCCGGTATGATCGTGTGCATCGGGCGCTTGCCACCAGCCAGTTCATTGGGGTGACCCGGCTGAAGCGTGAACCCCGCGCCCCTGTTCTGAAGCAAGATGCCGTATCTCTCGGACGCGATCCCTGACCCAAAGCCATGAAAGATCGAGTAGATCAGCGACACAGCCATAAGGTCGCGGTCGACCACTGTGATATAGACCGTGTCTTTGTGTATGGCTTCCGTCAAAGGTGCTGCTGCGGGCATTGCGCGTTTTGGGTCAATCAATGCCGCCAGCCTGACTGCTACATCCATATCAAGAAACCGCTCGGCCCGCGCGACATGATCGGGATCAGCAATAAACCGGTTGCGCGCGTCATAAGCCAGCTTGGTGGCTTCAGCCTCGATATGAACCCGTTCTGCTCCAAATGGATTCATACTGGCCAGATCGAACTGTTTTAGAATGTTCAGCAGCAGGATCGCGGTTGCACCTTGGCCGTTCGGCGGGTGTTCGACCAGATCAACACCCTTGTAGGCCCCGCGCATGGGCTGCGTTTCAGTGCACTTGGTGCGGTGGAAGTCCTCGGCGGTGTGGACACCTCCGAGTGCGGACAGAGCCCGGATCATATCCTCGGCAATGTCTCCTGAATAAAAAGCGTCGCGTCCCTGACTGGCGATCCTGCGCAAGACCTCAGCCTGACCGGGGGCGCGAAAGATCTGCCCGATTGCGGGTATTTGCCCATTGATCAGATAATGATCACGCGCAGCGCCCTGTAATGTGGCCGCCCCTGTTTTCCAGTCAAATGCAACCCGAGGGGCCACCGGAACGCCAGCGTCGGCATAGTGGATTGCGGGTTCCAGAATCGCGCCCAGCCCCAAACGTCCTTCGGTTTCTGCAAGGTGACAGAAGGCGTCCACGGCACCGGGAACAGTCACCGCGTCCGGGCCGTTCAACAGTACAGATGACAGACCCATGTCTCGCAAGGGCTGCGCCCGCGCGGCGGCCGGTGCGCGACCCGATCCGTTCAATGCGCGTATCCGGTTTTCGCCCGCACGGCTGAACAAAACGAAACAATCGCCCCCCAACCCGGTCATCTGCGGTTCGCAAATCCCAAGCAGAACTGCACCTGCTATCGCGGCGTCCATGGCGTTGCCGCCGCGCTCAAGAATATCGATTGCCACTTTGGCGGCTAGCGGGTGCGACGTTGCGCACATCCCCCGCGTTGCAAAAACTTCCGACCGGCCAGGTTTGTGCAGATCACGCATGGTGGGTTCTTTCTCCTTCAAACAGGGGAAAGCTATTCTCTGATTGCCGGTTGTCCAGTCAATTCAAGTTTGGGGGGAGATCCTCGGCGCCGTTCACTGGGTGGGGGCTGTGATAATTGGCGCCGAGGGAAGCTATCTGAGCTACGAGTCACTGTATGGCGGCGATTTGCGGCGCGACAATGTTTCGAAAATGGCGTTATTGTGGCCAATTGCGGCTGATTACCCGTTCTTGTCAAAGTTAAATCGCAGGGATAGCCGATTGCACCCGTCGCGACGCTCATAACAGATGTCGCTGGTCAGTTGATGAATCAGGAACCAGCCGAACCCGCCTTCGGGCAAATCCTGAATGCGGGTTCCCAGTGGTGCCGGCGTTCCGTCTGGTGGTTCGTAGCCGGGTAATGGATGGCCCGTGTCCGAAATCAGAATGTCCAGCCGGTTTCTGTCCAATCGGCATGTCACCTGAACCCCGGCCGGGGCCACGTCCATATAGGCATGTTCCACAACGTTGTTGATTGCTTCTGCCAGTGCGATCTTGACGTCGTCCGCCTTGTGCGGAGGCAACCCTCGTTTCGCCAGTCCGGCGCTGAGTTTCGCAATCCCCGCGCTGGCTTCTGTTTCCGTTGCGGGAAAGCTCAATTCCAGGCAGGTCGCGTTACAAATGGGCTCCACGTTGTCGCACTCCTGCTGTTGTCACCTGTCTGGTTCCGACAGGGCGTCATCCAGTGTTGCAAACAACCTGAACACGGTATCCATGCGCGTCAGGCGAAAGACCTTTTCCACCACGGGCTGCGGGCCTGCCAGATCAAGCCTTCGGTTCAGTCCCAGTTGTTTCATGGACGCTACGATTGCGCCCAGTCCGCTTGAATCGATGAACTCGACGCCTGAAAGGTCCAGGACAACCCGATCGGCGCGGGCCTCGGTCTCTGCGCGCATGTCTTCTTTGAACTGAATGGCCATCGCAGCGTCGATCCGGTCAGAGTGAACCGTGATAATCTGTGTCGTTCCGTCTGATGTGCTGGTCAGCCCCATGGTCCGGCTGCCTCCAATCTGAAAATGAGTCGTAGAAATACGCTAGACGCGAATTCTTACCATTCGGTATTCAAGGGCCGGACGACAGGAGGATTATCCGGATGAGAGATGTTGTTATTGCAGGTGCTGCCAGAACACCAATGGGTGGTTTTCAGGGCATGTTCGACGGTGTCGCAGCATCCGAGCTTGGTGGCGCAGCGATTCGTGCCGCGTTAAAGCAGGCAGGGGCGCAGACGGTTGACGAGGTGTTGATGGGATGTGTCCTGCCCGCAGGTCAGGGGCAGGCTCCAGCGCGCCAGGCGGGTTTCGCGGCGGGCTTGGGCGAGGAAGTTCCCGCCACCACGCTGAACAAGATGTGTGGTTCCGGGATGAAGGCGGCGATGATGGCCTTCGACCAGATCGCATTGGGTCATGCGGATACAATGGTCGCCGGAGGTATGGAGAGCATGACCAACGCGCCCTACCTGCTGCCGAAAATGCGGGGTGGCGCGCGCATCGGTCATGGTCAGGTGATCGACCACATGTTCCTTGACGGGCTGGAAGACGCCTATGACAAGGGCCGCCTGATGGGAACCTTTGCCGAAGATTGCGCCGAGGCGTATCAGTTCACCCGCGAAGCGCAGGATGAATATGCCTTGAAATCCTTGTCCAACGCACTTTCCGCGCAAGAAAGCGGTGCTTTCGAGGGCGAGATCGTCCCCGTCACAGTGCGCACGCGTAAGGGTGAGGTCGTACAGGTCGCTGATGAGCAACCCAAATCCGCCCGTCCCGAGAAAATTCCGACACTGAAACCGGCTTTCCGCAAGGACGGGACAGTGACCGCCGCCAATTCCTCGTCAATTTCCGACGGCGCGGCGGCGCTTGTTCTGGCATCGGCTGAGGTGGCAGAAGCGCGAGGACTGACAGTTCGGGCCCGGATTCTGGGACATGCCAGCCATGCTCAAGCGCCCGGACTTTTCACGACTGCACCGGTTCCGGCGGCGCAAAAGCTTCTGTCCCGCATCGGTTGGAACAAGGATGATGTCGACCTGTGGGAAGTCAACGAAGCCTTCGCAGTTGTGCCGATGGCTTTCATGCACGAAATGGGATTGCCGCGCGACAGGGTAAACGTAAATGGCGGGGCCTGCGCCTTGGGCCATCCTATTGGCGCATCTGGCGCCCGTATTCTGGTCACTTTGTTGAACGTGCTCGAGAAACGAAATCTCAAGCGGGGGGTTGCTGCAATCTGTATCGGCGGCGGTGAAGGAACAGCTATCGCGATCGAACGCATTTGACCCTTCATCTTTTTCGAAATACTCCGGGGGTTCGGGACCTATGACCGTCGATTACAGCGCGCTGGCAAGTACAATTGCAGCATTGACCGAAGGCGAAAACGATCAGGTTGCCCTGATGGCTACCGTTGCTTGCGAGGTCCACTATTCCGACGACCGTTTCGACTGGACCGGGTTTTACCGGGTGACAGAACCGGGCTTGCTTAAAATTGGCCCGTATCAGGGTGGCCATGGCTGCCTCGTCATCCCGTTCGAACGCGGCGTCTGCGGGGCGGCAGCGCGCACCGGCGAAGTGCAACTGGTGCCGGATGTGGATGCGTTTCCGGGTCACATCGCCTGCGCCTCGTCCACCCGATCCGAACTGGTTCTGCCGGTCCGGAACGCATCGGGCGAGCTGATTGCAGTTTTCGACATCGACAGCAATCAACCCGACGCGTTCTCAACCGAAGATGCGGATAACCTGTCCGCGATCCTGTCGAAGACCTTCGCGCAAGCCTGATTGATTTTCGGTCTGTACAAGGTGCGTCTACCGGTTTCCTCTTTTCGATTTCGCTCGGGGTTTGATAAAACAGGAAAGCCCGAACCGTATTGGATTAACCATGGTCCCAGGCCATTTCCGAACTCCGCGCCTCTCGGTTCGCAACTGGAAGGTTGAACTCGCCGATCCGCGATTGCGGGTTCGGCTTGAAGATGATCTTGTCACGCTTCTGACCCCTGAGGTCCTGAAACACCTGCCACCGTCGATGCAGTTGCAGGGCCGGGAGATTTCGAACTGGATTGATGAAAGACGTGCTGAAAGCGATATTCTGCTTGCGCGCCAAAGCCGCGGTAACCACCTGATCGGCCTCATGGTGTTGGCCATGAGTTCTGACACCGAGGCAATTCCAAGCCTTCACATCGGCTATTTGATTGCTCAAACCGCTTGGGGGAATGGTTACGCCCCCGAGTTGCTGCAAGGCTTGCAGGACGCATTGACGCCTGGGCCTGCCGTGCGTCTCATTGCCGGGGTCGGGCGTGACAATCCAGGTTCAGCCCGCGTTCTGGAAAAAACAGGCTTTACGCTTTGGCCGGAGCGCGCCTCGGACACCGCCGATATTTATGTTTACCATATTAGCTGAGTGACCGAGCCGTCAGGGCATTGCCAGTCCGAAATATGGATTCACGTGAAAAAATGCTTGGAAATTTCATGAAATCGAGTCATCGTGAAAAAAGAGGTGAAATTTTCACGAACGTTGGAGCTATCCTTGAACAGTCAGGCCCCGCAAAGTGCGACACTCGGTGCTGATATCCGCGCGCTGCGCAAGGCGCGAGGATTGACGCTGAGTGATATTGCGATCCGGTTGGACAGGTCTGTGGGCTGGCTCAGCCAAGTTGAGCGTGACATGTCCGAGCCGTCGATTTCGGACCTCAGGCAGATCGCGGAATGCCTTGGCGTCCCCATGTCGATGTTGTTTGCGCATTCGGCGGCACCGGCGGACGAGCAGGGATATGTCGTGCGTGCCGGCTCGCGCCGCCCCATGGGGTCGGGCGAGGAAGGGTTGATCGAAGAGCTGCTCTCGCCGGATCTGACCGATGATTTTGAAATGGTGCATTCCACCTTCAAACCCAACTCGCAGATGCAGACACCGGCCAATCGCCCGACACAGGAAGTCGGATACATAATCTCGGGCAAGCTGGACCTGACAATCGGGGGACGCGCGTTCACGGTTGGGCCGGGTGACAGCTTTCGATTCCGACATGAACCCTATCAATGGGCCAACCCTTATGATGAGCCCGCTGTAGCCATCTGGGTTATCGCCCCGCCGGTTTATTGATGTCGTTCGAGGCCTGGACCATATTCGCGTTGTTCTGGGTGGTTTTCGTGACCACCCCGGGTCCGAACGCGGTCAATTGCATCTCGAACGGGATGAGCCTTCCGTTTCCAAAGGCAATGCTAAGCGTATTGGCTATTCTCACGCAGGCCAGCGCCTTTCTGATCCTGTCTGCGCTGGGTGTGACCGCCCTGATCGCCGCATCGCCGACCGGGTTCTTTGTCGCCAAGTTGATTGGCGCGGGATTTTTGATCTGGTTGGGGATTCGCGGCTGGATGAATGCGACAAAACCTGCACCAGCCTCCGAGCGTCCTGCGCGACATGTGTATCTGCACGCGCTTGCAGTGGCCACGATCAATCCCAAAAGCGTCGCCGGATATCTGGCCGCGTTTTCGCAGTTCGTTCAGCCCGAGGTCCCAATCTGGCAGCAGATGGGGGTTATCATGCCGACCGCGCTGGTCATCACCACACTCAGCTACACCGGCTTTACGGCGCTGGGCGCCTTGATGGGCAGGGCAGCGCTGGGCGCGGTGTTCAATATCTGGGTGCGCCGGATCATGGCGGCCTGTTTTGTCATCTACGGTGTGTTGTTGGGGACCAGCACCACACCCGCAATAAGGGGGTAGTCAGATGCACAAAGGATCCTGCCTTTGCGGCTCGGTCGCGTTCACGATCGACGGAGACCTGTCGCCACCTTCGGTCTGCCATTGCGGACAGTGCCGCAGACAGTCGGGCCATGTCTGGGCTTCGACTTCGACCCATAAGGACAACCTGAGTTTCTCGGCCAGTGACACACTCAGCTGGTATTGCGCGTCTGACATCGCCCGGCGCGGATTTTGCAGCAAATGTGGCTCGTTCCTCTTCTGGCAACACAACCAGGAAGACACGATTTCGATTTCCATGGGCGCGCTGGACGCACCCACAGGTCTTTCGCTCTCGAAGCACATCTTTGTGGCTGACAAGGGCGACTATTACGACATCACGGACGATCTGCCTCAAGAGGCACAGTAACAAGGATCAAAAACGCATGAGTGATTTTCCAACAAAAGCCCGCGTGGTCATAATCGGTGGCGGTGTGGTGGGGGCTTCCTCGCTGTATCACCTTGCCAAGAAAGGCTGGACCGATTGTGTTCTGCTGGAAAAGAACGAACTGACTGCCGGGTCGACCTGGCATGCGGCAGGGAACGTTCCGACCTTTTCGACCTCATGGGCGATCATGAACATGCAGCGCTATTCGACCGAGCTGTATGCGCGTCTGGGCGAGGAAGTCGATTACCCGATGAACTACCACCAGACCGGTTCGATCCGACTGGCGCATTCGAAAGAACGTGTGCAGGAGTTCGAGCGCGCCATGGCGATGGGCCGCTATCAGGGTATCCCGATGGAAATGTGGACCCCGGAAGAGGCGAAAGAGCGCTATCCCTTCCTGGAAACGCACGATCTTGAAGGTGTTCTCTACGACCCGACGGATGGTGATATCGATCCGGCGCAGCTGACCCAGGCGCTGGCCAAGGGCGCACGCGATATGGGGCAGAAGATCATCCGTTTCTGCCCGGCGACTGGCGTGACGCAGCATGATGACGGCACCTGGACTGTGCACACGGACAAAGGCGATATAGCCTGTGACTATGTTGTGAACGCAGCCGGGTATTATGCGCAGCGCGTGGGCGAATGGTTCAAGCCCTTCGGTGGCCGCACCGTTCCGGCAATGGTCATGAGTCACCAGTACCTGCTGACCGATGAAATCCCCGAGATCGAAGCATGGACCAAGCAAAGCGGTGCCAAGCTGCCGTTGCTGCGTGATGTGGATGTCTCGTACTACCTGCGGCAGGAAAAGAACGGCTTCAACCTTGGTCCTTACGAGCCCAACTGCAAGGGCCACTGGATGACCGAAGACGATCCGATGCCGGATGATTTCAGCTTTCAATTGTGGAATGACGATCTGGACCGCATCGAAGATATCGTCACCGATGCGATGGAGCGGGTGCCGCTGATGGCAACCTCGGGCGTTGGACGCGTCATCAACGGGCCGATCCCTTATGCGCCGGACGGGCTGCCGCTGATCGGCCCGATGCCGGGTGTGAAAAACGCGTTCGAGGCGCATACTTTCACCTTCGGCATCGCGCAGGGCGGTGGCGCAGGCAAGGTTCTGGCCGAGTGGGTCGTTGATGGCGCGACCGAATGGGACATGTGGGCCGTCGATCCGCGCCGCTATACCGATTACACCGATCAGGATTATTGCAACCAGAAAGGCATGGAAGTTTATGGCAACGAATATGCCATGCACTTCCCGCACCATGAATGGCCTGCCGCGCGCGACAAGAAACTGTCGCCCGTGCATGACAAGGTCAAAGCGCTGGGTGGCGTAATGGGTGCCTATAACGGCTGGGAACGCGCCAACTGGTTTGCCCAGCCCGGCGATGACACCTCGCTCGACGCGACCCATACCTGGGGACGGTCCGGACCGTGGGAACAGCGGATCAAGGAAGAATGCGAGGCCGTGCGCGATCATTGTGGCGTGTTGGACCTGCCGGGCTTCTCGCGGTTCAAAATACAGGGGCCGGGTGCTGATGAATGGCTGCGCGGTCTGGTTGCAGGGGCATTGCCCAAGATTGGTCGGGTTGGGCTGGTTTACTTCGCAGATGACCGCGGGCGTATCCTGACCGAAATGTCGGTCACGCGCGAGGCCGAAGACCTGTTCGTTCTGGTCACTGCAGCGACCGCGCAATGGCATGACCGTGAATGGCTTGAGCGTCACATACCTGCCGATGCCGAGTTCACGCTGGAAGACTGGACAACGCGGATGAGCACGCTGATCGTTACCGGGCCTCGATCTCGGGACATTCTCAGCAAAGTTACCGAGGCCGATCTGACCTTGCCGTGGCTCAGCTTTCAGGAAAGCGAAATCAAAGGCGGATGGGTCGCTCTGCTGCGTGTCTCATTCGCTGGTGAGCTGGGCTGGGAAGTTCACGCGGAAAATGCGGATATGCCTGCGATCTACGACGCGATCATCGATGCCGGTGCCAAGCCGTTCGGGATGTATGCGCTGAACTCGCTGCGGATCGAAAAGGGGTACCGCGCCTGGAAGGGCGATCTGTCGACCGACTATTCCCTGCTTGAAGGCGGGTTGGAGCGTTTCGTCAAGCTGGACAAACCGCAGGACTTCCCGGGCAAGGCCGCAATCCTGAACGAAAAGCAGCAAGGCGTGAAAAAGTCCTTCGTCACCCTGACTGTTGATGCGGGCGATTGCGACGCGCCGTATATGTCCTGCATCTGGCATGGCGATGAGATCGTGGGCGAAACCACATCCGGCGCATGGGGCTACCGTGTTGGTAAATCCATCGCGCTGGGCATGATCCGGGCCGAGCTTGCCAATCCGGGAACTGAGCTTGAGGTCGAAATCTACGGCCAGAAATGCCGCGCCGTGGTAGAGCTGGACCAGCCGCTCTGGGACCCCGAGAACGAGCGGTTGCGCGCGTGACGCTTCCGGCGACCATGTCTGGCGTCTATCTGACCGGCCATGGCGGGCCAGAGGCACTGGAATGGCGCGACGATATCCCTGTCCCGGCCCCTGGGCCGGGGCAGGTGCTTGTTCGGGTCGCTGCAGCAGGCGTGAATAACACGGACATCAACACGCGGGTCGGCTGGTATTCATCGGATGTCACCGGTGCGACGGATGCCGTCGATCAGGATATTGAAGCCGGCGGATGGGGTGGCGCACTGAACTTTCCCCGCATTCAGGGGGGCGATCTGTGCGGGATCGTTGAAAAGGTTGGGCCAAACTCGGGGTTCAAAAAGGGCCAGCGCGTGACTTGCCCGATCAACCTGCCGCGTCCGCGCCCCGGCAGCCCTCAGGGCTTTATTGCGCTCGGGTCTGAGATTGATGGCGCTTTTGCCCAATACTGTCTGGTTGAAGCAAATGACCTTTATGACGTAAGTGCATCGCCCCTGTCAGACGTGGAAATTGCAGCCATTCCATGTGCCTTTGGTACTGCCGAAAACCTGCTGACGCGCGCGGGCGTGACGGCAGGGCAAAAGGTTCTGATCACCGGCGCGTCAGGCGGCGTTGGTCTGGCGGCGGTGCAGCTTGCTGCGCTGCGCGGAGCGTCGGTTTGGGGTGTGACGGCGGCAGCGAAGGCAGAGGTCGTCAAATCCCAAGGCGCGTTGGGCACATTTGGCCGGGATGAGCTGCCGCCGCAGGATATGTTCGACGCGGTCATCGATGTGGTGGGCGGGCCCGCATGGGCATCGCTGATCCTTGCCCTGAAGCCCGGCGGGCACTACGCCGTTTCTGGGGCAATCGCCGGCCCGATTGTCGAGGCTGATCTGCGGGACATCTATTTGCGCGACATCACCATTCACGGCTGCACGCATCAGGCACCCGAAGTCTTTGGCCGCCTAGTGGAGTTGATGAATACCGGACGGATCAAGCCACTGGTTTCCCGAACCTACCCGTTGAAGGATATCGTCCGCGCACAGGCTGATTTTCAGGCAAAGACCCTTCCGGGTAAACTCGTGCTGCTGCCTTAAGGAGCAACGACATGACAAAGATCACTCTGTTGGACGGTTCAATCGGACAGGAATTGGTCAAACGCAGCGGAGACCGGGCGACGCCACTATGGTCCACACGTGTGATGATCGACCACCCTGATCTGGTCGGCGCGGTGCATGGCGACTACTTCCGTCGTGGTGCCACGGTTGCCACCACCAATACCTATGCCGTCCACCGTTCACGCCTGGTGCGGGTGGGGATGGAGGACCAGATGCCCGCCCTTATCGACACTGCCCTGACGCAGGCCGAACGTGCCTGTACTTCGACCGGGGGGCGGATTGCCGGGTCTCTGGGGCCGCTTCTGGCTTCTTACCGACCCGACCTGAATCCCGACCCGGCAGATGCGGCGGAAAAATTCGCTGAACTTGTGGCCTTGATGGCTGCACGCGTCGATCTGTTTCTGATCGAGACAGTGTCCTCGGTGCAGGAGGCCGAGGGCGCGCTGCGTGGAACGACCGGATGTGGCAAACCAGTCTGGCTGTCATTCACGGTCAATGACGACGATGGCCGTCGCCTCAGGTCCGACGAACCGCTCAGGTATGTCGCGTCTTTGGTAGAAGAGTTTTCGCCTGACGCGCTGCTGATCAATTGTTCGCGCCCCGAAGCGATCCCGGCTGCTCTGGGCATCCTGTCCGGCATGAACAAGCCCTATGGTGCTTACGCCAACGGCTTTACACATATTTCGGATGAGTTTCTAAAGGACGCGCCGACAGTGGATGCGTTGGATCAGCGCCATGATCTTGATCCCGATGCCTATGCGGATCACGTCATGCGTTGGGTCGATCAGGGGGCCACGATTGTCGGCGGGTGCTGCGAAATTGGCCCGGACCACATCGAAGCGCTGGCCAAGCGGTTGCGTGCTGCCGGGCACGAGATCGTCTAAGGTGACAGCGATGAGGAAAGTTGCTTCTGATTCACCGCAGGCAATACAGCAACATTTCGATATTCTGGTCGCACCCGGATTTGTGCTGCTTGAACTGGCCTCATTGGTCGAGGTTCTCAGGCTGGCAAATCGTGTGTGTCCAAAGCCGCCGTTCACTTTTGCCTATCGGTCGCTCAAAGGTGGCCCGATCTCCAGCAGCAGCGACGCGGTGGTGCAAACGGAACGCGTGCAGCCGCAACCCAAGGCGAATTATCTTTTTGTGATCGGCAATTCTGACCCGGATCACCCGGACTTGTCTTTGGGGCGGGTGGTGTCGGACTATACTTTCCGCGATGCCAAGGTGTTTCTGCTGGCGGAAGCGGCCAGCCGGTATATCGACGAACAGGGTTCAGACGATTTGGCAACCCATTGGGAGAATGCCTCGTTCCTGCGGGAACGCGGGGCCCGGTTTGAAGCCAAGCTGTCGATTGCAACCGAACAGGGCGCTGTTGTGACCTGTGCCGGAATGGAGGCGACAACAGATATCGCGCTGGCAGTGATCGGTCGCCATATCTCAGGGCCTGCAAAGATGACCGTGGCGGACATCATGTTGCATGAAAAAATCCGGGATTTCGCCTCGATGCAGCCATTTTCGGGGGTAAAGTTGACCGCGACCGGAGATGTGAAGCTGGATCAGTGCATCAAGCTCATGCAGGCCAATATCGAAGACCCTCTGCCGATCAATCAGATCGTCGATTCGCTACAATTGTCGAACCGCTCGCTTGAGCGTAAGTTCAAAACCTTCTTTGGCACCACGCCCAACGGATTCTATCGCGAAATGCGGCTCGCCAAGGCCAATAACCTGCTTCTGAACACCACTATGAGCGTTCGCGAAATCGGATTGGCCTGTGGTTTTCCGAACGGGTTTTCCTCTGTTTACAAAAGCTTCTTCGGGGTCACGCCTTTTGTCGTTCGGCGGGAAAAGCGGGCCGCGACACATCGGTGAAAAATGCTGATCTTGTGACGTTTTTGGTGCATTTGTTGTCGATCTTCCGTGGCAGTTTACGCCAAACCTGACACAGCGGAGATTTCAGGATGGTTGATCTTCCCAGCAAGGCCCGAGTGGTCATCATCGGTGGCGGCGTCATCGGATGTTCGGTCGCCTATCATCTGACCAAGAAGGGCTGGACCGATGTTGTTCTGCTAGAACGCAAGCAACTGACCAGCGGCACCACCTGGCACGCGGCGGGCCTGATCGGGCAACTGCGCGCGTCTTCCAACATGACCAAACTGGCGCGCTATTCCGCAGAGCTCTATCTGGGCCTTGAGGAAGAGACCGGTGTCGCCACCGGCCTGCGTCAGGTCGGGTCCGTTTCGGTCGCCCTGACCAGTGAGCGGTTGGAGGAGCTTCACCGAAATGCGGCAATGGCCCGCGCCTTTGGCGTGCCGGTCGAAGAGCTTTCTCCGACCGAAGTCAAAGAGCGATATGAGCATATCAACCTCGACGGCGTGGCAGGTGGCGTTTGGTTGCCAACCGATGGCCAGGCGGATCCTGCTAATATTGCCTTGGCGTTGGCCAAGGGTGCGCGTCAACGCGGTGGGGTGATCAAGGAACGGGTGAAGGTGACCGGGATTTCCCGGCACGGACGGCGCGCGACCGGTGTCGACTGGGTCAGTGATGACGGGCAATCCCAAGGGCATATCGCCTGTGATATGGTTGTCAATTGCGCGGGAATGTGGGGGCGCGAGGTCGGCAAGATGGCCGGCGTGAATGTGCCGCTGCACGCCTGCGAACATTTCTATATCGTCTCTGAACCCATTGAAGGGTTGAGCCAAATGCCGGTTCTGCGGGTGCCAGATGAATGCGCCTACTATAAGGAAGACGCGGGCAAAATGATGTTGGGCGCATTCGAGCCCAATGCCAAACCCTGGGCCATGAACGGTATTCCCGACAGTTTCGAGTTCGACCAACTGCCCGAGGATTTCGATCACTTCGAACCGATCCTCGAAGCGGCGTGCAACCGGATGCCAATGCTGTCCGAGGCGGGTATTCACACCTTCTTCAACGGCCCCGAATCCTTTACTCCCGACGACGCCTATCACCTGGGTCTGGCGCCCGAGATGGACAATTTTTGGGTCGCGGCCGGGTTCAACTCGATCGGTATCCAGTCCGCCGGTGGCGCGGGCATGTCGCTGGCCGAGTGGATGGATACCGGTGAAAAGCCCTTTGATCTGGGCGACGTGGATATCGGTCGGATGCAGCCGTTTCAGGGTAATAAGAAGTACCTATTTGAACGCTCAAAAGAAACGTTGGGATTGCTCTACGCCGACCACTACCCCTATCGCCAGAAAGCCACTGCACGCGGTGTGCGCCGAACCCCGTTCCACCATCACCTGAAAGAACAGGGCGCCGTTTTTGGAGAAATCGCAGGTTGGGAACGGGCCAATTGGTACGCGAATGAAGGGCAGGAGCGCGAATACCGGTACAGCTGGAAGCGCCAGAACTGGTTCGAGAATTCCGCTGCCGAGCACCGAGCCGTGCGCGAGAATGTGGGCATGTATGACATGTCTTCCTTCGGCAAGATTCGTGTGGAAGGCCCTGATGCCGAAAAGTTCATGAACTATATTGGCGGGGGTGACTACTCGGTCCCTGTCGGCAAGATCGTCTATACGCAGTTTTTGAACCGCACAGGCGGGATCGAAGCGGATGTCACCGCAACCCGCCTGACCGAAACCGCCTATCTGGTCGTGACCCCTGCAGCCACGCGCTTGGCGGATCAGACATGGATGATGCGCCATGTCGGGGATTTCAACGTGGTCATTACAGATGTCACAGCGGGTGAAGGCGTTCTCGCTGTCATGGGGCCAAACGCCCGGGCTCTGCTGGAAAAGGTCTCGCCCAACGATTTCACAAACGCGACCAACCCCTTTGGTACTGCCCAGCAGATCGAGATCGGAATGGGCCTGGCCCGTGCACATCGCGTGACCTATGTGGGTGAGCTTGGGTGGGAAATCTATATTTCCTCAGACATGGCGGGCCACGTCTTTGAGACCCTGTATGAGGCTGGTCAGGACATGGGGCTGAAGCTGTGTGGTATGCACATGATGGACAGCTGCCGGATCGAAAAAGGTTTCCGGCATTTCGGCCACGATATCACCTGTGAGGATCACGTGGTTGATGCTGGTCTTGGCTTTGCCGTCAAGGTGGACAAAGGGTGTGATTTCATCGGGCGTGAGGCGGTGATTGCACGAAAAGAAAGCGGCCCGAAAAGCCGTCTGGTACAGTTCCGTCTGACCGACCCTGAACCGCTGTTGTTCCACAACGAGCCGATCGTGCGTGATGGCGAATATGTCGGCTACCTGAGTTCCGGCAATTACGGTCATAGCCTCGGTGGTGCCGTCGGAATGGGCTATGTCCCGTGCGAAGGTGAAAAGGCCGCAGACGTTCTGGGTTCAACCTATGAGATCGATGTTTGCGGCGTGAAGGTTAAAGCCGAAGCATCGCTTAAACCGATGTATGACCCGAAATCCAAACGGGTGAAGGTCTGACAGACAGGGTAGGGGGCGCTGCCCCCGCCGCCCGTGCCGGGCGACTCCCCCGGGATATTTTGGGCCAGATGAAGTGCGGATCCCTTGCTTCACCTGGCTCTAAATATCCCGGAGCGCGAGGCAGAGCCTCGCAATTTTAGGGGCAACAGCTGCGGTCAGCAAACTTATCACAAATCGTTATGTGACACTTCACTGTTTTCAGAGTTTTCAATCCGTTCAGTTCTGCCGTAAACGGAACCGGTATAAACCGGAGAGCCTTCGTGACACCCACGCCATTACCACCTCAGAATGTGGATACTCCCAAAGGTTTGGCTTTGGCTGTCACAGCGTACGTCATGTGGGGATTCCTGCCGCTTTATATGAAGGCGATGGATCACATTGGACCTGTCGAGGTGGTGGCGCATCGGGTTATCTGGTCTGTTCCGGTTGCAGGTTTGCTGCTGGTCGCGCTGGGGCGCACCCGGGACTTGAAAGCTGCACTGGGCAATCCCCGGATGCTGGCCATGGCGGCTTTGACGGCGGCGCTGATTTCCGTGAACTGGGCGATCTATGTTTGGGCGATCTCGACGGGGCACGCGCTGGACGCGGCGTTGGGGTATTACATCAACCCGCTGTTCAGTATCGCGTTAGGCGCGATTTTGCTGCGTGAGCCCCTGACGCGGACCCAGCTGTTCGCGGTGGGGCTTGCCGCGCTGGGCGTTCTTGTGCTTGTGCTTGAGGCTGGGCGACTTCCCTGGGCGGCGCTGGGTTTGATGGTCAGTTGGGGTTTCTATGCATTCTTTAAGAGATCCCTTCCAATTGGTCCCAACCAGGGTTTTCTGCTTGAGGTCCTGATCCTTTTGATCCCGGCCCTGGCCTATGTCACCTGGCTGGGTGTGCAAGGCACAGGCCATTTCGGCGCAGCGATGTCCGATACCGCATTGTTGTCCTGCGCCGGTATCGTCACGGCGGTGCCATTGCTGGTCTATGCGAACGGAGCCAAGCTGGTGCGCCTGTCGACCATGGGCATCCTACAATACATTGCGCCGACTATGATTTTCATTACAGCCATCACTCTGTTCGGTGAGAAGATCGACACCGGACGCATGATCGCATTCCCCCTGATCTGGGTGGCTTTGGTCATTTACTCGATCCCATTGATCCGGCAGGCGCGGGCTCAGGCCTGAAGCAACAGGCGTGCTGCAGCATCTGCCCACAGCGCATAGGCCCGGGGGCTTGGGTGATAGCCGTCCGGTGCCGCCAGGGCCGGGTCGTCGGGCAGATCAAGCCTCAGGTGCAGCACATGGGGATGGACGGACACAACCTGTTGCAACGCATTATCCAGCCGCGCAGCCTGACGGCCAAGCACCCAGGCCAATGGATGTGGCAGGGCCGGAAACCTGTTCATTTGCGGAACGCCGGTGATGACTATTCGCCGCGCCCCCAGTTCGTTTGACAGGATGTTGATAAGCTGCGCCTGGCGATCCGCAAATGTGCGGCAAGAGACGGCGCGGGTGACGTCATTCACCCCCAAAGCCGTGACCACCGCATCGAATTCGCCCTTTATGCCCCTCAGGCGGTCAATCGTATCCAGCGTCGTGTACCCTGTGGTGGCCGCAAGTTGCCACTCAACCGTGTGATGTCTGGCCAGCCGGTCCACAAGCTGTCCCGACAAGGCCTGCGCCTGAGTTCCCGCGCCCACTCCGGCCGCCGAGCTATCGCCGGTGATCAGCAAACGCAGGCGGGGGCCACGCCCTGTTCGGCCCTCTCGCGGGCCAGTTGGCTCTGGCAAAAGCCGGGCGTTACGGCGCACCAAAAGGGCTTGCGTGGCCAGAACGGGCAACAAAGGCACACGTAGAACCTGGTCGGGTGCTATCAGGGTGCGCATCATCAGGTCACGTCAGGGCGTTTTTGAATTCCAGAAAACGAGCGTCAGTCATCACGCGCGCCATCATCGCCTCGCGCAAAGCGCCGACTGTTTTGTAGGGGCGCATGGCGACTTCGAAGATTTGGATCAAACCGTCCTCGTTCAGCGTAATGAGGTCAACGCCAATGCCGTCCAGATCTCCAATCTTGCATTGAAACTCCAGCGCCCAATCGTTGCCGGCGCCCATGATCCGGCGATACCGGAAGTCGGAAAAGACCTGCCCGACATGGCCAAGAACGGCAGCCACAGGTGCGCGCCCGGTCCAGGTGCTGAAATAGGTTGGTGGAAGGAACTTCACATCTTCGGCCAGCAGATCGTGGATCAGCGCCTCATCGCCCTTGGCGACAACCTCTTGTAGTCGTTCAATTGTCGGGTGCATGTCCTGTCCTCCTGCGCAGAAGTTCACCGATCATGACCGGGCGCGCAAGGACGACGTTGCGGGAAGAAGCGCGCTGAGATAGGCAGGCCCGCATGAGCGAAACCTATGCCCCCCCGCAAACCGCGCTGGACGTGCTGCACGAAGATGCGCAGCTGATTGTGGTGAACAAACCGTCGGGTCTGCTTTCCGTGCCGGGGCGGGGCGATCATCTGGCTGATTGCCTTCTGACACGCGTGCAGGCGGCTTTCCCTCAGGCGTTGCTTGTGCATCGACTGGACCGGGACACATCAGGTGTCATGGTTTTTGCCCAAACACCCCATGCGCAAAGGCATCTGAGTATGCAGTTCGAGAAGCGGCAGACCCGGAAAACCTATATTGCCCGTGTCTGGGGGCGGATGGAGCCAAAGACCGGCACGGTTGACCTGCCGTTGATCGTGGACTGGCCCAACCGGCCCAGACAAATGGTGTGTCATGATACGGGCAAACCTGCGGTCACCGATTGGCGCGTTGTGAAACATGAGGGCGAGACCTCTCGCTTGCGTATGTTTCCCAAAACCGGGCGGTCTCATCAGCTGCGCGTTCATATGCAGGCATTGGGTCACCCGATCCTGGGCGATCCGTTCTATGCAACAGGTGCGGCGAGGGAGTTCCCCAGATTGATGCTGCATTCCGAAGAATTGCGCCTGAAGCATCCTGAGGGCGGGCATTCGTTGAAGTTTCGCGCCCAGCCCGATTTCTGATCTCAGGCAATTCTGGCCCACAGCATCTTCAGGTTGCCCAGCGAAATGCGTCTTGTTCGTTTCGTCGAAACCGATTGGCGGCGATGGCTCTCCTGCGCGATCTCACGTTCAATCTCGAAAGCCCGCAGTGTGTGGTCCTGTGACCATTGGCCAAGTTTCAGTGTCATCATGACGTGGTTGTCGAGGTGCGGCATTTCTTGGCTCCTTGTGTGATATCCACCCATTATCGCGCTTCACTACTGACAGCATGTTGTCAGTGGGGTGTGCTAGGGTGTCAGCAGAGTGTCAGGAGAATGCGATGCGCCGTTCGACCCGTTTGTTTGAAATCATCCAGATCTTGCGGGCCGCAAGTGCGCCGGTCACGGCAGAAGCACTGGCCACCCGGCTAGAGGTGTCCATCCGCACCGTCTATCGTGACATTGCCGAATTGCAGGCCCAGCGAACACCCATCGAAGGTGAGGCCGGTGTCGGTTACATGATGCGGCGCGGTTACGATCTGCCGCCTCTGAATTTCGACGCGGAAGAGGTTGAAGCCCTGTGGGTTGGCCTGTCTCTTCTGGCGCGCACCGGCGACAGCCACCTGCAGCGCGCCGCCAGTCGGATCTGTCAGAAGATCGATGCGCTGCATAGCCCGACTGATTGGTTGCAGGTTTCACCCTGGGGGGCTCCGGCGGATGATCCCGAGAAGGGGTGTGTTTCTGTTTCGCATTACCGCGAAGCTATTCGGGCAGAACGGAAAATCCGCATCACTTACGTAGATGGTGAAGGCGAACAAACCATCCGCGTGGTGCGCCCACTGGCGCTGATCTATCACGTCGAATGTACGTTGCTGGCAGGGTGGTGCGAGATGCGAAACGGCTTTCGCCATTTCAGAACCGATCGCATCTGGTCCAGTGAATTCACTGACGAAGGATTTCTGGGGCAAGGTAAATCTTTGCGCGATCTCTGGCAGGAGCAACAGCTCGCGGGCACCTTTGCGGAACCGGTATGAATGGCCTTTGGCGGGTATTCGCCGATTTCACCGCATTGTTGCTTGAGCCTGTGAGCAAGCGCAGTGATATACTGGGTGAAATGGATCAAGCCCGAAGAACGGGTACCGGAGCAGAAGGTGATATCATGACGATTTCAAAGTTTTTCCTGGCGACAGGCTTGTGTTCAATCATGGCCGTGACGGCCTGTACCGATCCAGGCACCCTGACCGTTCAGAACGACCCCAACAAAAACACCAAGCAGGGTGCGGTTCTAGGCGGCCTTATCGGTGCGGGTGTCGGCGCGATTGCCAATAATTCGAACCCGGGTCTTGGGGCGCTGGCCGGTGCCGCCATTGGTGCCACAGGTGGCGGTCTGATCGGCAACCAGTTGGACAAGCAGGCTGCGGAATTGCGTCAGCAACTGGCAAATGACGGGATTACCATCGTCAATGCGGGTGACCGGCTGATCGTGACTGTTCCGAATGACATTACGTTTGACACGGACAGCTCGACCGTGCGCCCGGCGCTGCGGGCGGATCTGGTGAAAGTGGGCCAAAACCTTGTCAACTATCCCAACTCGAACGTGCAGATCATCGGTCATACCGACAGCGATGGTGACGCGTCTTATAATCAGGGATTGTCCGAGCGTCGCGCAAACGCGGTCGCG
The DNA here is from genome assembly GCF_056535105.1 of Ruegeria sp. O5. NCBI lineage: Bacteria > Pseudomonadati > Pseudomonadota > Alphaproteobacteria > Rhodobacterales > Roseobacteraceae > Ruegeria > Ruegeria sp. O5. Next base: position 12,942 of record NZ_JBQERN010000012.1, on the reverse strand, counting down.
GATATCCTGCAAGCCAATGGTGTCAGCTACAGCCGTATCAGAACCTACGGTCAGGGTGAAAACAACCCGGTCGCGTCCAACCTGACGCCGCAAGGAAAAGCGCAAAACCGTCGGGTTGAGATTGTTGTGGTCCCCAGCGGAAACGCGTGATCCTGAAACGCAGGCCCGTTCGGGCCCGGCCCCTGTTGCGCAATGACTGTGCGTCAATGGGGGTTTGGTCAGGGCCAATCTCGGTCTAACTATTGGGAAACACTGAAACGGAGTTGTCCCTGATGTCTCAACCGACCCTGCTTGGCCTGTCCGGCTCCCTGCGCAAGGGCGCGACGAACCGCAAACTGCTGCGCGAAGCGGCCCGGTTGTTCGACCCTGTCAGCTATACCGAAGCAGACCTGAACCTGCCGCTTTATGATGGCGATCTGGAGGATGCCGAAGGGATACCGGCACCTGTTCAGATGCTGGCCGACCAGATCGGGCAGGCGGATGCGGTGATCATCTCGACGCCCGAGTACAACAAAGGGCCTTCGGGAGTTCTGAAAAACGCACTGGACTGGGTCAGCCGGACGAAAGGCAATCCATGGGCGAGCAAGCCGGTTGCTGTAATGTCGGCTGCGGGTGGCCGCGCGGGTGGGGAAAGGGCACAGATGATCCTGCGCGCCTGCATGGTGCCCTTTCAGCCCCGCATCTTGCAGGGTCCGGAAATCCACCTCGCCGACAGTTCGAATGAGTTCGACGATCAGGGAAGGTTGTTATCCGAGCGATACGAAAACTCGCTGCACATGCTGATGCAGAAACTCAGGGCCGAGGCCGGTTTCTAAGCTTGGACTGCCCATATGTTGGAACAGCGTCAAAGCGATATCCTTGATCCGGCCCGTGCCGCATCGCTTCAGGTTGCGTTAGGCTCTGAGCCAACAATTGCCAATGGTTCAGCTCTGCCGCCATTCTTCCATCAGCTCTATTTCTGGGCGCCGCAACCGCCTGCTGCGCTGGGGCGGGATGGGCATCCCAAGGTGGGTGGCCTGATCCCGGATATGGGATTGCCCCGCAGAATGTGGGCCGGTGGGCAATTGGAATTTCATGCACCGCTGATCGCGGGTATACCTGCTGACAGGACATCGGTTCTTGATAACAAAAGCACAAAAGAGGGGCGGTCCGGCCCGTTGGGTTTTGTCACTTTGCGGCACGAGATACGGCAAAGTGGCCAACTTTGTCTGACCGAATGGCAGGATCTTGTTTATCGTGAAGACCCCACGCCGGGTGTGATGACTCAAACGCCGCCCCGATCGCGCACGGATGAAACGGATGTCCGCGCGGTTGCGTTCGATACCACCCTGCTGTTTCGCTACTCGGCGCTGACCTTCAACGGCCATCGCATTCACTACGATCTGGACTATGCGCGCGATGTGGAAGGATATGCAGGGCTGGTTGTGCACGGGCCACTTCTGGCGCAGCTTCTGATGCTGTTTGCAGTTGATCTTGGCGGACCACTCAAGTCGTTTTCTTTCCGTGCGACCTCGCCGTTGATGCATTTCGAGACTGCCCAGCTGTGCCGGAACGGTCAGGACATGTGGGTGCGCGGCCCGGACGGGCGGGAATGCATGAAGGCTGTGGCCCTATCACAGTGAGGCTTCGGGGCGGAAGTCATCGGGGATCGAATCCCGATCCTCCAGCATCAGATCGGCCATGACTTCTGCCACTTTCGGAGCCATGCCAAATCCGATCTTGAAGCCGCCATTGGCGATGAACTGGCCCTGGTGCAATGGATGCAGGCCCAACATCGGGGCGCGGCTTTTGCTGCGGGGACGCACCCCGGCCCAACGTTCGATCACCTCGGCCCCGTGCAAAAGCGGCAGCGCGCGCGTGGCGCGGTCTATGACATCGTCCAAAGCACTGTCTGTGCTGGTCGGGTCGTCATAATCCCGTTCAGACGTTGATCCGATTGCAAGCGTTCCGTCCGCATGTGGCACGATATGGACCGCATCTGCGAATAGCTGTGGCATCTCTCCTGCATCAAAGCGCAACAGGGCGGCCTGGCCTTTGACACCGTTTCCGACGGTTTTTCCGTAGGCGTCGTTCAGTTCCAGTAATCCTGCTAGGCCCGTGGCGTGGACAACCTGTCCTTTATCATCGGCGTTACTGACAACGTGAACGCCCATCACCTCAAGGGCTGCAACCAGAGCGGCGCAGGCCCGCCGGGGATGCATGCGCGCTGTCAGTGTATCGCGGATGACAAAGCCGGTGGGGCTGGGCGGGCACCACGATCCGGCCTGCGATGTGCTGATCACCCGCCACTCTGCCAGCCCCTGCCAAAGTTGATCGGCTGAACCTTCGCGTTGCCGGGCCAGATCAAGGCTGCGGGTGTCAGGAATGGGTTGAAGACGGCCCAGACGGCCATAGCCGGGGGAAACGCCGCCGGTACCCTCGACCTGCTGCCAAAAGGGTTCGGCCATGATCAGGCTGTCGAATTGAAAAGCTTTCTTGGCATTCCAGTTTTCGGGCACATGCGGGGCCAAGGCCCCCACCAGACCGCCACTGGACCCGGAGCCCGGCCCAAAAGGGTCGACAACCTGTACCTTCGCGCCCCGCCGGGCGCAGGTCCACGCGATGGACAGGCCGAAAATTCCTGCCCCGCGAACCGTCACATCGACCATTGCCAATTCCCTTTTCCTTGTTCAGTGTCGCGCCGCTTAGCTACAGGATTCCCCGATGGCAGACCAGCATGCCGAATTGACGTGGACCGAGGATCATATACCGGTCTCGGACCGTTTCGACGATCCCTATTACTCGTTGCAGAACGGGCTGGAAGAGACGCGCCATGTGTTTCTGGCAGGCAATGGTCTGCCAGAACGCTTTGCGCCGGGGTTTCATATTGCCGAGATGGGCTTTGGCACCGGTCTGAACCTGCTGACGGTTTGGTCTGAATGGGAGAAATCCGGCCAAACAGGCCCGCTTCGGTTCACCAGTTTCGAAGCCTTTCCCATGGCCACGGATGATATGCGTCGCGCGCTTGAGGCCTTCCCCGAGTTACACCCGTGGAGCAGCCGGTTTCTGGCCCATTGGACAGGACACGCCTGCAATCTTGAAACCCTTCAATGCGAAGTGATCATCGGCGATGCGCGCAACAGCCTGCCGCAATGGGCAGGCATGGCCAACGCCTGGTTCCTTGACGGGTTCTCTCCGGCTAAGAACCCTGAATTGTGGGGGGCAGAGCTGATGCAGCAAGTGGCGGCGCATACTGCCACCGATGGCACGGCAGCCACATATACGGCCGCCGGGTTTGTTCGCCGCGGGCTTCAGGATGCCGGTTTCACCGTCACCCGTACATCCGGCTATGGCCGCAAGCGGCACATGACGCGGGCGCTCAAGGCATGACGCAGAAAAACAATGCAGGTGCGGGTATCGCCCTGATGGTGGGCGCGACGATTGTCTTTGCCTTGCAGGACGGTATCTCACGCCATTTGGCCGGAACCTATAACACCTACATGGTGGTGATGATCCGCTATTGGTTCTTTGCGGCCTTTGTCATTGCACTGGCGGCGCGATCTTCCGGCGGGTTAAGGGCGGCCATGCAGACGAACCAGATGGGGCTTCAAATCCTGCGGGGCCTGCTGCTGGCCACCGAGATCTGCGTCGCCGTGTTCGGTTTCACAGTGCTCGGTCTGATCGACAGTATGGCCGTTTTCATAAGCTATCCCCTGCTTGTCGCCGCGCTGAGCGGGCCGGTTCTGGGTGAAAAGGTTGGATGGCGGCGCTGGGTTGCGATCGGTGTCGGTTGCATTGGTGTTCTGATCATTCTGCAGCCGGGCGTTGGTGTTTTTGATCCTTGGGCCGTCATACCGCTGATCTCGGCGTTTCTGTTTGCGATTTACGGCCTGCTGACACGCTATGTCGCACGTCAGGACAGCACGGCCACCAGCTTTTTCTGGACCGGCGTTGTTGGTGCCATCGCCATGACCCTTTTTGGAATGTGGTTCTGGGAGCCAATGGCCCGCAGCGACTGGCTGTGGATGGCGTTGCTGTGCGTCAGCGGGGCAACGGGGCACTGGCTGCTGATCAAATGTTATGAGATGGCCGAAGCCAGCGCCGTCCAACCCTTCGCCTATTTCCACCTTGTCTGGAGCGCGATTCTGGGGATTTCGATCTTTGGTGAAAAACTGCGCCCCGAAGTTGTCACGGGCGCAGCGATTGTTGTGGCCGCAGGTCTGTTTACCTTATGGCGCGAACGCCGCCAGCGATGATCCGATCAGTTCCTGCGAAAACGGAACCGGCAGGGCGGGCTGCCCCAGACGGGCGCGGTAGACCGGCAGGCTTTCGGTCACGCGCATCACATAATTGCGCGTCTCATTGAACGGAATGGTCTCAATCCAGTCTACGATATCCACCTCACCGGTGCGCGGATCACCATAGCGTTCCATCCACGAGATCGGGCGCTTTGGACCGGCATTGTATCCGGCCGCCATCATGACGACATTCCCGTTGAACTCGGTCGCAAGGCCCGAAAGATAGTTGGCGCCAAGCTTGGCATTGTATTGCCAGTCCGACGTCAACCGACCGGTCTGATGGCCGCTGAGTATCCCCAGTTCTCCGGCCACCAGCTTGGCTGTTGCTGGCATCACTTGCATCAGGCCGCGCGCCCCCGCGCCGCTGACGACAACCGGATCAAATTCGCTTTCGCGCCGCGCGATGGCCAGCGTCATTTCCTTGGCCATTGGCAGACGCATGTCGGCCACCGGATGAACTGGGTAATAGGCCGCAGGCAAAACGGTGCCCGTGGTCGCTGCCCGCTTGGCGATCATCACGGCCAGATGCGGCTGTTTCAGCTCAATCGCAAGGTCGCCCAACTGATTGGCCTGCACAGGGTCAAGACCTTCGACAAGATGGGTCAGGAACCTCTCGGACAAGTTGTCTTCGCCGGCCTTGAGCAACAGCAGCCCGGCTTCCAGAACGCTGGAATCGGCGAACTCAGCCTGACGCCAATGCGGGGCGCGACGCGGATTGGCCAGTTCCTTGTCAAATGGTCGTCCGATCCGTTCCGCCGCCAGCAAACCATAAAAAGAGGTCTGATGATCCGCGCCCATGGCGTAGGCCTCATAGGCTTTGTCTGCGTCCCCAAGCTCGGCGTAAGCCCGCCCCAGCCAATAGCCGCCGCGCCCTTTCGAGATTGGCGATTGCACGGCATCCGAAAAATTCTGGAAGTGTCGCACGGCTGTGGCAGGGTCATTCAGCTTGCGCAGGGCCAGAAACCCGGCCAGCCACTCCAGATCCGCATAGGAATATCCCATTTCCGGGGTCATATGGTGCTTGGCGGCCACGTCATAAGCACGCGCTGCCCGCCCCGATCGCATCTCGAGCCGGGCCAGACGGCGGCGTCCCTCGGCCCATTTGTCAGGCTCGCCCAGGGCCTCCGGTCCGGTTGAACGTGCCAGCATCAGGTCGACGGCGCTGTCATCCAGTTCTTTCTTGTCGCGCCAGACAAAACGGTCGAATGCCAGCCCCGGCGCATCTGCCAGCGAATTCGGCACCGCCGCCACCTTGCCGTCTACGCCCGGCTGGCGTTTCTGCAACGCGATTCGCGCTTCGGCCAGCTTGCGCTCATCGGTGGTGACCAGGGGCAGCATCTGTTCAGCACTGACCAAATGGCCATCCCACAGCATCCGGTCCAGCCGCGCGGCATGGTGCGGCTTCAGCAGTTTGTCAAAATTCTCCAGATAGTCCTTTTGTAACCCCGACCCCATTGGCATGGTACGCCAGGCTGTCACGATATCGACTTCCGCCTCGCCAATGCGCCCTTTGGCCTTTAGGGCCACCGCATAGTTCAGCGCGCCTTCAGCAGTCTGAGGGGGTAAGCCAGCGTAAAACTTCAGAACCCTGTCCGGATCGGCCCCGGTAAAGGCCGGCTCACCCTTGCGGCGCAGCCAATCCAGACCGGGCCAGTCCGCGCGGCGTTCGAGAAACACCAGCACATCGCCCGAGCTTCCAAACCCCTCACGCAACCAGTGCCAGACGATGACATCGCGCGAGACCGAGCCGCGCTGGCCCGATACGCGCAGCGCTGCGTTCCAGTCGCCCTTGCGCATTTCATAAAGCCCCGCGCGCAAATCACCGGCCGCGTCCGCGCGTGCGGCTTGCGGTGTCGCCGCTGCGTATAGAATCACACCAGTCAACAGTGCCAGAAAGCGTGTCATCCCTTGCATTTCCCAACCAACCGAGGATAGAGCCTGTGAGGATAAACCCTGCGCCGCCGGGATCAACTCACAAAGCTGGAAACGTGAGAGGCCGCGGCGTAAAAACTGCAAAATGCACCTTAAGGAGCGTGTCATGTTCAAAGGCTCGATGCCAGCCCTCGTCACTCCGTTCAACAACGGCGAGTTGGACCTGAAGACGCTTAAACATCTGGTCGAATGGCAGATCTCCGAAGGCTCGACCGGGTTGGTGCCTGTTGGAACCACCGGCGAAAGCCCGACGCTCAGCCATGACGAACACGAAACGGTCATCGAAGAAGTGGTCAAAACGGCTGCTGGCCGTGTGCCGGTTATTGCCGGTGCCGGGTCGAACAACACGGTCGAAGCCGTCCGGTTCGTTCAGTTCGCCGAAAAAGTTGGTGCCGATGCGGCGCTGGTTGTCACGCCTTACTACAACAAACCGACTCAACGCGGCCTGATCGCGCATTTCCAAGCCCTGCACGAGGCTGCGGATATTCCGATCATCATCTACAACATTCCCGGGCGATCGGTCATCGACATGACCCCGGCCACCATGGGCGAACTGGCCCGGTTGCCGCGTATTGTCGGGGTCAAGGATGCGACGGGCGATCTGGCGCGCGTCAGCCAGCAGCGTGCGATCTGTGGCAAGGACTTCTGCCAGCTATCCGGTGAAGACGCCACTGCACTGGGTTTTAACGCCCATGGCGGTGTCGGATGCATTTCAGTCACCGCAAACGTGGCTCCCAGGCTATGCGCCGAATTCCAGCAGGCCACATTGTCGGGCGATTATGCAAAGGCACTGGAATACCAGGACAAGCTGATGCCGCTGCACGAAGCGATCTTTATAGAACCCGGGTTGGTCGGCGCCAAATACGCGCTCAGCAAACTGGGTCTCTGCAGCACCGAAGTCCGCTCACCTCTGACTGAGCTGGAAGACAACACAAAAGCCGCGATTGATGCGGCAATGGCACACGCGGGCCTCATCTAACCCGGCCTTCAGAAACCAGTAAAGGCGGCCTCGACTACCGAGTGCCGCCTTTTTGGTTTTCAGGATCCAAACTTCATCTGGCCAAAAATATCCCGGGGGAGCCGCGGCTTGCCGCGGCGGGGGCAGAGCCCCCTCAGCGTTTGCCGTAATAAAGCCCTACGACATGTTCAGCCTGCGCAAAGAACAACCAGCGCGAGGTCGCGATGCCTGCCAGATGCGATGCCACTGCCAGCAGGGCCAGGAAATGGTTGAATGGCAGGACCAGAAACAGAACCGGCAGGACAAAGGCCAATACAAACGAGATCACCCTTAGCTTATCGGCATGTTTGCGCCCGACCACATGAACAAACTCACGCAGCAGATAGTTGGTACCGGTATGCGGTTGCTCGAACGCTCTGACGGTACCCCGGTTACCCAAACCTGTGGCTGTGCCCAGATTCGTTCCGGATGCTTCCAGCGCTTTGTCGCCTTTCTTCCAATACAGGATTTGAACCAAAGCGGCGATCAGCAGAAGCGGAATGGCAACCCGTGTCTGGCCAGCCAGCAACGCACCACCTGCCAGGCTGAAGCTCAGGAACATGGCGGGGGTCAGGTTCATATTCCAGCGCGGGATGGTCTTGAGTTGCGTGTAGATCATCGAAGTCGTGAACACGGTCGCCAGTGACATCAACGCTCCGATCCAACCCAGCAGGCTCCATTGCCGATCCAGAAACACCACGCCAATCGCGTAAAGCCCCATGACGACCAGGGCGAGCACGGCACACCAGCCCTCACGGCTGAGCCAGCTCGTTTTCCATTGAGTAAAAGCCTTCCAGGCCCGTTCTGGGTGGCCGAGATGGAAGGTCGAGGCCATCAGCCCTCCGACGGCCAGACCGTAAGCAATGGCGAAGAACACAAAGGCCACCCAACCCGAGACAGCCGGAAGGCCAAGACCAAGAAAGAAGAGCAGGCCGAAGCCCAGACCGGACAGGGTGGTAAAGAGGATGACGGAGGGTGCAGGATGCATCAGAGTTTCTCCAACGTCTTGTCGAGCCAGCCGAGGAAGCCCTTGGGCTCTTCAGCGACAGGTGCCAACAGGGGGGCCAGGATGTCGATCTGATCTTCCACCGTGTCTTTCGGGCGCGGCGGCAGATATTTATTGACGGGTTTGGTGCCCATTTCGGGCATCAGGTCCATTCCGCCGCGATCCGCAACAAGCTTGCTGACGTCGCTGTCCGGATCGCCCAGATCGCCAAAGTGCCGCGCGCCCGCCGGACAGGTTCGGACACAGGAGGGAATCCGGTCCACCTCGGGCAGGTTCTCGTTATAGATCCGGTCGACGCAGAGTGTGCATTTCTTCATCACCCCCTCGGCCTTGTCCAGTTCACGCGCGCCATAGGGGCAGGACCAGGCACACAGGCCGCACCCGATACAGTCGCTTTCATTAACCAGCACGATGCCATCTTCGACCCGCTTGTAGCTGGCCCCGGTCGGGCACACGGTAACACAGGGCGCATCTTCGCAATGCAGGCAGGATTTAGGGAAATGGATCAGTTGCGCGTGCCCTTCCGCCGGTTGCACCTCGTAGGAATGCACGCGGTTCAAGAAAGTGCCCGAAGGATTGGCGCCATAGGCATCCTGATCGGACAGTGGCGCGCCATAATTCTCCGTGTTCCAGCCTTTGCAGGAAATCACGCAGGCATGGCAACCAACGCAGGTGTCCAGGTCGATCACCAGACCCATCTTGCGCTCGGTGGAGTTCGGTAGCTGGGTCATGTCAGGATACCTGTGCTGTTGAGGACGGGTGAGGGGGCCAGCCCCCTCTTGAGCCTGCGGCTCAATTCACCCCCGGGATATTTGTGGCCAGATGAAGTGCGGATCCGGGTCATTTGCCCACCTTCCACGCCAAATTCGCAGGGCCCGTTCCTACCGGTGATTTGATTGGGTCAAAATGAGGCTGGCTTTGGGCATCGGCGGGCGCGTCGGCCTTTTCGATTTTCACCTTCAGGTCAAACCATGCGGCCTGACCAGTAATGGGGTCGGAATTGGCCCAACGTAGCCCGTCGCCTTTTGGCGGCAGCAATTCGTGGATCAGGTGGTTGAGCAGGAAACCCTTGGTGGCCTCGGGCGCGTCCTCTTGCAGGGCCCAGGCGCCTTTGCGTTTGCCGATGGCGTTCCATGTCCAGACGGTGTTGTCGTTCAGCGCGGCCATTTCCATCACAGGGACCGTAATCTCACCATGAGGGGATGTGATTTTGGCCCAATCTCCGTCGTTCAGGCCGTGCTTGCGCATCAGCCTGGTCGGAACATAAAGCGGATTTCGCCCGTGCAATTGCCGCAGCCAGGCGTTTTGCGTGCCCCAGCTGTGATACATCGCCATCGGGCGCTGGGTCAGCGCGTTGACTGTGAAGCCGTCGTTGCCGTGCTGATCGGTTTCGTACCAGATCGGAAGCGGGTCCATCGTGTCTTTGATCCGCTGGCGCAAATGATCAGGCGGCTGTCGGTCGCCATGGCCTTCGGCTGCCAGCTGAAACTTGCGCATCGGTTCGGAGTAGAGTTGGAATAGGTATGGCTGCGGGCTGTCATAGAGCCCCATGCCCACGGCCCATTCCTGATAGGCTGCATTCCACGGTTTGTAGTAATCCGCGCCTTGCGGGATATGCGCCACGTAGAAGCCGCCGTTTTCGATATAGCGGTTCAACTGATCCGGGTTGACCTCTCCGCGCCCTTCCTTGTCGGCGTTTTCACCGCGGAATCCGGCCAGCGGGCCAATACCCGGCTTGCGTTCGTGATTGACGATGTAGTCGGCGTAATCGACCCATTTTGCGCTGCCGTCTTCATGGGTGAAACCCGGAAGTTTCATGCGGTTAGCGAGATCGATCAATACTGACTGAAATCCGCGCACGTCGCGGTCCGGTTCGATCACAGGCCAGCGGATTGCGTCAGCGGCCGCATCCGCCTCGCAAATCGGGCGATCCAGCAGCGAAATACAGTCGTGGCGTTCGAGGTAGGTCGTGTCCGGAAGGATGAGGTCCGCGTAGGCCACCATCTCGGAAGAATAGGCGTCCGAATAGATGATGCGCGGGATCACGTAATCGCCGTTTTCATCTTTGTCCGTCAGCATCTCGATGACACCCTTGGTGTTCATGGTCGAGTTCCACGACATGTTGGCCATGTACATGAACAGCGTATCGATCTTATACGGGTCGCCCGCATGTGCGTTCGAGATCACCATATGCATCAGCCCGTGACTGGACATCGGGTTTTCCCAGGTGAACGCCTTGTCGATCCGCGCGGGGCTGCCATCTTCCTTCAGTGCAAGGTGTTCCGGGCCGCGGACAAACCCCAGATGCGGGCCATCCAGCGGAGAATTGGGCGTCACCTTGCAATGCGGTGTCGGGTGCGCCTCGACCGGTTTGGGGTAGGGGGGCTTGAAGCGGAAGCCGCCGGGAACCTCGACCGTGCCAAGGATGATTTGCAGCACGTGCAGCGCGCGGCAGGTCTGGAAACCATTGGCATGAGCCGAAACGCCGCGCATCGAGTGCATCGCGACAGGGCGACCGATCATCTTTGTGTGTTTCTCGCCCCGGAAATCGGTCCATTCGTGATCGAGCTCAAACGCCTCGTCAAAGGCGACGCGCGCCAGTTCCGCGGCAATCGCGCGAATGCGCTTGGCGGGAATGCCGCATTTTTCGGCAACCGCTTCGGGCGCGTGTTCCTCGGACAGGTATTTTTCTGCCATCAAGTGAAACACAGGGCGATGAACGACACCGTCGTTTTCGTAGACCGCCGACAAATCCGGGCGAACGCCAGGCGTGTCGAAGGCCGTCAGCTTGCCTGTATTCCGGTCGATGACCAGGGGCTTTCCGTCATCGTCGCGCAGGAACAGGCCGTTTCCGGCGCCTTCGGACGCGTCCACCAAAACCGGGGCGTTGGTGTAGCGGCTGAGATAGTCGAGATCGATCTTTCCGGCTTTCATCAGCACATGGATCAATGACAGGATGAACAGTCCGTCAGTTCCCGGTGTGATGCCGACCCAATCATCAGCGACAGCGTTGTATCCGCTGCGGATAGGGTTGACGCCAATAACACGTGCACCGCGCGCCTTGATCTTGCCAATACCCATTTTGATCGGGTTGGAGTCGTGGTCTTCGGCCACGCCAAACAACATGAACAGTTTGGTGTGGTCCCAATCAGGCTGGCCGAATTCCCAGAATGCGCCGCCCATCGTATAAATGCCGCCCGCAGCCATATTGACCGAACAAAAGCCGCCATGCGCCGCATAGTTGCAGGTTCCGAAGTTTTGCGCCCAGAAGCTGGTGAAGCTCTGGCTTTGGTCCCGGCCGGTGAAAAAGGCCAGCTTTTCCGGGTTGTCTTTACGGATCGGCTCCAGCCAGCTGACCGCCAGTTCCAGCGCTTCGTCCCAACTGATCTCCTCAAATTCGCCCGAGCCACGCGGGCCGACCCGTTTCAGTGGCTTGCGCAGGCGCGAGGGGGCATTGACCTGCATGATCCCGGCAGACCCCTTGGCACACAGGACTCCCTTGTTCACCGGGTGGTCGCGATTGCCTTCGATATAAGCAACCTTGCCGTCTTTCATGTGGACGTTGATGCCGCATCGACAAGCGCACATGTAGCAGGTGGTCCTGCGGATTTCGTCCGAGACTTTCGGTGACGTATCAAGGATCGGCTGCTGATGGGTCATTTGCGGGTCCAGTTGGTTATGTCAGGAGGATTTTGTCAGTTTCCTCGGTATTTTAGAACATCGTTCCGGGGCGGTGCGTAAATTAAGTGTTACAGTCCATTTGCTTGTAGCGCGGTCACGGCGATCATCTGGGTCACATCCTCGGCGCTGCATCCGCGGGACAGGTCGTTGGCGGGTTTGGCCAGTCCCTGTAAAACCGGACCAATGGCGGTGTAGCCCCCCAACCTTTGGGTGATCTTGTAGCCGATATTACCAGCATCAAGGTTGGGAAAGATCATCACGTTGGCCTGCCCGGCGACAGACGAACCCGGCGATTTTCGCTCGCCAACCGAAGGTACAAAGGCGGCGTCGAATTGCAGTTCACCGTCGACGTTCAGATCTGGCGCGGCCTGGCGCAGCGCCTCAGTGGCCTCGATCACCTTGTCCACGTCGGGATGCTTGGCGCTGCCCTTGGTGGAAAAGCTGAGCATCGCGATCTTTGGATCGACCTGCAGCAGCGTCCGGGCGGATGTGGCGGATGCGATGGCGATCTTGCTCAGCTCGCTCGCTGTCGGATTGATGACCAGCCCGCAATCGGAATACAGCATCGCCCGCGCCCCGGGCTGAGCGTTTTCCGGCGGGTACATCAGGAAGAAAGACGACACCATTCCTGCATCGGGGGCCATGCCAATCACCTGGATCGCCGCACGGACGATTTCGCCGGTCGTGTGAACGGCCCCTCCTACGGTGCCGGTGGCACGTCCGCTGCGCACCAGCATGGCGGCATAGACGGGGGGTGTTTCAACGGCGGCACGGGCCTTGGCCCGATCGACGCCTTTATGCCGGCGCAGTTCGAAAAAGGCCTCGGCAAACTCTTCGGTCAGGTCCGAAGTCTTGGGGTCATGGATCTCAACGCCCCGAGAGGCAGCAGCCCCCTGTTCTTTCAGGGCTGCTTCGACCTCGGCGTACGGGCCAACCAGAATGATATCGGCCAGATTGGCCCTCTGCGCGTTGATGGCCCCTTTTGTGATGCGGGGGTCGTTGCCTTCGCTGAGGGCGATTATGGGACGGGTGGCCGGAGCGTTTTGCCG